>DQXI01000182.1 GCA_011042305.1 Desulfobacteraceae bacterium
CCGATTTGCCCGACGAGAAGCTCGAGAAGATGGTCGACGTGGCGTTGGTGCTGGCGCCGTTGTGGGAGAACGCCCTGGGGCCCGACTGGCGTGAAAAAATGACCCGCGAGCGCATCCGTGATCTCTATCGGCGGATGTAGCCGCGCGATAGCCCGCCGAGGGCAACGATAGCGTGTCCGGCGGGCTTTATGAATTGTCTTCCCGCGCCAAGCGCGGTGGCGGCGGAGGAATCCATGTCGTGGAAATCGATCGAGCCTGGCTTGTGGCTGGGATCGGCGCTGGCCCGGTGCGCCAAGATGATCAGCCGCCTGGCCGGCACCCCGGTCTACCTGGGCCGTGCGCCGGTTCATCCGAGCCGCAGCGTCGTGGTCCTGTTCCCGTTTCAGCCCAGCTTGATCTGCTGCGGGCTGGCCGGCATCGTCACCATCAGGCGTCCGGAGGCCCGGCCCGTGGACATGGAGGGGCTGGAGACGGCCGTGACGGCGGCGACCAGCGCCGAGGCGGAGGGGGGCGTCGGGCCTGAGGCAGGGTTTCTCGGCGGCCACGAGACCGTGGAAACCCTCTTGGGTGCCGTGCGGCGCCTCAAGACCAGCGGCATGTTTTACACCATCTTCACCCAGCCGGCGGTCCGCCGGCGCCTGGAACACTTTGCCCGGCGGCTCGGTGACGCCGCGGCGGACGGAAGCCGAGCCCTGGAAACGCTGGCAGGACGCTTCGACACCGTCTTGGTGGATCGTCTCACCGGCCGCCTGGAGCGTTTCAAGGACGCCGCCTGGTGCCTGGAGCGGGAGGTGTTGGCCAACATCGATCGCGTGGCCGAACTGATGACGCCCCGGCAGCCCCCGCCGACGCCCGAGGCTCTCCAGATCTATCAGAACCTCAACACGGCGCTCAACAGTCTCGAGCGTCTCGAGGTTAGGGGACGGGATTCGGCCGGGGTGTCGCTGCTGTTCAACCTGACGGGCGACGGGTATGCCGCCTTTGGCCGGGCCTTGGCCCGGGATGGCCTCGAGGATGCGTTTCGGCAGCGCCAAAGCGGCGAAACCCTGCGCCACGGCGGCATCAGCGTCCGCCGGACCAAAGAGGCGGCCGCCGTCAGCCTGGTCTACAAGGTCGCCGCAGAGATCGGCTCCCTGGGCGACAACATCCGCTGCCTGCGCGAGGCCATCCGGGACGATGCGATGTTGCACCGGCTCGTGGCCGTCCCCGGCATCAGGGCCACCATCTCGGCCCACACCCGCTGGGCCTCGGTGGGGGCCATCACCGAGGCCAACTGCCACCCGGTGGACAACGGCATCGTGGGCCGGCCCGCCGGGGCCGAGGCGATCATCCACGCTTGCCTCAACGGCGACATCGACAACTACCGGCAGCTGCGCCGGGACTACGAGACCCGCTGCGGCGCCATCCCCGCCGATATCACCTCGGATACCAAGATCATTCCGCTGCAGGTGGCGTATTACCTCGAGCAGGGCCTCGGCGTGGAGGAAGCCTTCCGGCGGGCGGTCAACGACTTCGAGGGCTCCCATGCCATTGCCCTGCACACGGACCTCGCTCCGGGGTGCCTGTTCCTGGCCCAGCGCGGCAGCGGCCAGGCGATTTTCGTCGGGCTGGGCGAAGACGTGTATCTGTCCACCAGTGAGCTCTACGGGCTGGTGGAAGTCACCGACCGCTACCTTAAGCTTGACGGCGAACGGATTTGCC
Source organism: Desulfobacteraceae bacterium (assembly GCA_011042305.1). GTDB lineage: Bacteria > Desulfobacterota > Desulfobacteria > Desulfobacterales > UBA2174 > UBA2174. The sequence continues at coordinate 1,702 of DQXI01000182.1, forward strand.
AGGGCCCCGGAGGGCCGGTCCAGGGGCAGATCTTCGTGCTCGACGGCCGCCGCGGGGGAGGATTGGCAGGAATTCACGCCATGGCCTATGACGGCACCCCCCTTGACCTGGACGAGGCCCAGGTCAAGCAGACCACCATCACCTCGCGCGACGTGGACCGCCAGGGGTTTGCCCACTATTTTCTCAAGGAGATCAACGAGGCCCCCCTGTCCGTGGCCCGCACCCTGCACAACCGCTGGAAACTCTGCCCCGGCGCTTCGGACTGCTGCCAGGTGGTCCTGGACGACCGGACTTTCCCACCTGCCGTAAGCCGGGCCCTGGCCGATGCCAGGCTGCGGCGGGTCTTCTTCGTCGGCCAGGGCACCGCCGGGGTGGCGGCCCGGGCCTGCGCCGAAATGCTCAGGTACTACCTGAACGACCCGGCGGTGACCGTGGGCGCCATGAAGGCCTCGGAACTCAGCGGGTTTCATCTCGGCGCGGCCGGTGAAAACGATTCCATGGCCGATGCGCTGGTGGTGGCCATCAGCCAGAGCGGTACCACCACCGACACCAACCGGGCGGTGGACATGGCCCGGGCCCAGGGCGCCTTGACGGTGGCCATCGTCAACCGGCGCGATTCGGATCTGACCTTCAAGACGGATGCGGTGGTCTACACCAGCAGCGGGCGGGATATCGAGATGTCGGTGGCCTCCACCAAGGCCTTCTACGCTCAGATCGTTGCCGGGGCCCTGCTGTCGCTGCACCTGGCCTCGGTGCGCGGGCGGCGTGATGCCGTGTTCGTCACCCGGGAGATCCGCGAGTTGCTGGCGCTGCCGGAAAAGATGCGCGCCATCCTTGCCATGGACCGCGACATCGCCCGTTCCGCCAGGCGCCTGGCCCCCGCCAAGGCCTACTGGGCCGTGGTGGGCAGCGGGTCCAACAAGGCCTCGGCGGACGAGATCCGCATCAAGCTCAGCGAGCTTTGCTACAAGACCATCTCCTCGGACTACGTGGAGGACAAGAAGCACATCGACCTGTCCAGCGAGCCGTTGATCCTCGTGTGCACCGCCGGCACCCGGGGGGCGGTGGTGAGCGACATAATCAAGGACACGGCGATTTTCGCCGCCCACAAGGCCACTCCGGTGGTGATCTGCGACGAGGACGAACATCGCTTCGCCCCCTACGCGGCGGACGTGTTCCGGGTGCCCACGGTTTCCGAGCACCTGGCTCCCATCGTCAACACCCTCGCCGGCCATCTCTGGGGCTACCACGCCGCCCTGGCCATCAACGACGGCTCGCGGCTGCTGCACCGCTTTCGCGAAGAACTCCAGGCGCTCATCGATGACTTCGGCAGCCGGGGCCTGGACGTTTACGAAATCGTTCTGGAGAAGTCTTTCCGGGAGAAGGTGGCCGCGTTCTACCGGGAGTTTCGCAGCCGCTGCCGCCAGGCGGGGGAGACGACGGCCCTGGCCCATGCCGCCGACCTGGGGCTGTTGCTCAAATACCTGTCCGGGCGGCTGCCCATGGGCGATTTCGAGGTCGATTTCGGCGTCAAGGGGACGGCCCGCAACATGCTGGAGGTCTTCTTCCAGCGCCTCGCCGAGGCCATCGGCACCATGGCCCGGCCGGTGGATGCCATCAAGCACCAGGCCAAGACGGTGACGGTGGGCACCAGCCGCATCGAGGACAAGCTGCAAGGATTGCTTTTCGACGCCCTGGCCCGGTGGAACCTGGACGTGGCCCGGCTCACCAACCGCAACATCCTGGTGCTGCGCAACGTGCAGGGGATCGTCGAGCGCATCCAGGGGGCCATTCTCTACCGCATCGAAAACCTCAACCTGCTGGGAGAGCCCACCGACGAGACCCGCATCGAAGTGGTGCAAAAGGAGGGGGTGCTGGCGCCCATCGCCTCGCGGGTGGAAACCGACCCGCGGCTCCAGGGCACCAAGCGCATCATCGTGCGCGAGGGCAATGTGTACCTCGGCAAGGGGCGCAAGGACGACCGGAGCATCATCGTCATCCCGGTGTTGAGTGCCGCGCCGGCCGCCTCTAACACCATCACCAACCTGCTGCTACTCAACGTCGTCTTCAAGACCGACGTGTCCATCGAAGCGCGGATCCGGGCCCTGGGCGGCAAGTTCGAGCGGCTCAAGAACCTGGTCCAGGAGCACAGCGTCGCCTGGCGCGACGACTATCTGGACCAGGTGCCGCTGGATGAACTCTTCGGCCGTTCGGCGGAAAAGGTGGCCGAGATGATCCTGGCGGATCTCGGCGCCGAGGCGTGAAAAGCGCGCCGGTCCTCGGAACGCTTGCCTACTTGGTGTGCCAGGTGCCGTCGGGTTTTTGCAGGCGCACCCCCGGCATCGATTTCTGGGCGATCTGCGTCGCCCGCTGCCGGCCCACCGCTTCTGGGCTGGCACCGGTCTGGCGGGCGATGGCGGCATAGACCTCCCGCCGGTCGGCGTTTTCGGCCGCCACCACCTCGGCCCTTTCCGGCGGGCCGACGAATTCCAGGTATCCCTGGTTGTTCTCGCCGACGATGCCCCGGGCTTTCAGGTCGTCGATCACCGGCAGGCGGGCGGCCATGCGCTCCTTGAGTCCTTGGGCCGCCGCCGGCAGGGCGGCCAGGAGCAGCACGGCGGCCACGGTGAGCAGCAAGCCCCGGCGGCGTCTCGAGGTCGGTGTTCCCATGTCCATTCTCCCTGTTTCGAAGTTATTTATCCGAAGCGTCATCGGATCCGGCCGCCATGGTGGCCGCCTGCTGATCCAGGTCGCCGAAGAAGTCATCCAGGGCTCGGTCCACTTTCACATTGACGTCAATGGTGATGTGAATCGGCTTGACCTCCACCGGTGCCACCTCCACCTTGTGCCGGGTGGCGCAGCCGGCCGCCGCCAGCCACAAGGCGGCCATTGCCAGCGCCGTTATTCTGCTTCCCATGCCGTCGTCTCCTCTTGATCGGGTTGTGCGGGGCGCGCCGACTCGAGCCTTTTCATCAAGTCGCCGTATTCCAGGATCCGGTTCAGCGGCAGGCGCAGGTTGATGTCCAGGCCGATGCCCTGGAACCGTGACCCGGGGTGGGAGTCCTCCATCCGCACGAAGCGGCCCAGCTCCTGGCGGTAAACGAACGGCAGGGGCCCGGAGGGTTTGCCGTCGAACTGGAGGCGCAGGGCGAGCATTTCGTTTTTGCTGTCGATGCCCACCTTGACCCATTGATATTCATAGTCCTTGAGCGCCTCGCTGGCAAGCGCCAGTTGGGTTGCTTCCAGGGTTTGCGGATCGATGGCCGCCGTGAACCGCTCGAGGCCGGCCAGGCGGATCTTGCCTCCTTCTCCGGGGCTGGAGAACAGAAAGCCGTCATTGAACGCCAGCCGTCCCCGGCGGTAGTGCAGCGGGATGCGCCCGCTGACCGTTCCCCCGCCCTCGGCGCTCAGGCCGCCGATCTGGTCGAGAAGCTCGGCCAGTTTCAACCGGTCGCAAAACAGGGTCAAGCGGTAGTCGTCCACGGCCGGGGAAAACCGCATGGCCTCAAGGTGAACCCTGCCCCCGCACCAGG
>DQXI01000054.1 GCA_011042305.1 Desulfobacteraceae bacterium
CCCCAGTACCTGGCCTACGTCCGCCGCACCCAGGCAGCCGCCTGCGCCGCCAACCGAAGAAACATCGAAATGATCGAGTCTGCGCAGTTCATCCAGACCCAGCGGGCTGACCTGTCCATCCCGGACCAGTTTCGATGTCCGTCCGGAGGCGAATATGTCTGGATCCACAACGATCCCGAAGACCCTCGCTATCCCCAGGTCGGATGCTCGATTCACGGCTGGCGGACGGTCCCGTCGGCGGGCAGCTCCCCACCGCTGTTCGAGAGCGATTTGCGTTCCATGGAAGACCTGATGCCACTGATTGGCAAATGGGAAATCACCGCCGATGGTCTCAGGCCGAAAAATCACGGAGAGCACCGGCTGGCCTTCGGCGACCGCCAATGGACCGATTACACCGTAACGGTCAATGCCACGCTCGCATCGGGCCGAGGTTATGGCGTCTACTTTCGCGCCGACGGCGAAAAGCAAATCTCCGGCTATGCGTTTCAATACGATCCCGGCTACGGCGGTGAATTTATGGTTCGTAAAGTCTTCAACGGCAGAGAGCAGCCCCCTTTTCAACGGGCCAAGTTCCCCGACGGCTATGCGGTGTACGACCAACCCCGGGAAGTATCGATCACCACCCAAGGCAACACCACCACCATCAAGGTCGACGGTGCGACGATTTTCGAATTTGAAGACGACACGTTCACCGGGGGAATGGCCGGGCTGAGAACATGGGCCGACTCCAACACCACCTTCCACAATGTCCGCGTCGACCCGATTGAGGAGGCAACTCCTTGAAGCTACGTACCATTTTGGCCCTTATGGCGCTTGTCAGCTTTTTGTCCACCGGCCTGAGCAGCCTGATATTTTACCATTCTCTAAAAAACTCAGCCCAGGAAGAAGCCGCTTTCGAGGCCAAAAACCGGGTCCAGGAGATCCAGGCCCGCATCGCCCGATTTTGTCAGACGCACCATCGCTCGGCCGACACCCTGGCCGATAGCGCGGCGCTGGAAAAATTGTTGACGACGCCATGCGCCCCACACCAGGAAGAGGCCAACGCGATTCTGGATACTTACGTGAAGGCCATCGGCGGGGCGGAGGTCTGTTACCTGCTCGATGCCGACGGCAAAACGGTGGCCTCCAGCAATCGCCACGCCCCGGACAGCTTTGTTGGAAAAAATTATCATTTCCGGCCGTATTTTCAGAGGGCCATGGCGGGCGAGGGCACCGTGTATTTGGCCAGGGGAGCCACATCGGACGCGCGGGGCGCTTATTTCAGCAGCCCGGTCTACGGGCAAACGGCAGGCGCGCCCATCGGGGTTGCAGTCGTCAAGATGTCCGCCCGGGAAATCTTGGAAGACCTTGCCCTTTCCAATGCCGGGCGGTCGGGGGTGGAGTTGCTGGTCGACGAAAACGGCATTGTTTTTGTCAGCAACCATCCCGGCTGGGATTTCGGCGCCATCGATCCCATCCCGCCGGAAGCCGCCGAGCGCATCGCCGCCAGCCGTCAATTCGGGACGGGGCCCTGGCCCTGGATCGGCCTGAAACGGCTGGCGGACGGTCGAATGACGGACGGCCACGGAACCGTTTATCAAGCCTACGAAACACGCATCGAGGCGCTGCCCGGGTGGCGGGTAGTGTATCTGAGCAACCTGAGCAGCCTCGAACAGGCCGTCCTCGCCCCCTTGATTCAGTCCGCCGGCCGGACACTTCTGGCGCTGGTGATCGTGGTCGGGCTGGCGGTCCTGTACCTTTTGAAATTGGCCGACCAGGAGATCCGCCGGCGAAAAGCAATAGAGGCGGCGTTGCGGGATCAAAAGGAACGGGCCGAGATGTACTTGGACGTCGCCGGCGTCATGATTCTGGCCCTGGACCTGGAAGAAAAAATCACCCTGATCAACCGCAAGGGGTGCGAATTGCTCGGCCGCCCCGCCGAAGCCCTGATCGGCGTCAACTGGTTCGACGCCTTTTATCCGCCTGAACGCCGCGCCGCCGCCCGGGCCGTGTTCCGAGAAATTATCTCCGGCCGACTCGCCGCCCACGAATACCGGGAAAGCAAGATTCGCACCCCTGACGGCCGGGACCTTCATATCGCCTGGCACCACGCCCTGGTGCGGGATCCCGACGGCCGCATCGTCGGCACCCTGAACAGCGGGGAGGACATCACCGAACAACGCCGCTCCGAGGAGCAGCTGCGGGAATCCGAGCAACATCTGCGTGTCATCTTCGACACGGTACGGGCGGGCATCGTCATCGTGGCGACCGCGTCGCGGACCATCGTGGATGTCAATCGCGCCGCGGCCGCCATGATCGGCCTGCCGCGGGAAGATATCCTGGGCAAGATCTGCCACCAATTCATCTGTCCTGCCGAGGTGGGCCAATGCCCCATTTGCGATCTTGGGCAGGCCGTGGACAACGCCGAACGCATTCTGCTGACCGCCGAGGGCCGTGAAGTTCCGATCCTCAAAACGGCGACCCTTTTTCAATCAGGCGGCGAAAATTACATCCTCGACAGTTTCGTCGATATCACCGATCTGGTGCATGCCCACCGGGTGGCCGAGGAAGCCAGCCGGGCCAAGAGCGAATTCCTGGCCAATATGAGCCACGAAATCCGGACCCCCATGAACGGCATCATCGGCATGTCGGAGTTGTTGCTGGACACGGAACTGAGCGCCGAGCAGCGGGATTATCTGGAGACGGTCAAAAAGTCCGCCGATGCCCTGTTGAACCTGATCAACGCCATCCTGGATCTGTCCAAGATCGAAGCGGGCCACATGGAGTTGGAGCAGATCGATTTCGTGCTCCAGGACGAGGTGGAAAACGCTTTGGCCGCCGCGGCCATCATGGCGGCGGAAAAGGGACTGGAACTGCAGTGCCATGTGGCGACGGACATCCCGCCGGTGCTGGTAGGCGATCCCGGTCGTTTGCGCCAGGTGCTGATCAACCTGGTAAACAACGCCATCAAGTTCACCGACCAAGGCGAGGTCCTGGTTCGCTGCAGCTTGAAGGAGCGGGACAGCGACGGGGTGTGGCTCGAATTCGCGGTGTCGGACACCGGCATCGGAATTCCGGCGGAAAAACTCGACCTGGTGTTCGATAGCTTTCGCCAGGTGGACGGTTCCACCACCCGTCGCTACGGTGGGACCGGCTTGGGACTGACCATTTCCAAGCAGCTCGTGGAACTGATGGGCGGCACCATCCGCGTGGAGAGTACGCCGGCAAAAGGGACCACCTTTTTCTTCAGCGTGCCCATGGGCGTCAGCACCACCGACCGTCGGCCGGCATGGGCCTCGCGCCCGGCGCAGCTGGCGGGCCGGCGCGTGCTCGTGGTGGACGACCACCCCACCAATCGCACCGTGCTGCGGGAAGCCCTCAGCAACTGGGGAATGGTGCTGCTGGAGGCCGCCGACGGCCCCGGCGCCTTGGCCCTGCTGGAAGCAGAGGCGATGAAGCCGGAGCCGGTGGACCTGGCCATCCTGGACGCGCAGATGCCCGGCATGGATGGTTTCTCCCTGGCTCGCCGCATTCGGGAAAACCCCGCCTTCGATGCCGTCAAGATTTTGCTGCTGACTTCCATCGGTCAGCGCGGGGAGGCGGCCTTGTGCCGAGAGATCGGCATTGCCGCCTACCTGCTCAAGCCGATCCGCAAGGCCGAACTCTTCAATGCCTTGTCCCTGGTTCTGGCAGAAGAGGGGAGGGACAAAGATGCGCCTGCCGCGCCGCAACTGGTGACGCGCCATTTCATCCGGGAGCAGCAGGGCCAATACGATCTGCGGGTGCTGCTGGCGGAAGACAACGCCATCAACCGCAAAGTCGCGGTCCACATGCTGGAAAAATCCGGATGCCGGGTCACCCCCGTGGCCAACGGCCTGGAGGCGTTGGAAAAGTTGGCGAGCGAAACCTTCGACGTGGTGCTCATGGATGTCCAGATGCCGGAGATGGATGGCCTGGCCGCCACCCGTGCCATTCGCGCCGCCTCGGCACCCTATCGCGATGTGCCGATCATCGCCATGACGGCCCATGCCCTAGAAGGGGATCGGGAGATGTGCCTGGAGGCGGGAATGAACGATTACCTGTCCAAACCGATCCGTGCCCGGGACCTTTTGGCCACGCTCGCCCGGTGGACCGGCCGGCCAGCGCCGGGCGAGGCGGTTCAAGAAACCGCCTCAAACCCATCGGAGGACCTCCCGTCTCCCATCGACCTGCGCCGCGCCCTGGAGCAGACCATGGAGAACCGGGACCTGCTGGCGGACCTGCTCGAAGAATTCGACGCCATGCTGGCCGCTGAAATTCCCCTCTTGCAAGAGGCGGCGGAAAACCATCGCGCGGAAGCGCTCGCGCAACGAGCCCACCGCCTCAAGGGGGCCGCGGCCAACCTTTACATCGAAACGGTGCGTCAAATCGCCGAGTCCCTGGAAGCAAAGGCAAAGAAGGGAGAGTTCAACGGTGCCGCCCAATTGCTGGAAGCCCTGGCCGCCGAAAGCGATCGATTGCATGTTTTTCGCCAAACCATCGACTGGAATGCGCCGGGCTGGGGGAAGTGAGTCATCGGGCGCGTTTTGTTGACCGAGGGGGCGGCAAACCATTCGGGCGAAGAATTCTTCCTGGTGCTGCCCGAAACGTCCCTACGGAAAAGCGTTCACGTGGCTGAACGGGCACTCTATGCAGCCAAGGCTGCCGGGCGCAACCAGGTTTATCCGCCGGCACCGACGGCTTGACAGGCGCAAGAAAACTCATTGGAGCGCGCTGAACCCATGACCGACGACTCCGCCGCGCGCGACTACCTGCATCCCCGGCTCAACGACCAGGTGGATGCCGTCAGCGGGCACTACACCCTCACCGATGAAAAACGCTTGGCCACGGCAGGCGGCGAAATTCTCTATTTCATCGGTTGTGCCGTGGTGGACACCGCCTGCTGCGGCCCCGGCGGATGCGGCTACGCCCTGGTTGCCGGGAAAATCGTCGACTATGCCTACCGCCGCGGCGAGAACGGCCGGCCCGTTTCACGGGTGGCGCCCATCGACAACCCGGCGCTGCAGGCCGAGGTGCAACGCCGCATCATGGCCGCCGATCACGTCTCCCAGGTGCTCTTCGACCGCTCATAACAGCCTCACCCGGGGCCGCTGGCCGGCAGCCAGGCGCACCAGCGCGCCGCGACCCCGCCCCAGGGTGCAGTTGACCAC
>DQXI01000088.1 GCA_011042305.1 Desulfobacteraceae bacterium
CAACCTACGCTCCCCGGGCCTTGTTGGCCTTCTTGGCGAGCAGGACCCCCTCGATGAACGGATCCAGGCCGCCGTCGAGCACCTCCTGCACGTTGCCCACGTCGAGATGGATGCGGTGGTCCTTGACCATCTGGTAAGGTTGCATCACGTAGGAGCGGATCTGGCTGCCCCAGGTGATCTCTTCCTTGACGTCGTGGATCTGCTGGCGCTTTTCATCCTGGGCCTCCTGCTCGCGCTGGTAGAGCCGGGCGCGCAGCACCTTCATGGCCATCTCCCGGTTGCGGTGCTGGCTGCGCTCTTGCTGGCACTGGACCACGATGCCGGTGGGCAGGTGGGTGATGCGCACCGCGCTGGAGGTCTTGTTGACGTGCTGGCCGCCGGCGCCGCTGGCCCGGTAAACGTCGATGCGCAGATCCTTTTCGTCGATGTCGATCTCGATTTCATGGTCCAGGTCCGGGTAGACAAACACCGCCGCAAAGGAAGTCATGCGTTTGCCGCTGGCGTTGAACGGGGAGATGCGCACCAGGCGGTGGACCCCGCTTTCGCCCTTGAGGTACCCGTAGGCGTTCTCGCCCTTGACCGTCAGGGTGGCGCTCTTGATGCCGGCCTCCTCGCCGGGCTGGTAGTCGATGATCTCCGCCTCGTAGCCGTTGCGCTCGATCCAGCGCAGGTACATGCGCAGCAGGATCTCGGCCCAGTCCTGGGCCTCTGTGCCGCCGGCACCGGCATTGATGGACAGGATGGCGTCGTTGTGGTCGTCCGGGCCGTCGAGCATCATTTCCAGTGAAAGGTGCTCGATGCGCGATTCGATATCCGCCACCTGGCCTTGAATGTCCCTGAAGGTTTCCTCGTCCGCCTCTTCAACGGCCAAATCGAAGAGCAGCGAGGCGTCCTCAAGATCCTTGGCGATGGCCTGGATGCGCTCGACGGTCTCCACGAGGCGGCTGCGTTCTTTCAGGACGTCCTTGGACTGTTCCGGGTTGTCCCAGAACCCGTCCTTGGCGAGCATCTTTTCGATCTCCGCCAACCGCTGGATCTTGGCCGGCAGGTCAAAGATACACCTTGAGCTGTGCCAGTTTGGCCTCCAGTTCCTTGATCGCCTGCTTGAGTTCCGCGTTCATGGCTCGTTCTCCTTTGGGCGCTGCAGAAAGCGCATGCTTAAAAAAAATATCACGAAAGCGGGCAGCGGCTTTCGTGGTTTCCCGTCCGGTTTGGATTCCTGATCAAGCAGATCCCTCTGCCTGCCGTCCTTATTACAACATTGCCACCCCGCCTGGCAATATCCGTCTCCCGGCCCACGTTTCCCGCCGCAAGCTCAAAAAGCCGGCGCCCTCGGTTTTCCCGGATTTCTCACCACCTTTTCCGGGGACGCCAGCCGGCCGCGATCATCACCGCCACGGCGATCAAGCAGCCCCGAGCCCAGAGGTCGCCGAAGCGGGTGTAGATGGATTGCTCGCTCAGCAGCGGCACCGGTTGGCCCAGGGCCGCATCGGTGAACAGGCCGGTGCGCGCCAAGACTTTTCCGTCGGGCCCGATAAAACCGCTGATCCCGGTATTGGCGGCCCTCACCAGGGTGCGCCGGTTTTCCACCGCCCGGAACACGGCCATGGAAAAATGCTGCCGCGGGGCCGCGGTGCGGCCAAACCAGGCGTCGTTGGTGATGTTGACCAGCAGCCCGGCCCCGTTGGCCGTCATTTGCCGCGCCAGGGAGGGAAAGATGACCTCGTAGCAGATCTGCACCCCGACCCCGCGGTCGCCCCACCGGAGAACGGTCCCCTGCCGGCCAGGCTTGAAGTCGCCCACCTGGGGAACCATCTTGCCCACGAACGGCAGGAGGCGCCGCAGCGGCACGTATTCGCCGAAGGGCACCAGGTGCACCTTGTCGTAGCGCCCGACGACATCCCCGTCGGCGGACAGGAGGTAGGCGCTGTTGAAATAGTCGATCTTTCCGCCGCGTTCCCGGTAGAAAGGGCTGCCCACGAGAAACGGGACATTGGCGCCGCGCACGAAGCGGACCACCTGCTCGGCCAGCGCCGAGGACTCGTGCAGGTAGAACGGGGTGGCCGTCTCGGGCCAGACGACCAGGTCGGGGAAACCCCCAAGCGCCTTCAGGGACAGGCGCAGGTACTTGTCGACGGTGGCAGCCTGAAACGCCGGGTCCCATTTGCGAGCCTGGTCGATGTTGCCCTGGATCACGGCCACGGTGGGTTTCGGGGCGACGGCGACGAGGTCATCGACTTGGGCCAGGCGCCATCGGCCGTAGCCGGCGGCCCCGCCGAGGCAGAGCAGCCCGAGGAGCACGGCGCTCGTGCAAGCGCGCAAGGTTACCGGGGCATCCTGCCAGCGGCACCTGAAAATTCGCCAAAGGAGCAGAAAGAGGGCGGCGTTGATGGTGACAATGACAAACGAGATGCCGTAGACCCCGGTGACGTCGGCCGCCTGGATCAGCGTGAGCCGGTGATGCTGGCTGTAGCCGAGCAGCTCCCAGGGAAAGCCCGTCAGCAGATGGGCGCGCAGATACTCCAGCGCGGTCCAGACGGCCCCGGCGGCCGGCGCCAGGGTCCACGAAGGGATGTGCAGCCGGCTCATTAGCGCCGCGAAAGCGGCGGGATAGACGGACAGGTAGGCCGCCAGCAGCCCCAGCACCGGCACGGAGAGCCACAGGGGAAGCCGGCCGTAGGTGCCCATGGTGTAGACGACCCAGGAAAGGAGGGTGCCGTAGTGCACCAGCCCGGCGATAAACCCGAGACGAAAGGCCCCGGACGGGCGCTGGCCGGCAACGGCGGCCAGCAGCGGCACCAGGGCCACGAAGGCCAGACCGGAAAGCGACACGTCCGGAAAGGCGGCGGTAAGCAGCAGGCCGCTGCCGGCGGCCGCGGTGTACGACCAGCCGGCAGCGGTCCAGCGGGATTGCAGCGGCAAGGAACCCTCCCAACGACAAAAAGGATGGAATCAGCCGAAGATGCGCTGCCCTTTGAGGGCCGCGACCACCTTGCCCACGGCGGTGTTTTTCATCCAAAACTGGCAGCCCACCGTGTCGCTGAATTTCTTCACGCGCCAGTCCATGCTGCCCATGTGGACCGGGCTGCCGGGAATCAGGACGCCGGGCCGCCCTTGGGCCATGACAAGCTCCATCATCCGGCGATCAACCCTCCGGAGGCCCTGTCTCCCCCAGGACAGCCGCCAGCTGCGAACGGCAGGCGGCGGCGAAATCCTCGGGATAGTGACCGCTGATCCAGCGCAGCTGGGCCTCGGTAAAGGCCCCCGGTGATTCGGGCAGCTTCGGCAAAAAGGCGTAGAGCAGGTGCTGGTCGGTATCGCTGTCCGAAAAGCGCTTGGCGTACTCGATGCAGGTGATCATTCGCGCCCCCAGGGCGCCGAGCACCTTCACCGCCACCAGGATGGCCCGATCCAGGCTGCGCCGCAGGTCGGCATCGGCCTCCAGGATGTTGCCCGCCGGGCGCAGCGCGAGCAGTTGGAGTTCCCACTGGCTCGTCTGAGCCTTGGGCACGAAGAGCATCACGTGTTCGTCGCTGTAGACCACCAACCGGTGCTCCCCGTCGCTGCGCCCGTCCATGCGCCGGTTGGTGTCGATGGCCTCGATGTAGCACTCGAAAAAACCACGGCCGGTCTCGCGGCGATACTCGCGGAGAAACCGGCGGACCAGGTCGCCGCAGGCATACGGCCTGAAGGCCTGAGCCCTGGAATGCGGCGCCGTGTCCACGGCCCCGGGAACGAGGGCGTACTGCTGGTGGACCTGCTGGTGGGAGCCGTGGAGGCGATAACCGCTGGGGCTGAAATCATAGCCGAAGTTCCACCCCCAGAGGGTGACGTCGAAAGGCAGGGGCCGCTGGGAAACGGCAGCGAGCACGCGGCGGCGCAGGGATTCCAGCTCGCTCACGGCCAGGGGCCGCCGCCGGGCGTCCACCGGGATACCGGCTTGCTCTGCCAGGCGGACGAAGGTGCGTTGGTAGTAGAGGTGGCGCAAGCCGGTGATGTCGGCCGCGGTGATGTCGGCGATGCGGTAGCGGACGCACTCCTCGGCCATGTTGGCGGCATAGTGGCCCCAGGGAATGTAGCTGTTGCGCCGCAGGTATTCGTAGATGCGGGTGCGCCCGTCCGGGCCGTGCCAGTCGGCGGTGATCTCGTTGGCCCCTTGCACCCCGGGCCGCAGCACCATCACCTCTTTGTAAATGTCCGGGAGCGCCGGGTTGTTGGCCAGGGTCTCGAAAAGTTCCCGGTCCTCGACGGCCGGCCGCAGCCCGCCGTTGGCATCCGTTTCATACGCCAGCCCCACCGGCACGCCGTCGACTTCCACGAAGCGGCAGCACCCGCGGGCCAGTCGGACAAGGTCCCGCGGATCGCTGGAGGTGGCCGCCAGGGCGAGGCGCAGGGGCATGGGCAGGGTTTCGAACACCCTCGCCTGCAACTTTTCCACCGCCCCGGGGGCATCGGTCCATTGGGCCACGGTACGGCTCAAGGAGACCTCCGGCGCCGGCGGCAGCCGGATCGCCTCCGGGGAGCGGGCCCGCTGGTCCGCCCAGCGCTTGACGATGAAGGTCGCCCCGCGAAAGGGAAGCGGGTTGGCGACTTCGTAGATCCAGTCGGCGGCCGGTTCGTCCACGTCGCCGTCCGGCAAATTGGGGCGATTGTCCACGCTCGCGCCTTCCGGGGAAAGGCCCAGTTGGCGGGCCGGATCGTCCCGGCGCAGGTTGGCCACCCGGAACGCCGGGCGATGGATGCCGTATACGAAGCGCCCCTCGGGGGTCACGCAAGTGCCAAGCCTCTTGTTTGGGTCCTTCGCCATTTTCAGACCGGTTCCATGGTTTAGGGGGAATAAGGGTATTTTGCCGGCGGAGGATCGCGCCGGCAGGAAAACGGGTCACCGCCGAGTATTCTGCTTCGTATTCAGCCACCTGAAACTATCCGGGGGTGGCCAGGAAATTGAGTTTTAACGCCCCCATCCGAAGGTTTCAACCTGCTGAAGGGCAACAGAAGAAGGCACTTCCAGGCAGCCACCATTCCCCCGCCACCTCTTCCGGGGGGCGCCGG
>DQXI01000055.1 GCA_011042305.1 Desulfobacteraceae bacterium
CGGCAGAGCAAAAGCGCCATGGTCACCCCCCTGGCGCCAGCCCGGTCCGGTTGCGGCCAACGCGCCCTAAGCGCCTCAAACAGCTCGCCGGCGTCAAAACTCAATCCCCTGGCCACCCATGCAACGGTTTCAACCTGCTGAAGGGCAACAGAAGACGACACCTCCAGGCAGCCGCTACTCCCCACCATCCTTTCCGGGGGCCGCCGGACAAGACTGCCCGGCGGACACCGGCGGCAGGGCCTTCGAGTAATGCATTCTGCTCCGTATTCAGCCACCCCCTCCGAAGGTTTCAACCCGCTGAAGGGCAACAGAAGACGGCACCTCCAAGCGGCCGCCTTCCCCCACCACCTCTTCCGGGGGGCAGGAAAAGCTACGGTCTTCGCGTAAAGTATTCTGCCATTTTTCAGCCATCTGAAACGACAGTTCATCGAGGGATGCAATCCAGGACCAATTCCGGATCGATTTGGTTATCCCAATCCGGGGGGACGATGAGTGGGCGATTCCACGGCAGGAGCGGGTGTATCGCCGGCCTCGAAAAGGTGGCGCCAGGCGGCAAGGTCAATCGACAGGCCCTCGAAATTGGCGAAGGTGATATCGTGAAAGGCTAGGCGCATCTCGTCGGCGACGATGTGAAAAAGGTCCAGGTAGGTGCCCAGGATGCGCCGGGGCCAGGGCAGGCCCAGGTCGGCGGCCACCCGTTGGATCCTTTCCCCGGATCCTTCGATTTCGAGGAAAGTACCGAAAGGCAGGGTGTCCAGGCACAGGTGGGCACCGTCCAGGTCAAAGCTCTGGCGCCACTTTTCGTAGCAGCGCACCGATTCCAGGCCCAAGGCGCGAAACACCGCGGCCAACACCTCACCGTCGGCCAGGGTTGTCTCCATCTCCCGGCGAACCTTGAACTGGCCGTCTTCCCGGCACGGCAGCTTGTAGGTGAGCCTCCAGGCGGTGTCCTGGCGAAGGCGCAACAGCTCGCCGCGAGCCGTCAGCTTGCCGCCGGGATCGTCGAAGATCCAGTTGCACTCGAAGACCCGGTCGCCGGCGTCGGCGCCCAGGGCCAGGATCCGCTCGACCAGGGCCTCGGGGCGAGGCACCCAGAACTTGACTTCGATTTCTACGCTGTCCATGGCCGCACTTTCGTTTTGGCAGTGGTCTTGATCCGCTGGAACCCGGCGGAGAGCCGAATCTATAGAAGACGGAAGGCGATCTTGTCAAATTTGGTCATGTTTTTGCCTTGACAAACCGCCACCCATCGTTTAATAACTCTTGATTCGTTGCCGAACCACAGAAGTATTGCATCAGGAGCGTCGAACCGTGAAAAAGTACACTTACAGCGCCAAGGCAGGGGATAACCCGAACAAGTGGTATGTCGTGAACGCCGAGGGCCTTGTCCTCGGACGGCTGGCCTCTCAGGTGGCGGCCCGGTTGCGGGGCAAGCACTCCCCCTTGTTCACTCCCCATGCCGACATGGGCGACAGCATCATCGTCATCAACGCCGACAAGGTGGTGATGACCGGAAACAAGTGGAAAGACAAGGCTTATTACCGTCACAGCGGTTACATGGGCGGCCTCAAGCGCATCACCGCCGAGAAGCTCAAGGCCAAGCGGCCCGAGGACTTGGTGCGTTTCGCCGTACGGGGCATGCTGCCCAAGAACCGCCTGGGGCGCAAGCTGTTCAAGAAGCTCAAGGTTTACAGCGGCGGCGCCCATCCCCACCAGGCCCAGGAGCCCGAAGCCTTGTCGTTGAATTAACCGGCGCAAGCCGCTTTTTGCCGAGCAGAAAGACCATGGATCTTCAAAACAGCGTTTACGCCACCGGAAAGAGAAAAAATGCCGTCGCACGCACCTGGCTGGCGCCGGGCAGCGGCCAGATCATTGTCAACGAAAAACCGCTCGAAGCCTATTTCCCGGTGGAATCGGCCCGCATCCTGCTGCTGGAGCCGTTTCGCATCACCAATACCCAGGGCGACTACGATGTGCGTATCAGCGTGCGCGGCGGTGGCATCACCGGTCAGGCCGGCGCCATCCGCCACGGCATCACCCGCGCCCTGATGGAAGTAAACCCCGAGTTTCGCCTGCCGTTGAAAAAGGCCGGCTTCGTCAAGCGAGACCCGCGCGAGAAGGAGCGCAAGAAGTACGGCCAGCGCGGCGCCCGCGCCCGGTTCCAGTTCTCCAAGCGCTGATTATCACCCTTTCGCCAGACCAACTTGCGGGAGTGGGGGGGGGAGATTGCCCCCTTCACTCCCGTTTTTTCCCACGATGCCCTCCGCTGCCAGCTGATTACTGCCCGTTTCCGGCCGTTGGCTACACCGACACCACCCCGTCGGGCAGCTGGGTCAGCCGCCGTCCGCCGTCCGCTGTCACCAGCCAGGTGTTTTCGATTCCCACTACGCCCATTTCCGGAAAGATCAGCTTGGGCTCCAGGGCCACGATCATTCCTTCCACCAGTTCCATGGACTGGCCTTGGGCCAGGAACGGATACTCGTCCAGCTCCAGGCCGATACCGTGACCGACGAAACGGATACGGTCGGCCGTCGTGCCCATGAAGTGCTCGCTGTAGCCGAGGTTCGCGGCCCGTTCCAGGCTCCATTGGTAGAGGTCGCCGGCCACCGCCCCGGGGCGTATGCGCCCGGCCAGCTCATCCTGGAGGGTCATCATCGCTTCGTGGGCCCGACGCAGGGTGTCGGGCAGCTTGCCGATGACGTAGATGCGGGTCTGGTCGGCGAGGTAGCCGTCGTAGGCGAAGACGTAGTCCACCAAAATCGGCACCCCGGCGGCCACCGGCGCCAGGCTGGGGCCCTGGGCCACGGCCGGCCCAAGGCCGCGGCCGCCGGTGGGCGAGGCCAGGAAGCTGGGGGCGGCGGCGTTGGCCCCGCTCATCAGGTGCCCGTAGAACAGCTCGGCGCCCCACAGGCGCATCCGCACCACGCCCTGGTGGCCGAGACGGCGGGCCTCTGCCTCGATGCGCCCGGCCAGGGCCACCTCGCTGATGCCCGCTTCGATCAGGCCGGGCACCGCCGCCTGCACCGCGTCGGCGCGGCGGGCCGCCTCCTTGATTTTTTCGATCTCGTAAGGCGACTTGACGGCCCGCACCTGGCGCACGGCGTCGCTGATATCGATCATTTCAGCATCCGGCAGCAAGCGGCAAAGCCCTATGTAGCGCTGGGCCGGCAGCACGTCCAGCTCCAGGCCCAGGCGCCTGGGCAAGGGGAGGCCGAAGCGCTGGAGGAGAGCGGGGATCTCCCTGGGGCTGCCCAGGGCGACGATCCGTTCAAGGGGCGACTCGGCCTGGGCCCGGGGCAGGTGCTTGCGCACCATGAGCACCGGTTCGCCCTGGGCCGGTACGTAGAGGTGGGACTGCTGGAGAGTGCCGCTGAAATAGAACAGGTCCGTGTTCTGGGCCAGCAGCGCGCCGTCGAGGTCCAGGCGGCAAAGTTGGGCCTGCAGGGCGGTGGTGCGGGCGGAGATCTCTTCAATGGGCGTCATGGCGGTGTCGGGTTGGGCCATCGGCGAAGTTTCCTTTCTTGGTTGGCGTGCCGGCGGCATGATGGCGATCGCTGTCGACTTTGTCAAGGCGGCCGACGCTGCCCATCGTTTGGAGCGCTTGGATCGTTGGGAGCGTTGTCGCTGCGTGGATTCCAGGCGCCTGGCGGCGCGTTCCAAATTTCAGATTCCAGGCTCTAGATTCGTAAGCTTCCGGCATCCTTCAGCAGCTCGCCACCCCGGATTTGATCCGGGGCCATGGCGGAAGGCTGAGGGTTTCCGAAAAATTCAACGGGATGGCGCCATGGCAGGAGGTTGACGGGGGCGCTTGAAATGGCATTCCGGCTAAGCTAAGTTGAAGGCGTTCGTGCGCCCATGACACCGCGTGCCCTGCGCGGTTTTCTTGCGAGGAAGTCGCCATGACGGCCTATTTCATCCGTCGGCTGCTGCTGATCATCCCCACTTTCCTGGGCATCACGGTGGTGGTCTTCGTCATCACCCGCATGGTCCCCGGCGGCCCCATCGAGCGCATCATCGTCCAGGCCCGCCAGATGCAAAGCAGCCTGGGGATGGCCTCTGGGGCGGCGGAGCAGCGCCAGCCGCTGTCCGACGACCAGATCGCCCGGCTCAAGGCCTACTACGGCTTCGACAAGCCGGTGCTGGTCAGCTACGGCCAATGGCTGGTCAAGGTACTGCGCGGAGACCTGGGCACCTCGACCCGCTACTACGACCCGGTGTGGCGGATGATCGCCGAGCGCATTCCCATCTCCCTCTACTTCGGGATCCTGACCCTGGTGGTGGTCTACGGCGTGTGCATTCCCCTGGGGATCGCCAAGGCGTTGCGCCACAAGAGCGGCTTCGACAACACCACCTCGGTGGTGGTCTTTGTGGGCTACGCCGTGCCCGGTTGGGTCATCGGGGTTCTGCTGCTCACCCTCCTGGCCTCGGTGTGGGAGGTCTTCCCCCTCGGCGGACTCACCAGCGACAATTTTCCCGACCTGACCCTCGGCGAGCAGATCGTGGACATCCTTTGGCACACGGTGCTGCCGCTGACCGCCTACGTGGCCGGCTCTTTTGCCGTGATGACGATGCTGATGAAAAACACCCTGATGGACAACCTGGCCGCCGACTACGTGCGCACCGCCGTGGCCAAGGGGCTGCCGTTTCGCCGGGCGGTGTTCCGCCATGCCTTGCGCAACAGCCTGATTCCCATCGCCACCAGTTTCGGCAACAACGTATCGGTGATCGTGTCCGGGTCCTTTCTCATCGAAAAGGTGTTCAACATCAACGGCATGGGGCTGCTGGGCTACGAGAGCGTGGTGGAGCGCGATTACCCGGTGGTGCTGGGGATCCTGGTGGTCTCGTCGCTGTTGTTTCTCGTCGGCAACATCCTGTCGGACCTTTGCGTCGCCGTGGTGGATCCGCGGGTGCGGTTCGAGTAGCTTGAGACTGGAGACCATAATTTTTACAGAAGAAAACGAAGGTGACGAAGATAAACTGTTACCAGTTACCAGTTA
>DQXI01000158.1 GCA_011042305.1 Desulfobacteraceae bacterium
ATATTTTGGTGGGCGGTACAGGATTTGAACCTGTGACTTCCACCGTGTGAAGGTGGCACTCTCCCGCTGAGTTAACCGCCCGGAAAAGTCTTACTTGCCGTCGACCTTGTCCTTGAGCTCCTTGCCGACCTTAAAAAAGGGCAATTTTTTGGCCGGCACGTTGATCTGGGCCCCCGTCTTGGGGTTGCGGCCCGTGTAGGCCTTGTATTGCTTGACGGAGAAGCTGCCGAAGCCCCTGATTTCCACCCGGTTGTTGGCTGCCATGGTCTCCGTGATGGTGCCGAACAGGGTGTCGACCACCGTTTCGGCCTCTTTGCGGCTCAGGCCAGCCCGGTCTTTGAGCGCGTTGATCAAATCGGACTTGTTCATGAATTTTCCCCCGGCGTCGTTCCGTAAGTATCTCAATGTGCCGGTTTAATTTGAGCTCAATATGGGCGTTGCGGCCGGCAAAGTCAAGGGTTTTTTGAGCCTGGCGGCGCTTTCGGCGTCTCCTGGGGAGACTCGACCGCCGCCTCTTCCGGTGCCAGCTCCCGAATTTCCTTCAAGGTGGGCAGATCCTTGAGATCGCGCAGTTCGAAGACCTCCAGGAATTGGCGCGTGGTTCCGTAAATCAGGGGACGGCCGGGGATTTCCTTGCGCCCCATCACCCGGATGAGGCGGCGTTCCAGCAGCAGGCGCAGCACCCCGCCGCAGTCCACGCCACGCAGGTTTTCGATTTCGGCGCGCACGATCGGCTGCCGATAGGCGACGATGGCCAGGGTCTCCAGGGCGGCGCGGCTCAGCCGTTCGCCGCCGCTGCCCCTGAGTCGCCGGATCCAGGGGTGAAAGCAGGGGCGGGTGCGCAGTTGGTAGCCGCCGGCGACTTCCAGAAGGTAGAAGCCGCCGCCGCGCTTCTCGTACTCGGCGGCCAAGTCGTCCAGGGCCTGCCGGATGGCGGCGGTATCCACGCCATCGAGCACGCCGCGCAGGGTTTCCAGGCGCAGCGGCTCGTCGGCGGCGAAAAGAAGGCTTTCGATGATGGCGGGCAGTTCGGGAGTCATCGGTAAAAAATCCGAATGATGCCGGTTCCCACGTGCTGGACGATATCGATGAGCTCCAGCCGGGCCATCTCCAGGATGGCCAGGAAGGTGACGATGATCCCCGGGCGGGTCACCTGGCCGTCGAAGAGTTGGTCAAAGGCCAGTGACGGGTGCTGTTCGAGCCGGTCGATGAGCTGGGCGATGCGCTCCTTGAGCGAGATGGCGTCCGCGTCGAGGTCAACCTGGTGAGCCGGGCCGATGCGCTCGAGGATCTGGCGGAAGGCGTCGATGAGCTCGAAGAGCCCGATGCGCACCACCGGCACCGCTTCCGCCTCGGCCCGGGGCAGGTCTTCCGGCCGGCGCACGAAAGTCTGCTCGCCCAGCAGGTTGCGCTGGGCCAGGGTCTCGGCCGCCTCCCTGAGGCGCAGGTACTCGCTCAGGGGCCGCACCAGTTCCAGGCGCGGGTCTTCCTCCGGTCCGGCCTCATCGGAGTGCACCGGCAACAGCATGCGCGACTTGATCTGGGCCAGCGTGGCGGCCATCAGGATGAAATCGCCGGCCAGGTCGATGTTGAGCGTCTTCATCCAGTCGATGTACTGGAGGTACTGCTCGGTGATCAGGGCGATGGGAATGTCATAGATGTCCACCTCGTTTTTGCGGATCAGGTGGATCAACAGGTCCATCGGCCCTTCGAAGATGGGCTCCACCCGCACGGCATAGTCGGTGCTCTGCATGGCGGACCGCTCCGACGGCGCTCAGCCCCCCACCGCGCGAATGCCCACCGCCCGGCGCACGGCCTCGAGCATGGGACGGCTGTGGGCGCGGGCCTTTTCCGCTCCCTGGGCCAGCAGGCGCTCCACGTGGCCCGGATCGTTCATCAGGGCCTCGTAGCGCCGCCGCGGTTCGGCCAGGTGGGCGTTGAGATACTCGAAGAGCATCTGTTTCATCTCGCCCCAACCGATGCCGGCGGCGTAACGCCGCCGCAGCTCGGCGGTTTCCTCGGCGCTGGCGAAGGCCTGGTAGATCCGGAACAGGGTGCAGGTCTCCGGGTCCTTGGGCGCCTCGGGCGGCAGGCTGTTGGTGGTGATCTTCATGATGAGCCGGCGCAGGCTCTTTTCCGGGGCAAACAGCGGAATGGTGTTGTTGTAGCTCTTGCTCATCTTGCGGCCGTCAAGGCCGGACAAAACGGCGGCCTGGGCGTTGATCTCGGCCTCGGGCAGCACGAAGAGCGGCCCGTACAAATGGTTGAAGCGCGCGGCGATGTCCCGGGCCATCTCCAGGTGCTGGATCTGGTCCTTGCCCACCGGCACCCGGTTGGCCTTGAACATCAGAATGTCGGCGGCCATGAGGATCGGGTAACAGAACAGGCCCATGGTGATGCCCTTGTCCGGATCCTTGCTGCCGCCGGCCTCGTTTTCCGCCACGGCGGCCTTGTAGGCGTGGGCCCGGTTCATCAGCCCCTTGGCGGTGACGCAGGAGAGGATCCAGGTCAGTTCGAGGATTTCCGGAATATCCGACTGGCGGTAGAAGATGCTGCGCTCGGTGTCCAGGCCCAGGGCGATCCAGGTGGCGGCCACCTCGAGACTCGAGCGGTTGACGCGCTCGGGGTCCTGGCACTTGATGATCGAATGGTAATCGGCCAGGAAATAAAAAGAGGTGACCTCCGGGTTGCCGCTGGCCGCAATGGCCGGACGAATGGCGCCGACGTAGTTGCCCAGGTGGGGGGTGCCGGTGGTGGTGATGCCGGTGAGAACGATCTGTTGGGTCATGGAGCGGGTTCGGTCTCCTTTGGCCGGACCGCCCCTGGCGCTCCGGCGTTGTGAGGGCCCTTGCCGTGGCTGGTGCCGGCGGTTGCCGTGCGTCCCAGTTCGGCGGCCATTGTCAGTTCGTCTTCGCGGCTGGCGAGCTGCCCGTTGCGCTTGGCATCGCGCACCGCGTCCAGGATTTTGCCGTACACGGGCCCCGGCGCAATCCCGAGGCGCTTGAGGTCTGCCCCGCCGATGGCCGGGCGCACGAAACGCAGCTTGGTCACGTACAGGGAGATGGCCCGTTTGACTTCGGTGCGTTCGGCAAGCGCCATCATGAGCAGGATCTGCTCGATGCCCAGCCCTTCCAGGGCCCGGCACAAGGCCGCCGGCGCCTCGGGCAGGCGGCGCTCGAAGCGGTACAGCAGCCGTTCTACCGTAAGCCGGTCCGTTCCGAGAAGGCGTTGCAGCCGCGGCGGCAGGTCGAAGCGCCGGCAAATCGTTTCGGTGGTCTCACGGTCGAAAGGGCGCATCAGGGCCATGAAATAAACGGCCCACTTCATATAGGATTCTTCCAGAAATAGCAAATCGTGCCACGTTTGCACCTGCTTGACGTTCTCAAAGGCCGATTCCAGCTCGGCGGTCAAGGTCAGCTTGGGATGAATGACCTTGAGCAGGTCGAAGTCGTTGAGGCGCCGGATCAAGGCCAGGGGATTTTCCTCTTCCAGCAACAGGCGCAGCTCGGTAAAGACCCGGCGGCCGTCGAGTCGCTTGACGAAATCCATCCGGGCGGCGTTTTCGATCAGGCTTGCGGTGAGCCGGCCGATGGTGAAGCCGAAGCGCTGCTCGAAACGGATGGCGCGAAAGACCCGGGTCGGGTCTTCCACGAAGCTGAGGTTGTGCAGCACCCGGATCGTTTTTTCCTTGATGTCCTTGAGGGCCGAGAAAAAGTCGATGAGAGTGCCGAAGCGCGCCGTGTTGAGCTGGATGGCCAGGGTGTTGATGGTGAAATCCCGTCGGAACAGGTCCATCTTGATGCTGCTCATCTCCACCGTGGGCAGGGCCGCGGGAAACTGGTAGTACTCCATGCGGGCCGAGGCTACGTCGATCTTGAAGCCGTCGGGGAGGATCACCACGGCGGTTCCGAATTTTTCGTGGCTGTGCAGGCGGCCGCCCATGATCTGGGCCAGTCGGCGGGCGAAACCGATCCCGTCCCCCTCGATGACGATGTCCACGTCCTCGTTGCGCCGGTAGAGAAACAGGTCGCGCACGAACCCTCCCACCACGCAGGCGTTGCAGCCGATTTCATCCGCCACGGTTCCCACGGTCTGCAGCAGGCGCACCAGCCGCTCGGGTAGCCGTTCGTGCATCAACTTGGCGATGCTGCGGGTGCGGGCGCCGAAGGACCCGTCCAGGACGTCGCCGTTTTCGGCGATTTCGGTCCCCGGCGCGCGCACCAGGAGATTGAGCAGATCGGTGCGGGTGACCACGCCGAGCACCTGCCGTTCGTCGCAGACCGGCAGGATGCGCTGCTTGTGGCTGATGATCTTTTCCTGGATCTCCTTCATGTCCGCCAAGGGGCCCACCGCCACCACGTCCCGGCTCATGTACTCGCGTACGGGAACCTTCTCCAGGCCGTGGTAGAGAGCCTTTTCCACCACCTGCCGGGTGATGTAGCCCACCAGGGGGGAGTCGGCGGCGCCGTTTTCGGTGACGGCCAGGGCGTTGATGTTGTAGCGCCGCAGCAGGCTCTGAGCCTCGGCGCAGGTGGCATCGGCGGCGACGATGATCGGCGGGCTGGACATCAGGTCCCGGGCCAGGCGGTTGGAGCGGATGGCGCTGGCCAGCCGGTCCCGCAGACGCTGTTCCACCTGGGGCAAGGTCATGCCCCGGATGGTGGCGGCGGCGGCCGAAGGGTGACCGCCGCCGCCCAGTTCGTCGAGGACGGCATCTACGTCCACTTCCGGCACCCGGCTGCGGCCGATGACATAGACCTTGTTTTCCATCTGGGCGACGGCGAACAAGGCGTCCAGGTTTTCCATGCGCACCAGCTTGTGTACCAGCAGGGCGAGATCAGGGACGTACTTGTCCGTGGTGATTACCGTCAGGGCCACCTCGATGCCGTTGATGCGGGAGCGCTGGAGGGACTGGATCATGTCGTTGAGTAGCCCCACCTGCTCCGGGCTGATCTCCCGGGAGATCAGC
>DQXI01000191.1 GCA_011042305.1 Desulfobacteraceae bacterium
CACCGGCAAGTCGGTGGTGACGGTGGGAACGACCCGTCCCGTTTCCTACCGAATGGAAAAGGTTCATGGCCGTTTGTTGAAACTGCACCTGGACCACACCCGGATTCCGGAATACCGGCGCCGTCCCCTGGACACGACGCGGTTTGAATGTGCGGTGGACCGGGTGGTGCCGGCGGAAGGCAGACGGGCTGACGATAAAAGTATCGTCGCCATCGAATTGCGCGAGGCCGTGCCCTACAAAGAGGAGCAGGTGGATAATCTGATTTTGGTGCACTTTGACAAGCCCTCCACCGTTATGACGCAGATGGAGAAAACTGTGCCGGCGTATTCGCCGAAGCGGGTTGTGGAAACGCCGATGAACCCAGCCCAGAAGTTTGACACCAAAAACGAGGCGGTTGCGACTAGCGAAAGTCGGTATGTAAAAAGAAAAACCTATACGGGTGAGAAAATCGCCCTCGATTTTTATGAAACGGATATCAAAAACGTATTTCGCATCCTGAAAGAAGTCAGCGGTAAAAATTTTGCCATTGACCCGGATGTTCAGGGCGCAGTGACGCTGTCTTTTGACAAGCCGGTGCCCTGGGATCAGGTCATGGACCTTGTCCTGCGCATGAATCAGCTCGGCCAGGTGATGGAAGGGGATGTGATCCGCATTGCCACGTTGCAAACGCTGCAAAGGGAAGAAAAATTGCGGCAAGAGAGAATCGAAGCCGAGCGCAAGACCAGAGAGGCCGAGAAGGCCTTGGAGCCCTTGGTGACGGAATACATCGCCATCAACTACGCCGATGTGAGCGATGTAAAGGAAAAACTCGGGGACTTGATAACAGATGATCGCGGAAGCATTATCTTAGACCAGAGGAATAGCCAGATTATTGTTAAGGAAACAGCGGAGAATATAAGTCGAATAAAGGAGCGTGTCCTTAGGCTGGACAAAATTACACCGCAAGTTCTAATAGAGGCACGTATCGTAGAGGCCACAAAAAACTTTTCGCGTACTATTGGTACAAAGTTCGGGGTCGGTCCGGGCAATAATGTTAAGTTTGATAGCCATTCGCTTGGCGGGCAGTGGGATTTGGCCTTGTCATCGAATTTTCCGTCGGGATCAGCCGTTGGTTCCGGATCTGGAATATCTTTTGATTTTACACGACTAGTGGGCTCTCCCTTGGCCATTAATGCCGCTATAGATGCGGCTGAAAGTGAAAATGAGACGAAAATTATTAGTTCTCCAAGAATTTTAACATTAAACGGAGAAGAGGCAGAAATTGTCCAGGGTCTAACAACATATCGCACAATTATAGTCGACGGAACCCCTGATCAAAAAGAGATAGATATTGACCTAAAACTAACTGCAAAGCCTGAAATTAAATCAGACAATCGTATAAGCATGGAAATAAAAGTTGAAAAGCGTGATTTTGCAGGTATCATAAATGGAGAAATTTCAATATCCAAAAATGAGGCAAGTTCAAAACTATTATTAAATGATGGAGAAACAATAGTAATTGGTGGTATTACAAAAACAAATGATTCCGTAACAAATGAAGGATTACCATGGCTTAGGAAGATCCCAATAATTGGACTTTTGTTTGGATCTGAGAATAAATCGAACATTAAAAATGAGCTTATGATATTTATAACGACGAGGATTGTGGATATAGAGAACAGCAGGGAGTGAATTCTTGATTTGGTGTTTTTCCGAGAAATTTTAGGGCATTTCAGTGAAAAAAATATTATCTCCGTTCTCCTGCAGAGAGAATAACGAAATTCAGCACTCCCATGAGCACCAACCCGGTAAAGGTATCAGGGTCGCAGTGTCGAAAGTGGCCTGATAGGCCAGGATTTACGATAGCCCCCGGTTGATGAAAACATCGGTGATAAGGCCGGCGATGAGGGGGCAGGCCAGGCCCCAGGAGAGAGAAGGTGGCGTTGAACCAGCCGAAGCGCCGGACGCGGACCGCTTCGGGCATCAGGGGCGATGCCACGGAAAACAAGGTCCCGCTGTCAAACCCCCATCCGTTGTAGCGCGCCCCCAGCCCACGTTGGACATGGACCAGAAGATTTCCATCACCGACAGGTCGCCGATGATCACGTAGCCGGCCAGGATTTCCCCGGCGATGATGAGGGGGCGCTGTTTTTGCCGGCGGTCGGGCAGCGGGCCCCAGCAGAAGGTCTGGAAGACCGCATTGAGCAGCATCGGCAAGGGGGCAAAAAGAGTCGTCTCGGTGACGCTGAGGTCGAGAAAATGGCGCAGGTAAACCGACAGGTAGGCGTAAAAAAGCTCCCGGCGGAACATGGCGAGCATTTCGAAGGACGAGTTGCCGCTGGCAACGGTTCGGTATCGAACGATTGACACGTCGGCGCCAAGCTTCTATGTACACCTACCGCCGATCGACGGCGGGAGGAAGGCTATGCCGGGATGAAACCCTTGATGCACACAGGCCGCATACGGCGCTTGCTGGTGCGCTCGACCAACTGGATCGGCGATGCCGTAATGACCACGCCGGCGGTCCGCTCGATCCGGCGCAATTTTCCGGGCGCCCGGATCACCCTCCTGGCCAAACCCTGGGTGCTGCCGGTCTTCGCCCACAGCCCGCACGTCGACGGTTTTTTGGTCTATGATGTCCAGGGGCGCCACCGGGGTCTTGCCGGTCGCTGGCGGCTTGTCAACGATATCCGCCGCGGGCGGTTCGATGCCGTCATCCTGCTGCAAAACGCCTTCGAAGCCGCTTTGATCACGGCCGCGGCCGGCATCCCGGTGCGCATCGGCTTCGACACCGACGGCCGGGCATTGCTGCTCACCCACCCGGTACGAAGGCCGGTGGGGATCAGGCAGCGGCACCAGACGGACTATTACCTGCAGATCCTGCGCGGCGTTGGACTGGTTGCCGGGGATTCGCGGCTTGAGTTGCCCCTGGCCGAAGCCGATCGCCAGCAGGCCGCCCGCCGATTGGCCGACGAAGGCCTCGACCCGAACCTGCCCTTGGTGGGATTGAATCCCAGCGCCACCTTCGGCCCGGCCAAGCAATGGCCCGAGGAGCGCTACGCGGCCCTGGGAGACTGGATCGCGGACCGGTACCGGGCACGGATCCTGATTTTCGGTGGACCGGGCGACGCGTCCCTGGGCCGGCGCATCGCAGATGTCATGCGCACTCGGCCGGTGAATCTGGCCGGCCGCACCGACCTGGCCGAAGCCATGGCCCTGATCGGCATGCTCGATCTTTTTGTTACCAACGATTCCGGATTGATGCACGTGGCTGCCGCTTTGGATGTGCCCCTGGTCGCCATCTTCGGCTCCACCAACCCGGTGGCCACCGGGCCGTGGGGCAGCCGCAGCCGGGTGGTGCGCACCGACGTGCCCTGCAGCCCCTGTCTCCAGCCGACTTGCCGCTACGGCCATCTGGACTGCATGCGGCGCATCACCGTGGCGCGCCTTCAGCAGGAGGCGGCCGCCGTTCTCGACCCGCCATGAAAATTCTGATCGTCAAGCTCAGCGCCATCGGCGACGTGATCCATACCCTGCCGGCGCTTTGCGCCCTGCGGCGCCACTGGCCCGGGGCGCGGATCGACTGGGTGGTGGAAGAGGCCGCCGCCGACCTGGTGGCCGGCCATCCGGATCTGGACCGAGTCATCGTTTCGCGGCGCAAGGCCTGGATCCTGGATTGGAGGGACCGCGCGCGACGCGCGGGGACGCTGGCGGAGATCAATCGTTTCGTCGGTGAATTGCGTCGTACCCGCTACGACCTGGTGCTCGATTTCCAGGCGTTGCTGAAAAGCGCCCTGGTGGTGGCGTTGGCCCGGGGGCGGCGCAAGGTGGGTTTTGGCAGGGGCCTGGAACACATGGAACACAGCTACCACGTGCTCACCGAGGGCATCCGGCCGCCGAGCATGGAAGTGCACGCCCTGACGCGCAACTTGATGATGGTTCAGGCCCTGGGCGTGCCTGTGGCCGAGGTGGCCTACCGCCTGCCGGTGACCGATGCGGATCGCTCGGCGGTGGGCAACATACTGAAAGAAAGCGGGGTTGATGAAAGCCGTCCGCTGGTGGCCATCAACCCCGTGGCCCAGTGGCCCACCAAGCTATGGCCGGAGGAGCGCTTCGCCCTTCTTGCGGATCGATTGCTGGAGCGCTACGATGCATCCGTGGTGTTTACCGGCGGTGGCGGGGATCGCCGGGTGGTGGAGCGCATCATCGGCACCATGAAGCGGCCGGCCCTGGATTTGAGTGGCCGGACGTCCCTGAAGCAACTGGCTGCCCTGTACCAGCGGGCCCGGCTGGTGATCAGCACCGACACCGGCCCCATGCACCTGGCCGCGGCCGCCGGCACCCCGGTGGTGGCCCTGTTTGGCCCCACCGCCCCGTGGCGCACCGGACCCTTCGGCCCCGGGCACCACATCGTGCGCGCCCCGGCGCCCTGCGCCCCGTGCTTCAAGCGCCGCTGCCAGGCCGGCGGGTGCATGAATCGCATTCCGGTGGAGCGCGTGCTGGCGGCGGTGGAGAAGGTCGGACTTTCAATTTAACGCGGAACCGCAATGCGTATTTCAGTCATCGTCACCACTTACAACCGGCCCGATGCGTTGCGGCGGGTGCTCGAAGGCCTGGCTCAGCAGCACGTGGCGCCCGATGAAGTCATTGTGGCCGACGATGGCAGCGGCCCCGAGACCCGCCGGTTGGTTGAGACCCAAAGCCATCGTGTCGATTATCGTTTGGATTACGTTTGGCAACCGGATCAAGGGTTCCGTTTGGCGGCGATCCGCAACGCCGCTATCGGCCGCGCTCAAGGCGACTACATCGTTTGCCTGGATGGCGATTGCCTCCCGGGTCGTTATTTCATTGCCGACCACCGACACCTGGCTGAGCCAGGATGTTTTTTCCAGGGGGGCAGGGTCTTGGTGAGTGAAAGGCGCAGCCCCGATTTCAGTTACCGCAGGTCCCGGTCATTTTCC
>DQXI01000111.1 GCA_011042305.1 Desulfobacteraceae bacterium
AGCCGGGGGTCAGGTCGATGAGAATGATCCCGATGGCCATGCCCAGCGCCCAGATGACGCCGATCACCGTGTCGGCCCGGTGCTTGGCCCGCAAAGTCACGGCGGCCATGATCATGGCCGCCGCCAGTGAAAATCCCAATGTTCCCATCAGGTAGGGCCAGCCGAAGAAAAACGCCATGCCGATGCCGCCGTAAGCCGCATGGGCAATGCCGCCGGAGAGGAACACGATGCGGTTGACCACTACCAGGGTGCCCATGACGCCGCAGATAACGCTGGCCAGCAGGCCGGCCACAAGGGCGTTTTGCATGAACTCGTAGCTCAAGGCCTCGATCATGTCATGGCTCCCTTGGATGCTCCTTGAGCACGCGGTGGGGCACCACCCCGTGGGTGACCAGTTCGATGGGACAAGCCTCCTCCGCTGTGCCAGGGTACATGGCATCGAACATTTCCGCAGTGATTTCCGCCTGGTGATGGTAGTGGAGGTCCTTGTTCACGCAGGCCACGGATTTGATGTAGGTAGAAATGGCCATCAGGTCGTGGCTGACCACCAGGATGGTGATGGACTTGTTCAACTCCTTCAGATTCCGATAGAAATCGGTCTGCCCCTTGCTGTCGATACTCGCGGTGGGCTCGTCGAGCAGCAGCAGCCGGGGTTGGGACACCAGGGCCCGAGCGATGAAAACCCGCTGGCGCTGGCCACCGGACAGGCTTCCGATGCGCCGGTGGGCGAAGTCGGCCATTTCCATCTGCTCCAGGGCCGCCAGCGCCCTGCGGCGCCGCGCTGCGGCGTTGCCCGCGCCGCTGACGTGGATCAGGCCCATCAGGACCACGTCCAGGGCCGTTACCGGAAAGCTGCGGTTGATATGCACGTCCTGGGGCACGTAGCCGATGTGGCGCGAGGCCTTGCGCGGCGACTGGCCGAAGATGCGAATAGTGCCGGATTGAGGCCGGAACAGTCCGAGCATCAGCTTCAGCAGGGTGGTCTTACCCCCGCCGTTGGGGCCGATCAAGGCCACGAAGTCGCCGGGAAAGATCTCGAGGTTCACATCGCGCAGCGCTACCTGCCCGTTGTAGGAAAACCAGAGATGCCGGATGTCGATAATCGGTGTCGGCATGGCAATGGCGGTTTTTACTTGAGGGCAGCCTCGAATTTGGCCGCTACCTCGTTCATGTTAGCAAACCAGTCCGCCGGCAGGGGGTCAGCATCCACCACCCGCGCGCCGATCTCCCGGGCCACAAGCTCGGCGCTGCGTCGCGAAAACTGCGGCTGAACGAAAATCACCCGGATGTCGTGGCAACGGGCGATTTCCACCAGTTCCCGGAGTTGAGCCGGCTTGGGCTCCTTGCCCTCCAGCTCGATGGGCACCTGGCGCAGGCCATAGGCTTCGGCGAAATACCCCCAGGCCGGGTGAAAAACCATGAAGCACATCCCCCTGCGCCGGGCGAAGGATTGCCGCAAGCGTTGATCCAGCGCATCAAGACGCGCAACAAAGTTGCGCCAGTTGGTCTCGTAGCGTTCCCGGTGGTCGGGATCCACAGCCACCAGGGCCTCCAGAATGGCACGCGCCTGGATCTTGACCAGCGGCGGCGACAACCACACGTGCGGGTCATGGCTCCTGTTATCGTGATCGGCATCGCGGCCGGCTTCCGCGCCGTGGTAGTGGGCCGCCATGGTCCGCTTGGGGATGCCGGCATCGGTGTGGACCAGGCGCATGGCCGGGTTGGCCGCAACGATGCGCGGCAGCCAAACGGCCTCGAAGGGAACGCCGACGGCGAAGTAGATCCGCGCCCGGGACAGGCCGGCCATCTGCTGGGCCTTGGGTTCGTACGTGGCCGGGCTGGCGCCGGGCCGCACCATCACCTCCACCGCCACCCGGTCCCCGGCGATCCGCTGCACGAAGTCGCGCTGGGGCAAAATACTGACATAGACCAACAGGGGCTCATCGGTGGCCCCCGCCCCGGCGACAGCCCCCGGGAAAAGGCCACAGAGCAGAACGAACCAGCACCAGCGCCCCATCAGAAACCTCTCACCCGTCGTTTCATCGGCCAACCTCACCTTGTGCAACCAATGCAACTATATTGCATTCAGCGCGCTTGGCAAGGAGAACATTCCCGCTTGAGCAGGAGCCCGAGGCGGCGAGAGGTCTTGCAGTTTAGGCGCCAGGCAGAAAAAAAGCGCAAAAATGGAAGAAAATTGATGGTAATGAAGCGACCGCAGGATCCTGACGCGCACCAGGCCGGGTGGAGACACGACCTGGTGCGCAATGGCGTCAATCGATCATGGTGTACATCCGAAAACCGCCGGTGAGGTTCTTGGCGTTGAAGCCGTGCTGCAGCATCATGCGCACACCGACATAAGAGCGCTGCCCCACGTAGCAATAGGACCAGATCTCCCGGTCCCCGGGCAGCTCATCCAGCCGCGGGCGCAGCTCGTCGATGGGAATGTTCACCGCCCCTGGAACGTGTCCCGAGGCGTATTCCTCGGCGGTGCGCACGTCCAGCTTGAAGACATCGGCGCCGGGCAGATCTTCCCAGTAGACCGTGGGCATGTCGCCCCGCAAGAAGTTGGCCGCCACCATCCCGGCCTGGTTCACCGGGTCCTTGGCCGAACCGTACTGCGGCGCGTAGCAGAGCTCCGAGACCTCCAGGTCGAAGACCGTGCCCCGGTGCTGAAGATGGGTGGCAATGACATCGATGCGCTTGTCGACGCCTTCCTTGCCCACGGCCTGGGCGCCGAGGATGCGGCCGTCGGTGCGGTCGAAGATCAGCTTGAGCGTCAAAGTCTGGGCGTCGGGATAGTAGCCGGCATGGTGGTCCGGGTGGATGTAGATCTTGGCGTAAGGCCAGCGTTTGCCCTCCGGGTCCAGGCGGCGCAGCCTTTTTTCCGTCACCCCGGTGGCCGCCACCGCCAGCCCCATCACCCCGCAGATGCTGGTAGCCTGGACACCTCGAAAAGACGGATATTTTTCCTTTTTGCCGCAAATGGCGTTGGCGGCGACCCGGCCCTGGCGGTTGGCCGGGCCGGCCAGGGGGACCATGGCCGGCAGCCCGGTGACGTGATCGACCACCTGCACCGCGTCGCCCACCGCCCAGATGTGGGGATCGCTGGTCTGCATCCACTCGTCCACCAGGATGCCGCCACACTCGCCGATAGTCAGGCCCGCTTCGGCCGCCAGCCGCGTACGGGGCCGTACGCCGGCGGCCATGATCACCAGGTCGGTTTCCATGCGGCGACCGTCGGCCAGGGTCACGTCGAGGCATCCGTCCGCCCCCTTGGCGAAACCGGCCACCCCGCATCCCAGCTCCACCTCCACCCCGGCTTCCACCAGGTGCTGGTGGGCAAATGCCGCCATTTCGGCGTCCAGGGCCGGCATGATCTGGTCCTGCATTTCCACGATGGTCACCTCGATGCCGAGACGATGGAGGTTCTCGGTCATCTCCAGGCCGATGAAACCGCCCCCCACCACCATGGCACGCCCGACCTTGCGGCTGCGAATCCACTCCAGGATGCGCCGGGTGTCGGGAATGGTCCACAGGGTGAAGATACCGTCCAGGTCCACCCCCGGCAGGCGGGGACGGATGGGCGCCGAGCCCGGGGCCAGCACCAGGGCGTCGTATTCCCAGTTTTCCACCTTGCCGGTGGCCAGGTGGCGTACCCTGAGCCGGCGCCGGAGCGGATCGACGGCCTCCACGTTGCATTCGGTGCGCACATCGATATTGAAACGCTCACGAAACAACTCCGGCGTGGCCACCAGCAGGTCGTCCTCGCGGACGATGACCCGGCCCACGTAGTAGGGCAGGCCGCAGTTGGCGAAGGAAACATAGGGCCCCCGCTCGCACAGAACGATCTGGGCGTGCTCGTCCAGGCGGCGTGCCCGGGCAGCGCAAGAGGCGCCTCCGGCCACGCCGCCGACAATGAAAATCCTTTTGGCTTTAACCATGATTATTCTCCGCTAAGTCAAAATCTCTCTCCCCCTCGGCCCCCATGGCCGAGGCGGCAACATTCAACACGAACGAACACGAAGGCCGACATCGCAGCCGCCGTGTCAACACCCGGCGGATTTCCGTTCGAGCCTGCCCGCGCGGTTCACCTCCCGTCGGTGAACGCCGGAACTCACGTCACCAAGGTCCAGAAAAAAGCCAGGATTCCGGCCATCACGAAGTTGGTCTCAATGAGAAACTCAAGCCGCACCCCGGGATGGATCCGTCCGCGGGTGTAAGCGGAAAAGACCAGGTACAGAAACAGCGGGCAGGCCAACAGCCACACGGCCAGCGGGCTGGTCAAGCCCGACAGGGCGCCTAGCGCCAATCCCGCCGCCGCCAGGATCAGGGACGCCTTGAGCAGCCGCAGGGTCACCGCCTCGCCCAGAACCACCGGCAGCGTCTCTTTGCCCACGATCCGGTCCCCCTGGACATCGAGAATGTCGAAAAAGGCCGTGCGCGCAAAGACCAGCAGGGCGCAGATGGCAAAAACCAGCAGGGTCGCGGCGTCGATACGCCCGTTTTGGGCCAGGGCCGGCAGAAGCACCGCCACCGTGGCCCAGGCCAGGGCGATAAGCACCGTCTTGGAGCCCGGCAGGTCCCGGATACGCCGGATACGCCAGCCCAAGCGCGCCGGGACCAGGTTCAGGCTGTAGGAAAGTCCCAGCAGGCTCATCACAGCCAGGACGGCAAACGGCTTGGTGCCGGCCCAGAGCGCCATCAGCAGCCCCAGCCCGCCGGAGACCAACGCCAAAAGGGCCAGGGCGAATCGATGCCGCTGGTAAAAATGGGCCCGGCCCGGATCGTTGTAGCGGTCTTCCTGCTGGCCGGTGAGGTTGTTGAGTACGTGCATCGACTGGACGTAGAGGGCCGCCAGCAGCACCAGGGGCAGGATCCGGTGGAAACGCTGCAACTGGATGCAGGCGTAGCAGAGGCTGCCGGCGCC
>DQXI01000221.1 GCA_011042305.1 Desulfobacteraceae bacterium
AACGTTGCCGCCCTGTCCGGGCTTACGGTCGCTTGGCGCCGAGTTTTTCGGGCCGCCGGACAAGACTGCCCGGCGGACGCCGGCGGCAGGGGCTTCGAACAATGCATTCTGCTCCGTATTCAGCCACCTGAAACTATCCGGGGGACGCCGGCGCTACGGTCTTCGAGTCAATATTTTGCTCTGCTTCACCTATTTGAAATTACCGAGGCCGACCAGGGCAAGCCTTCAGGAGGCCGGCAGATACCCCTCGGCCAGGGTGGTATAGGCGGCGACCTGTTGGTCGATCCAGGCATCGTCGCGGTCCAGCTCGGCGGCCATGATGCGTGCGGTTTCAGGTGCCATCTCGATGCTGGCCCGGGCGTCGAGCAACAAGGCCCGGGTGCGGCGACTCAACACATCCTCCACGGTGCGGGCCATCTCTTCGCGTACAGCCCAGACCACCTCCGCCCGGGTGTAGGGCAGGTCCGGGTGCAGCGGTTTGGCCAGCCCGGGTTCGGCCCGCATCATTTTTTTCAGATACACCGCATCGGACCCGTAAACATGCAATGGATCGCGCTTGTCAACATTCTTGAGCCAAGCGTGAATTCGCAGGTTGCGCGTGACGCATTCGTGATCCGGCAAGCCGGCCACCATCAACGCCTGGTTGATGGTGGCCTCGGCCATCTTGCGGTAGGTAGTCCACTTGCCGCCGGTAATGGTCACCAAGCCGGATTCCGAGACCACCAGGTAGTGATCCCGGGAGATGGCGGCGGTGGACTTGGTGTGGCCCGGGTCCACCAGCGGCCGCAGCCCGGCAAAGACGCTCTTGACGTCGGCGCGGGTCGGATCCTTGCGCAGGTACCGGGCCGCATGCTCGATGATGAAATCGATCTCCGATTCGAGGGCGCGGGGCTCCAGGCTCACCTCGTCCACCGGGGTGTCGGTGGTGCCCACCACCACCCGGCCGTGCCACGGAACGGCGAACAGGACCCGGCCGTCGGCGGTCTGGGGCACCATCACGGCGCTATCGCCGGGCAGGAAACTCTTGTCCAAAATCAGGTGCACCCCCTGGCTGGGGGTGATGAGACGCCGCGCCCCGGGGTTGTCGCGCATCAGCAGGTCGTCGGCGAAGACCCCGGTGGCGTTGACCACGGCCCGAGCGTTGAGCTCGCAAGGCCGGCCGGATTCCTCGTCCACCGCCACCACCCCCTGGATCAGGCTGCCGGACTTGAGGAAATCGGTAACCCGCATGTAGTTGAGCACCACCCCGCCGTGATCCACCACCGTCTGGGCCAAGTTGACGGCCAGGCGGGCATCGTCGAATTGGCCGTCGTAGTAGATAACCCCCCCGCGCAGCCCTTCTGACTCCAGGGTCGGGATCCGCTCCAGGGTCTCCTCGCGCGAAAGCCACTTGGACGGCCCGAGGCCCAATTTTCCCGCCAGCAGGTCGTAGACTTTCATCCCGGCCCCGTAAAACGGGCCGTCCCACCACTCGTAGTTGGGGACGATGAAGGACTGGTGGCTGACGAGATGGGGGGCGTTGTGCAGCATCAGGCCCCGCTCGTGAAGGGCCTCGATCACCAGCGACACGTTGCCCTGGCGCAGGTAGCGCACCCCGCCGTGGACCAGCTTGGTGCTGCGGCTGGAGGTGCCCTTGGAAAAGTCGTGCTGCTCCAGCAGGAGGGTCTTGTAGCCCCGGCTGGCCGAATCCACCGCGACCCCCAGGCCGGTAGCCCCGCCGCCCACCACGATGATGTCCCAGTAGCCCTCGTGGGCCTCCAGGGCCCGAATCATTTCGTTGCGATCCACATTGGTCTCCTTGCTTTTTCCACGTGTTGCCCAGGCGACCCATTGGCCCTATTCCCGGCTGCAGCTTCCTTCGCGTTCGGAACAATGCGGGAAAAAAGGCCCGCAGCCCGCGCTCAAACCCCCGCCGCCTTGAAGGCGTTGTCCACCATGGCCCTGGCCTCTTCCTGCAGGCGGGACAGGTGTTCCTCCCCCACGAAACTTTCCGCATAGATCTTGTAGATATCTTCCGTGCCGGAAGGCCGAGCGGCGAACCAACCGTTGGCCGTGGCCACCTTGAGCCCGCCGATGGGGGCCCCGTTGCCCGCGGCCCGGGTCTGGACGGCGACGATGGGATCTCCGGCCAGCGTTGTTGCGGTGATGGACCCGGCCGACAAGCCGGCGAACACCGCCCGCTGGGCCGCGCTGGCCGGCGCGTCGATGCGCCGGTACACCGACCGGCCAAAGCGCGATTCGATCTGAGCGTAAAGATCGAAGGGGTCCTTGCCGGTGCGGGCCATGATCTCGGCGGCCAGCAGGTCCATGATGATCCCGTCCTTGTCCGTGGTCCAAACGGTGCCGTCGCGGCGCAGGAAGGCGGCCCCGGCGCTTTCCTCCCCGCCAAAGCCGAGTTTTCCGTTCAGCAGTCCGTCCACGAACCACTTGAATCCCACCGGCACCTCCACCAGGAGCCGGTTCAGGTCGGCGGCGATGCGGTCGATGATAGCGCTGGAAACCAGGGTCTTGCCGACCCCGGCCGACGCCGGCCAGTTGGGTCGGTGTTGAAACAGGTACCAGACGGCCACGGCGAGAAAGTGGTTGGGATTGAGCAGGCCGCCGGCCCGGGTGACAATGCCGTGGCGGTCGGCGTCGGTGTCGTTGCCGAAGGCGACATCGAAGCGGTCTTTCAGGTCGATAAGGCCGCGCATGGCGCAGGGCGAAGAGCAGTCCATGCGGATCTTGCCGTCCCTGTCCAGGGGCATAAAGCCGAAGGTGGGATCCACCAGGGGGTTGACCACCTCGATGGACAGGCCGTAACGCTCGGCGATGGGCTCCCAGTAGGCCACCGCTGCCCCGCCCAGGGGGTCGGCACCCAGTTTCAACCCGGCTGCGGCGACCGCCTCCAGGTCCACCACGGCCGCCAGGTCGGCCGTGTAGGCGCCGATATAATCGTAGCGGCGGGTGGTATCGGCCGCCAGGGCCCGTTCAAGGGACCAGCGGGCAATGCGCCCGGCACCTTCGGCCAGCAGGGCGTTGGCCCGCTCGGCGATGGCCGCGGTGATTTTGGTTCCCGCCGGACCGCCATGGGGGGAGTTGTACTTGAAGCCGCCGTCCTCGGGCGGATTGTGCGACGGCGTGATGACGATGCCGTCGGCCAGGCCGCTGCGCCGGCCGCGGTTGTAGCTCAGGATGGCATGGGATACCGCGGGGGTGGGCGTGTAGCCCATGTCGGCGGGAATCATCACCGTCACCGATTCGGCCGCCAGCACCTCCAGGGCCGTGGCAAAGGCCGGCTCGGAGAGGGCATGGGTATCCATCCCGATAAACAGCGGCCCGTCCACGCCGGCGGCCCGGCGCTGTTCACAGATGGCCCGGGTGATGGCCAGGATGTGATACTCGTTGAAGCTGCCCTTGAGCGACGATCCCCGGTGGCCCGAGGTACCGAAGACCACCCCCTGGGACGGATCCTCCGGATCGGGGCGCCGGGTGTAGTAGGCGGTCACCAGGCGGGGAATGTTGGCCCGCAGGGCGGGCGGCGCCGGCTGCCCTGCGTTTGGATGGATTGCCATGGTCGCCTCCTCTGCCGTTTTGGGGGGATGGGTCAAAATTCGCGGGCGTAATTATACATGGCGCCGCCCGGTTTGGCATAAAGAAAATTGCGTGCTCCGCTAGCTTTTGCTTCGAATTTCGTGCTTCGTGGTTCGGTTTTTTCTGCTCTCAGCCCCTCGGCAGTTGCAATTCGCCGGGCCGGTGACAGGCGACGAGGTGGCCGCCGGAATCGTCGGCCGGAGCCTTCAGCAACGGTTCTTCCACCCGGCAGCGCTCGACGGCGATGGGGCAGCGGGGATGAAAACGGCACCCCGAGGGCGGGTTTAGCGGTGAGGGGACATCACCGCCAAGCAGGGGATGAATCTTGCGCCGGGCCGGGTCAGCCTCGGGAATGGCGGCAATAAGCGCCACGGTGTACGGGTGCAGGGGATTTCGGTACAGCGTTTCAGCCGAGGCATGTTCCATGATTTTGCCCAGGTACATCACGGCGATGCGGTCCGAGACATGCTTGACCACCGCCAGGTCGTGGGCGATGAAAAGGTAGGCCAGCCCCATGTCCTGCTGCAATCCCAGCAGAAGGTTGACGATCTGGCTTTGGATGGACACGTCCAGGGCGGATACCGGCTCGTCGCAGATGATGAGCCGCGGGTTGAGGGCGATGGCCCGGGCAATGCCGATGCGCTGGCGCTGGCCCCCGGAAAACTCGTGGGGGAAGCGATCCACGGCGCCGGGGTCCATCCCCACCCGCTCCATGAGGGCCTGAACCCGCGCCATCCGGTCCGCCGGCGTACCGATGCGATGGATCTCGAAGGGCTCGCGCAGGATTTCCCCTACCGTGTGCCGGGGGTTGAGGGACTCGAAAGGATCCTGGAAGATCATTTGCAGGTCCCGGCGGATCTTCTTGAGATCTCCGGCGCCTGCCCCGGCGATGTCATGGCCGTCGAAGCGCACCCGGCCGGCCGTAGGCTTGTACAGGCCGACAATGCAGCGGCCCACCGTGGTCTTGCCGCACCCGCTTTCTCCCACCAGCCCGAGGGTCTGACCCGCCTCCAGGGTCAGGCGGATCCCGTCCACGGCGTGCACGGTGGCCACCTGCCGCCGCAGCACCCCGCCGCGCACGGGAAAGTGCATGGTCAAGTCTTCGATTTGCAGAAGTGGCGCGTTCATTTAATCTTCACTAATTCATCAAAAAAGGGACCCAAAAGACATAAAGGGCCAAAACCCGGTGCCTGAAATAGCGCTTCTTCGTTTTTTTGCCCTTTGGGTCCCTTGGGTCCTTTCAGCTGTACAAATAGCACGCCACCGCGTGCCCGTCGGCCACCTCGGTGAGGGGGGGCGGCGCCCGGTGGCAGCGCTCCATCGCCTGGGGGCAGCGGTTGG
>DQXI01000112.1 GCA_011042305.1 Desulfobacteraceae bacterium
GCTGACGGCCAATGTGGAAAAAGTCACCGACCTGATGCAGATCGCCGGCTACGGGGTCTTCGGTACCCCGGCGGTGGTGGTGGACGGCGAGGTCAAGTCGGTGGGCAAGATCCCCAAGAAAGAAGATGTCCTCCAGTGGATCAAGTAGAAAGCGGACCGGCCGCATCCAGTGGGCGGTTTGGCCGCGTCTCCCTGTCGCCGGGCCAGATCGCCTTCATCGCCGATCGGACCGGGGTAATGAGCGTTTTCCGATCCATCAGCGCCTTCGGCTGATGACACGGCTACAAGGGGCCGATCGGTCGGATCGGCAAGCCGCCGGACAACCGCACGTATCAGCGTTTCGCGGTGGACGGCATCGTCCTTTACATCGAGCAGGCCCTGCTGGACGCCATTGATCCGGCAGAGGGCATCCTCAAGGTGCACATGGCCGATTACGGGACATGGGTGCTGCATTTCGGCGACCCCTGAAAAAATAATATCTTTTATCGAGAGCCGCAGGCTCTGGAGGCCGAAATGACGGAAAATTGTTGCACTGGCGGCGGTGAGGTGATGATCCTGGCCTGTTCGGGCGGATCCAACGTGGGGCAGTTGTCCAACCAGGCAGCCGTGGAGCTGACCGGGGAAGGCTTCGGCAAGATGTTCTGCCTGGCCGGCATCGGCGGAAAGCTGTCCGGTTTTGTGCGCTCGGCCAGGGACGTGCCCCGAATGGTCGTTATCGACGGGTGCCAGGTCGGCTGCGCCCGGGCCATTCTGGCCGAGGCCGGGGTTCCGCTGCGCGGCTACCTGGTGCTCACCGAGGAGGGGATCGAAAAGAACAAGAACCTGATCCCGCAACGCGCGGACATCGACAAGGCCAAGGCGGCCGTAAAGCGGGTGGCGGCTGAAAACAGTACGGTGGCGCCAAAAATCCTGCTCAGCGGCTGCGGCTGCGATTGTTGTTGATGGGCAATTTCCCGGAAGGAAACGAGCGATGACACTGCGGCCCGAAGCCTTCAGCCAAAATATTTGCCATGCGCCGGAAACGGAATTGGTCTGCTACTGCTCCGGCGTAACCAAGGGAGAAATTGTGCGGGCCATGCAAAAGGGCGCCCGCACCTTGGCCGACATCAAGGCCGCCACCGGCGCCTGCACCCTGGCCCGATGCCGTGAAACGAGCCCCAGAGGCCGCTGATGCGCACGGGAAATCCGCATCCTCCTGGGTCAGGAGGACCCCGATGCCTCGCCGGGCCTAACCTGAAAGGGGGAAGGTCATGCTGCTGGAAAGCTACCGATTGGAAATTTTCAACTCGGCGTGCCAGCCGGGGGCCATGGCGGTCCATTGCTTCGCCCACCTGGACCAGGACGTGGGGCTGGTCCTGCCCTATCTGAACGCTGTTTTGGGCGGCTTCGAGTACATCCAGGACCCGCCTTCGGTGACCTTCAAGGCCCATGGCAAGCTGATCACCGTTCACGGCCGCAAAATCGCCATCAACGCGCTGAAGGACGAAGCCGAGGCGCGCAAGATCGTCGAATGGCTCAAGCGGGAAATCAACCAGGCCTGGGAAAACCGGGCCGATATCGAGCCCAGTTTCACCGCAGCCCCCCGGCCCCAGGTGATCGACGTGCTCAAGCACCTTCCCAAGACCAATTGCCGCAAATGCGGCGAGCCCACCTGCATGGTGTTCGCCGTGAGACTGACCGAGGGCGCCAAGGGGCCCGATGCCTGCCCGGAGCTGGATGCGGCGCAGCACCGGCAGCTTGAAGATTACCTGGGCCGCTTCAACCTGGCCGCCTTCTGAGCACTTCGGCATTCCGCGGTGACGGAGAAAGTTGCGGCTTTTTTGCAAAACGTCTATGATGCCGCTCAATCGTCCATCACACTCTGCAAGTATCGGGTATGCGGCAAAAGCTCATTACAATCCTGATTTCCTTGGCGCTGCTTCTGAACATGGCCACCGGCGGGACGTGTGCCACCGCCGCCCTGCTGACCGGCAAGGCGGCCCACTGCCAGTCCAAACGTTTCGCCCCAGTGAGCCTTCTGGCCGCACCTGTCGGTACCTGCCACATCGGTGCCTGCCCGACCCAAGACGGGCAGCTTTTTCTCCTGCCCGATAACTCCTCGCGGCGGTTTCAAAACGGGACCCGCGGCTTTGCGCCGGCAACGGCCGCGCCGTTAATGGCGGCGGCCAATATCGCCCAGCCTTTTCCGGCCGGCAATACCGTGCTGCCCCCCCCACGGTCCTATCTTCCACCTCCCCTCTTTGCACTTTACTGCACCCTGATCTGTTGAATCCCGCCGCCCCGGAGAGGGCCAGGCGACCGGTCCATCTATTGAAAGGCCGCTATCGCACATCAATCCATCACACCGTAATATCTTGTTAAATTTACCACTCAACCCGATTTGACCAATAGGGGGATATCTCTCCATGCGACTTCGAACAAACCGGAAACCGCCATCCAGCGCCAAACACTGGATGGTGCTGATCGTGCTTTCTTTGCTTGCCGCGGGCAGCCCCGCTGCCTTTGCCGCCGACACCATCGAGGCCCAATACCCCGGTTTGGCCGCGGGGATACTCAAGGCGGCGGTTCCGGCCCCCCTGGCCGAGGACACCCTCCTGACCGCCGATGGGATCACCATTGAAACCTCCCGGTTGCTGGCAGGCATCCAGGACCAGGAACCCCACCTGCGGGCCCAACTGGAAAAAAATCTCTTTTTCCTCCTGGAGCAGGAGGCCACCCAGCAAATCCTCATCGACGAGGCCCGTAAGGACGGCATCGTCGTCAACGACCCGGAGGACAGCCGACCGATCCAGGCCCTTCTGGAGCAGCAAACCAAAGGGATTTCCGTGTCCGAGGACGAAGCCCGCGCCTTCTACAGCGCCAACCGGGAAATGATCGGCGACATGCCCTTCGAACAGGTGGCCGGCCCCATTGGCCAGTACCTGCTCCAGGACAAGAGGCAGCAGGCAGTCAACGAGTACATCGCCGATTTGGGCCGCTCCCGGAACATTCGTGTCAACCAGGAGTGGGTTCAGGCTCAAAGCCGTCTGGCCGCGGACAATCCAGTCGACCGGGCGCGCCGTTCGGGCAAACCGACCCTGGTGGAGTTCGGCGCCGCCGGCTGCATGCCCTGCGACATGATGCAACCGATTCTCGACAACCTGCGCAGGGACTTTGGCGACCGGCTCAATGTGGTGTTCGTGCACGTGGGAGAGGAGCAGGTCCTGGGCGCACGCTACGGCATCCGGTCCATCCCGGTGCAGGTGTTCTACGACGGCCGGGGAGAGGAAGTCTTCCGCCACGTGGGGTTCTTCGCCCAGGAGGAAGTCCTCAAACAGCTTGCGCGTATGGGGGTTGAAAAATGAAGACCAAGTGGACGATCTCCCTGGTCCTGGCGGTTGCGGCGGCGGTCGCCGCCTTTGCGCTGGTGAGGCCCGATGGCGCCAAGGTGGGGCCGGAGGCCGCCGGCCGGCCGCCCCAGGCCGTCTCTCAAACAGCCGACTCACCGTCTCCCGGGCGGGTCACCATGATCGACCTGGGCGCCGATTCGTGCGTTCCCTGCAAAATGATGGCGCCCATCATCGAAGAGCTAAAGAGGGAATACGCCGGCCGCGCCGACATCATCTTCCACGATGTCTGGAAGGACCCGGCCCCGGCCAAGCAGTACGGGATCCGGGCCATCCCGACCCAGATCTTCTTCGACCGCCAGGGACGGGAGGTCCACCGCCATGTCGGCTTCATGGACAAAAAGGCGATCGTTGAAATCCTGACCCGCTTGGGCGTGCCGCCCCCCGACCCGGCCTGACGGCGGCCCCCGAAAGGATCATGCCATGTTCGACCAACTTTTTTTGACCGTGAATCAATGGATGACCGGGGGCCTGGCCGTCGCCGCGGCAGGGGCCTTCCTGTGGGGCATGGTCAGCGTCCTGTTTTCCCCCTGCCACCTTGCCTCCATCCCGCTGATCGTGGCCTACGTGGGCGGCCAGGGCACCGCGGTGCATCCCCGCCGGGCCGCCTGGTACGCCGGCGCCTTTTCCATAGGGTTGTTCATCACCATCGCGGTGGTGGGCATCGTCTGCGCCTACCTGGGCCGCATGCTCGGCGACGTGGGCGCCTGGTGGCAGGTGCTGGTGGGTGCCGTTCTCGTCTGGGTGGCCCTGGGCATGCTCGGCGTCCAGGCTTGCTCCATGTCCGGCTCCCTGCTCTACCGGCTCAATCTGCGCGGCATCCACGGCGCCTTCGGTTTGGGGCTGGCCTACGGGATTTTGTCCGGATCGTGCACCTTCGGTTTCATCGCCCCCATCCTGGCAATCGTCACCGTGCAGCAAAAAATCTTCGCCGGCTCGCTGATGATGATCCTCTTTGCCCTGGGCCACTGCCTGCCCATCGCCGTGGCCGGCAGCTCCAGCGCCATGGTGCG
Source organism: Desulfobacteraceae bacterium (assembly GCA_011042305.1). Classification (GTDB taxonomy): domain Bacteria; phylum Desulfobacterota; class Desulfobacteria; order Desulfobacterales; family UBA2174; genus UBA2174. The sequence goes on from DQXI01000112.1 coordinate 4,400, forward strand.
ACGCCTGATCGAGAGCGGCGCCTGGCAGGGTGCCGGCCTGTGGTTTCGGCGCGGCGCCGGGGTGGTCATCGCCTTGCTGGGCATCTACTTTGTCGCCGGGCCGTTCGTCGGCTGGGCATGATTTTTAGAAAGGCGAATCGATGTTTCGGGAAAAATTACAAACGGCCGCATGGCAGCTTCCGCTGCTGGTCATCACGGCATCTGTGATCGGTCTGGCGGTCAACGATTTTCACATGGGCATCTCCAACGAGCTGTGCTCCGAGCGCTACCACGTGACCCGCGAAGACCAGGACCGCTACGCCGAGGGGCATATCCAGGGGGCATTGAGCCTGTCCTGACAGAAGGCGGACCGCCATTTCATGGAACTGGCCGACCGATTGGAAGACGCATTCACGATCATTACCTACTGCGACGGGGAAAGCTGCGACCTGAACCACGAGCTGGCGCTGTTCCTCAAAGAGACGGGGTTTGAAAACGTGCGCGTGCTGGTCAACGGCTGAACCGTGTGGCGTGA
>DQXI01000075.1 GCA_011042305.1 Desulfobacteraceae bacterium
CGGCGGATTTCAACGCGCCCTGGTTCAAGCTTCAGAAGCAGCTCGAATACGACGAAAACCGGCGGTACGCCGAATTGGTGATGCTCCAGCAGAAAATCCAGCACGCCGAGAACCCGGCGGCCCGGGATGCACTGGCCATGTCGTACGCCGACGAGGTGGCCCAATTTTTTACCATCAAGAAGGCCAATCTGAACAAGATCGAGGCCTTGAAAGGATTTACGAATCCAATCAGGGCGGCGGGAAGAATTGAGAGTTTTTCCCCTCCGTTTCACAGAGATTCGGATCGAGTTTAGAGCGGACTATGCGCGATCCGGCATCAACGTCACCCCGGACCTGATCCGGGGTCCATGCTGCACAGCAACGGAAAACTCGAAGAAAATGGATTCCGGGTCATGCCCGGAATGACGGAAAAGACGGGCCGGGATGACGATAGCGAAAGGTAAAGATTGAAACATCATCTCCCACAGTGGAGCAAGCGCGTCATAAAACACAGGAGGTTTCGCATGAAACGCTTCAACCGCCGATTGGCACTAATCGCTGTTCTGATGGCGGGGTTGATCGCCCTGCCCGGTGCGGCCATGGCCAAGACCGTGACGGTGGGAACCGGCGCCGGGACTGCCGGCGCCGTCGATCCGGTTGCCGTGCCCATCACCATCGATGACCCGACAGGGGTTGGCGGCGTGGCCTTCACGCTGACCTACGATGCCGCGGCCCTGACCTTCGCGGGCCTGGAACAGGTTACCAAGATCATCAGCGACGGGGATGAGTACTGGACTGGCACCGAATACGACGTCACCCCCGAACAGGCAGGCAACACCTTATTTTATCAGTACAATGACGACGCGGCCAACAACAGGGTTCTGATAGCCGGCGCTTCGGCCCAGGCCTTGACCGACCCCAGTCTGTTCAGTGCCAAGTTTCTGGTCAAGGCGGGAGCGGCTCCCGGCACTTACCCCATCGGGATCGCGCGGACCATCATCACCAACGCGGCGGCCGGCTACACCAGCCCGACCTACATTCCGGTGCTGGTCGGGATGCCGGCCGATACCGCCAACGACCAGGGGTTCTACGAGACCCCCACCTATAGCGCCACGCTGATCGGCGGCAGCATCACGGTGAGCGCCGCGGCCGGCAGCCAGTTCACCATCAGTGGAACGGTCACCTATCCGGACGGTGGCGGCCCGGCGGCCGACGGGACACCGGTGACCCTGAGCAAGAAGGTGGGGGACAGCTATGTGCTCCAGGCCCAGACCACGGTTCAGGGCGGGGCTTACAGCTTTGCCAGCAACCTGGCGGGCGACTACCGGGTGAAGGCCACCTCCAAGGATCCGCGCTACTACGACAACTTCATGGATTTCAACCTGAGCGCCGACAAGACGGATGCCCACATCGTGTTGCAAGCGCCGGCGTATGTCAGCGGCACGGTGACGATCAACAACGGCTACCTGCCCGGCCTCAAGGTCAAGATCATGAACGGCACAACGGTGGTGGGGATTTTCGCGGTCAACGCGGACGGCACCTACCAGAGCGGGCCGCTGCCTCCGGATGGAAGTTACACGGCCTATGCCGTTTACGGTAGCCTGGTCTCCGGGGAGCTGACCCAGGGCGGCACCTTCGATTGGGACGTGACGCTGCAATCCATCAGCGGCACGGTCAGCGGGCTCGACGGCCAGACCGCCACGGTTTCGGCCACCTCGTCCGCTGGCATGATTACCCGAACAATTGCCACGACAGGCGCTTACACCATCGAGAACCTGGTGCCGGCCGCCGACTACGTGGTTTCGGTCGTGGCCACGGGACTGCCGGTGCTCTACTACGATGCCACCACCGACGTGACCCAGGCCGCTGCGGTGGATATCTCCTCGGCCAGCCAGACAGGAATCGATTTCAATTACACCGATGTTACCAAAGGAACCGTTTCCGGCACAGTTGCGGAGGGCGGAACCCCGGCAATCGGTATCGGCGTATACGCCTTCGACGTCCATACCTATGCCCTGGTTTCGACGGCCTCCGGCGCTGACGGGGCTTTCGAGTTGGCACTGGCACCGGGGACCTACGAACTGTTCGTCATCAAGAGCAACGGGGTGTTGTTCTACTACGATACCGGCAGCACCAACAACGTCACCCAGCGCGAGGCCAAGGCCGATCTCCTGGTGGTGGAGGCCGGTAGCACGATCAACCTGATGACAATGGACGTGCTCGAGTGTGACAGAACCCTCACCGGCAAGGTGACCTATGAGCGTTCCGACGGCAACCCGGTGGCCTATGCCCTGATCCAGGCCGTCAGCGAGAACGGGCAGGCCATGGCCATCACCGGTGCCGACGGGACCTACACTCTGTCGGGTCTCTGCGATGGCGTAGATTACACCGTCAAGATGGATCCGCAGGTCGGCAGCTACGCCATCCAGACGGTGACGATCACCGCCGGCGTGGATGCGATCCAGAATTTTGTCATCGATACCGGGTGGGTGCTTTCCGGGACGGTGAAGGATTCGGTTTCCTCTGAGGGCATTCCCAGCGCCATGATCTACCTGCGCGACCAGGAAACCCAGACCCTGGTGGGCGACCGGATGTATTTTTCAGGGGACGCCGGGCTTTACGGCATCTACGATATCCCCACCGGGATCTACACCTTGGTGGCCTCTCATCCGGAATATCGCACCTTCAGCCAAAGCGATGTAGTCGTTGCCTCCGACACCAGCAAGGATATCCCCATGGTGAAGGGGGCTCACTTCAAAGGCACGGTCCTCGATGGTTCCAACAGCAATGTTCCGCTGGGCGGCGTTCTGATCATCGTCACGCGCGCCGGCGACACACCGGTGTATGCGATGACTGATGCCTTGGGCCAGTACGCTGTTTATGGTCTCGACGCGGCCCTGAGCGACTATGTGGTCATGGCCCAGAAGACCGGCTATGAACGAGCGACCGCGAGCGGCCTGACACCTTCGCTCACCGGTACCCAGGTCGATTTCACCCTGAGCAAACCGACGGCGCTTTTCAACCTTTCGGGGATGGTCACCAGCGATTGTGTCGGTTCGCCGCCGGTGCCCGATGCCCTGGTGGTGGTCTCCTCCGTGACGCAGGATTTCTTCAGCAGCACGTACACGGACGCTGCCGGTTTCTACAGCTTCCAGGATCTGCCCCAGGCGGCAGATTATCGCATCGTGGTGGTGCCGGGAGGCGGTCTGCAGGTGTACGAAGAGACCGGATTGAGCTTCACCGCCACTGCCACCAAGAATATTGTCCTGCCATGCGGCAGTTCCATCAGCGGCACGGTGAGCTGGGCCGGTTCCGCCGAGGCTTATGTGCTTGTCTACAAGGCAGTGGACAATTCGTTCGTCGATTTTGTCACCCTCAATCCCAGCCCGGGCAATTACGTCAATTACACCTTTACCGGGCTGACGGCTGGCGATTACAAGGTACTGGCCTTTGCCGACGGCAATACGCCGGTCTGGTACAACGGCCAAGCCGGCATCGATTCGGCGAACCTTGTTCCCGCCGGGGCCACGGGGATCACTATCACCCTGGGCGAATAAATCAGAAAAAAGCCGGCCGGCCCCGGTTCACGGTGCCGGCCGGCTTTGGCCGATCATCTCGAAAATCGGACAGGAGGGCCTAAGATCGATGAAACGAATATCGCGACTCCTTGTTTTCTTGTTTGCCCTCGGGCTCCTGGCATGGGCGCCCGGAGTTCATGCGGAGTATGAAATTACTGGTGTGGACACAGGAGGTCTGAAGATTGGACCCATTGTCCAGTGGCGGGCAGACGTGGTGGTAAGCTGGACCAAACCGACCCTGAGCGGCGGCGATGTCCTGCAGGGGTTTGTCTACAAGTGGAACACTTCGCCTGGGGCATTGAGTGATGTGGACCTGTCCGCAACAGCAAACGATGGGATGGTTGTCGACGATTTTGATTTCCCCTCGCTAACCAAGCCGGCCGCCGATTTTGCGAATGACGATTCGAATCTGCTCCGGTATTTGCACATCAAAACCTGGTTTCTGGATGTTTCGTCTAATCAAGCGACATACAGTGCGGACACTGTCATCGGTCCGATAAATATCGACAACGTGGCCCCCACCGGGACGGTTCGGATCACGGATGCCGACGGCAACGATATCACCGAGACCCGGAACACGAATCTGAACCTGAAACTTTCAGCTTCGCTCGCCCCTGTCAAGATGTACCTAAGCGAGAATTCAACCAGACCGACCACCGGCGCTGCTTTTTTTTCAGAAGCAGCATATCAGTTGGACAATATCGAGCCCGGCACCAAGACGATCTACGCTTGGTTTGAGGACAGCGTCGGAAACATTTCCAGCGCCCCGGACACGGATACTGTGATGCTGCTGGGTCCGGTGAGCATCAGTCCCTACCAGGCTGTAATGGACCTGACATCGGCCAGCTCGCAGGTTTTCGCGGTCGAAGGAAGCTCAGAAACTGGCGGATATAATTGGCAAATCATCGAAGCGGCACCTGAAAATATCGGAGACACGGTTGCGGAATTTTCAGGGGACAGCGCAGCCACCGATAGCGTTACGGTTTCCGCATTGAACCCAGGGACGTTCAAACTTCAGGCAACCCCCTCGGATGGAACCGGGGATGTCCTGACCAGTGGGACGATCGCAATTGTGCGATCGGCAATTAAAGGTGATGTCAACAGTGACAATCAAGTCGACTCTGGCGATGCCATTCTGGTGTTGCGTTATTCCGTCGGACTAACGACTTTGACCAATTTACAATTATGGGCTGGAAACGTGACCAATAAAGCTATCGATTCTCACATTGACTCTGGGGATGCCATAAAAATACTGAGATTTTCTGTTGGGCTTATTTCAG
>DQXI01000209.1 GCA_011042305.1 Desulfobacteraceae bacterium
AAGAAACGGGAGGATATGTTGAAAGCCGCGGTTTCCGGGGGCGTTGATGCCCCCTTTACTGCCAAAGCGACGAGGGGCCGCTTGTCGTCAATGTCTGCTACGATATCAACGACCCCAAAACGCGCCCCAGGGAAATCAGGGGGCTGATGGAAGTCTTTGGAAGCCTTGAATTTTTTCGGTTGCCCCCTGGGCTACCTGAAAGACGTTACACGAACCCGGACGATTCAAACTCCGCCGGCGAGGACGACGCCGAAATGCCGGCCGACGGGATTCCGGAAACCTATGCGCCCCTTTTTCGCCGCGCCGAGACGCTGCTGCCGGATCTGGATGAAGACGAACGCAACGAGATCGTGGACCTGATGGGAGACATCCGGGAAGCGTTGCGGGAAAACCGGGCAGGGGATGCCGAGGCGCTTCGTTCCGAACTGGACGATGCCCTGTTCTACCTCGAGGGGTGACGGCGTGGCGCATTGCCCGGAGAGACCCGGAAAAGGCCTTTCGTCTCTGGCGACGGCTGGCGTCCTGACCGTCGCCGGGGTTCACTTTTACCGGCAACAGCGCTATGCTATTATAAAAAATCCCAAACGGATAAGGGACAAAAGGCAATGCCGATACGAATCTTGGCCTGTTTCATCCTCGTCGCGGCCCTGCTCGCCGGCGTGAGCGGCGCCGAGCCCGTCGAAACGCCGGCGGCTCCCGCCAGGCTGACCCTGGTGCAGGCCATCGTCTGCGAGCAGGTGGAAAACCTGGCACCCAAGAACCCGGCGGTGGTCTTCCCGCTCGAACTGGGAGAAGTTGCCTGTTTCACCGCCTTCGACCCGGTGCCTGAGGAAACCGTGATTTATCACCAGTGGTTTTTCCGCGATCAGCCCAGCGCCCGGGTGCGCCTGCGGCTCAAGCCGCCCCGGTGGTCGAGTTTCAGCCGGATTCAACTGCGCCCCGGCGACGCCGGTCCCTGGCGGGTGGAGGTCACCGATGCGGACGGGAAGCTTCTTGCCCGGCAACGTTTCAGCGTGGTCGAGTGATTCGCCATGAAAACCCTCGCCTTTTTCCTGGCAAGCCTGCGCTGGCAGGACCTCGTCGACCTGCTGCTCAACAGCTATATCCTCTTTCGCCTCTACGTACTGTTCCGGGGCACCGTCATGGTGCGGGTGCTCACCGGCCTGGCCCTGCTGTGGATCGCCCAGTCGGTGTCCGGCCGCCTCGGCTTGATCCTGACCAGTTGGGTCATCCAGGGCATCATCGCCGCCGGCGCCCTGATCATCATCATCGTCTTTCGCAACGAGATCCGCAGCGTCTTCCAGGCCCGCAGCCTCAAGTCGATCCTCTGGGGTTTCCCCCGCCACAGCGTCCAGACACCCATCGAGGCTGTCACCGCGGCCGTTTACGAACTGGCACGCAAACGCATCGGCGCCTTGATCGTCATTCCCGCTGAAAAAGACCTCGGGGACATTTTCCAGAACGGGATCCCGGTGGACGCCCGCATCAGCCGGGAGATGCTGGTGAGCATCTTCTGGCCTGGCAACCCGGTGCACGACGGGGCGGCGGTGCTCAATGGAAATCGCATCGCGCAGGTGGGCGCCATCCTGCCCCTGTCACGCCGCGAGGACCTGCCGTCCCACTACGGCACGCGGCACCGGGCCGCTGCCGGCCTCACCGAGCAAAGCGACGCCATGGTGATCGTCGTTTCCGAGGAAACCGGCCGGGTGGTGGCCGCCCGCAGCGGTCGCCTGGTGCCCATCGAAGACAACGTCTCCCTTACCCGCATGCTCGCCGAGCACACCGTCCAGGCCGCCCCCGGAGCGCCCACCCGCGATGAACGCATCGACTACGCCATTGCCGGCCTGGTTTGTTTAATGCTGGTGGGCGGGGTATGGTTCTCTTTTTCCCGGGGCGAGGAGACCCTCACCAGCCTGGAAGTGCCAATCGAGTATCTTAAACCCGGCGTCGCCACGGAAATCGTCGAAACCTCCACCGGGGCAGTGCGGCTGGATCTCAGCGGTTCCGGGCCGCTGATCCGCGCCCTGCGCCCGGAGCAGGTTAAGGTGCAAGTCAACCTGGAAAATATGGGCTCCGGGCCCCATACAGTCGTGCTCACCCCTGAAATGGTCCGCCTGCCGCCGGGTGTCAGCTTGAAAAAAATGACGCCCACCGCCGTGGACCTTACCTTGGACGTGGTGGGTGAAAAATCACTGCCCATCCAGGTGGATTGGGTCGGGCCCCTGCCCAAGGGAGTGCGGATCGTCTCGGTGGAGGTGACACCGCCCCGCACCCGGATAGTGGGCAGTCGCAGCGAACTCTCAGGGTTGGCCACCATCTACACCGAAAAGGTCTCCTTGACCGGGATTACGTCCTCGGGGAGCCTGACGGTGGGCCTGGTGCTTCCGGACGGGATCACGGGTATCGCCCCGGGGGCCGCGGATCGGGTCACCGTCAACTACACGGTGGCGCCTGCCAAGCCCTAGCCCGCGCCGGGGCCGCCCTTTTTCCGTGTCATGGCGAAAGTCGGCAAGGCACCTTGCCGTTAAAAAAAGGCGGCTTCGCCGTCTTTTTCAACGTCACAAGCGGCAGGTGCGGATGTCGGTAACGATGATCCCCTTGGCGCCGGCGGCCGCCAACCGGTCCATGATGGTGTTGACCCCCCGCCGGGGGGTCATGGCCTTGACCGCCATCCACCCCTTGCGGCTCAGGGGGGCCACGGTGGGCGACTCGATGCCCGGCGTGATGGCGCAGGCAGCCTCCAGCGCCGTTTCGGGCACGTCGTATTCCACCATGACGTATTCGCGCGCCGTGACGATCCCCTGCAAGCGCTCGATGAAGGTTCGGGCATGCGGATCGTCCAGGATCTGCCGGCCGCGGGCCAGCACCACGGCCTCGCTGCGTACCAGGGGTTCGCCCACCATTACCAGCCCGGCCTCGTGCAGGGTCCGGCCGGACTGCACCACGTCGGCGACGGCATCGGCCACGCCGAGACGCACCGCGATTTCCACCGCCCCGTCCAGGCGCACCACCTCGGCCGCCAGGCCGCGCCGGGCCAGGTCCGTCTCCACCAGGCGCGGATACGACGTGGCGATGCGGCGGCCGGCCAGGTCGCTTACCGCCAGGTTGCTGTCCCGGGGCACCGCGTAACGAAAGGTCGAGCGACCGAATCCCAGGCAGAGCAGCTCGGTGACGGCGGCGCCGCTGTCCAGCGCCAGGTCGCGGCCGGTGATGCCCATGGCCAACACCCCGCTGCCCACGTAGATGGCGATGTCCCGCGGCCTGAGAAAGACGAAATCCACTTCCAGTTCGGCGTCGCGCACCATCAGCTCGCGGCCGTAGCGGCGGCAGGCATAGCCGGCCGCGAGCACCAGGGCCACGGCCTCTTCGGAAAGCGTCCCCTTGTTGGGCAGGGCGATCTTCAGCATGGTAACCTCATTGCCATTTTTCTGCGCTAGAGGTGCCGGTAGACGTCATCGAGGGTCAAATCGCAGGCGATCATCATCACCTGGACATGGTAGAGCAGTTGGGAGATCTCTTCGGCAACCCTTTGCCTTCCTTCGTGCTCGGCCGCCAGCCAGACCTCGCCGGCCTCTTCAAGGATCTTTTTGCCGATGCTGTGCTTGCCCGCCGCCACGGCCCGCACCGTTCCTGAGCCCGGGTCCTGGCGGGCCACTTTTCCCTGCAGCTCTGCGAAAAGGGATTCGAATGTTTTCATCGCTTCTCTCCGGCCGCCGGCAGCCCGAGGGCCCGGCGCACCGCGTCGCTGCGGCGTCCCGCGTCCTGCGGCCGCTTCACGTTGGCCAGGGTCATCAGGTGCCCCGCGGCCTCCAGGGGCGCCTCGCCGCGGTTTTTCAGCGCCAGGCGGTACCAGTAGGGCAGGGTGTCATTGTAACAGGCCGTCAGGGCACCGGCGCATTCGCGCAGGGCCGCCTTGTCGCCGGAGGCGCTCAGGATCTTTTCAACGCGTTGCTTGAGGCGCCGATAGCGCCACAGGGGCCACAGCATCCGGCTGAACAGCACGTAGCCGAAGGCCCCGATGCAAAAGCTCAGCCCCGCGGCCCAGACGATGGGGTTCGACAACCACTCAACGATCATTGATCCGTCCCGGCCGGCGACGCCGGCCTCTGTCATCGCGCCCATGCCAGTTCGCCAGGGGCGCGTCCACCTCGCGGCAAACCGTTGCACTATATTTCCTGTGGGTTCGAAAATCAATGCCGGCCGCTTCGCGGATTCCTGGTTCCGGGTTCCGGGTTCAAGCTATCCTCCCGCGCGGCAACCACGATGGAACCGCTTTACATTTTGCCCTCATGGCTTATTATGAATTCATTTGTGAAACCGCATCATCAGACGGAGTCGGCCTATGACGATCAAGCTCGATGTGCCGGAGGACCGGCTTGGATTGTTTCAGCGCATAAAACGCCAACTGCCCCTGGAGATCCGCGAGGATCCCGAGGTGTTGCAAAAGCTGCTGGTCTACCTCAAGCTGGGCGGCGAGCGCCTGGTGCGCCAGGTGGTGACCACGCTCAAGGTGGATTTTCCCGAAAACACCCAGCTTTTCAAGCATCGCCTCGCGGAAGAGACCCTCGACACGGGGAACGACAGCAACGCCGCCAAAGACGACCAGGCGTCATCCAATGACAACGCCGCGGATGAAAAGGGCGACCAGGACCTTTAGATAGTGTCCGTCCATAAATGGCCTTTTTGTCCAATCTCTGCGTTCTGCTCAAAAAATAATCCTCGGAATATCAACCATATGCCTGCGGTTATTTTTTTCGCAGGCCTTGATCTTGAACAAAAAT
>DQXI01000234.1 GCA_011042305.1 Desulfobacteraceae bacterium
CCGTCGGTGGACTGGAAATCGAAACGCTGGATTTCCAGGGGGGTGTCGGTGTCGGGAAGGGGGCCGTTGGAGTGGATGATCTCCGCGTAGGCCACCTCCCGCTCGCCGAGGGCTTGCAGGGTCTCATAGAGGGAGCCGGCACGGTCGCAGCGGGCCATGATCAGTTTGCCGGCCCGGTCCAACAGGACCAGGCTGTTTTGATCCTTGATCGTGGGCAGGTGCAGGGCCAGCCGGGCCAGGGCCTCGCTCTCGGGTCCCATGGTAATGGTGAAGTAGGCCGGCATGTGACTGGCCAGCCAAGCCAGATTGCGGGGTACCGTTGAGCAGCGGTCGGTGACCTGCTCCTGCAGGGTGTGATAAAAATGCTCCACTTGAGACCTCCTTCAGGCGAATTCTTCGCAGTGCCATACCCCCCCGATGGGTTTGCGCAGGGTGCAGTGATGGTGGTTGGCGCAGCTCTTGCACAACCCGATCCATTCCTCCGCGGCCTGACCGGACGGGGGCGACGCGACCGGCCGGAGCCGGGGGGCCGCCGGGGCCGTCCGGGATCCCGGGGCCGTTGGCGTGAATTCTTCGCAGAAGACCACCGGCGCGGCCTGGCGGGACCGCAGGCCGCAGGTGTCCTGGTGAATGCAGGTGGCGCACAGCCCCCGGTCCCAACCGACCGTCGGGGCGGGTTCGAAACGAGAAGCAGCAGCTTTGCCCATGGGTCCCTCCTGGGTCGCAACGGCATTTTCCGCCTTGGTTTGAACGGTTCGGAGCGTCTCCGCCGATGTGGCGCAGCACCCACTTCGCCGGACCCTTAGCATGGGCCGTGCCAGGAGACGCGCCGTCACTCCGGGGCTGCTGGTACAGATTTGCCAACTATACGTTTTTAAAGAATTTAATTAAAATTTTGAATGTTGTGCAAGCGGTTTGAGGGCCCGGTGGCCATCCGGGCGGGTGCCTGAAAACGCGGAAAGGGGTGGTTCAATTCGAACCACTGGGTAGAAATAAACCGGGCGTTTCAGCCTGCTGCCGCCTCGCCGGCCTTGGCCAGCTTTTCGCGCAGGGTGCGCCGGGTGATGCCCAGGATCCGCGCCGCCTCGCTCTTGTTGCCGGCGACGCTGGCGAGGACGGCCCGGATGTACTCGGCTTCCACTTCCCTGAGGGGCCGATCGAGGGGCCGCGCGGGGGCCGGCACGGTGTAGCGCATCAACTGGGGCAGGTCCGGGGCTTCGATGGTCGCCCCCGGGCTCATGGCCATGATGCGCATGATGATGTTTTCCAGCTCGCGCACGTTTCCCGGCCAGTGATAGTCGCGCAGCAGCGCCAGGGCCCGATCCGAAATCAGGGGTGCCGTTTGCCCGTTTTCCTGGGCGAAGCGCTGGATGAAATGGCGGATCAGCAGCACGATGTCGTCCCCCCGGGCCGTCAGGGGCGGCACGGTGATGCGGATCACGTTGAGCCGGTAGAAGAGGTCCTCGCGGAAGTGGCCCTTGCGGGTCAATGCCTCCAGGTCCTTGTTGGCGGCCGCCATGATGCGCACGTCGACGCGGGTGGGACGCGTGGCGCCGAGCATGAAGATTTCCTTGTCCTGGAGAACGCGCAGCAGCTTGACCTGCATGGACGACGGCGCTTCGGCGATTTCGTCCAGCAGGATGGTGCCGCTGTCGGCGGTCTGAAAAAAGCCGGCCCGGGTGGAGTGGGCCCCGGTGAAGGCCCCCTTCAGGTGGCCGAAGAGCTCGCTTTCCAGCAGCGTTTCGGGGATGGCGCCGCAGTTGACCGCCACGAAGGGGGCGGCGACGCGGCGGCTTTCATAGTGGATCGCCCGGGCCACCAGCTCCTTGCCGGTGCCGCTTTCGCCCTGGATCAGGACGGTGGCGTCGGTGGCGGCGGCGCGGGAGATGGTAGCAAACAGCGCTTTCATGGCGGGGCTCTCGCCGATGAGACCGTAGCGGGCGTGGGGCAGGGGGGCCGCCTGGGGCCCGGGCACCAACCGTTGTTTGGCGAAGGCCGCTTCCACGGCAGTGAAAAGTTCCTCGTCGGTGAACGGCTTGATGAGGTACTCCTCGGCGCCGATCTTCATCGCCTGGATCGCCTCGTCGTAGCGGGGATAACCGGTGATCACCACCACCCGCACCCCGCTGCAGTTGTCGCGAATGTGGCGCAGGAGGTCCAGGCCGCTGGGGCCGGGCATGCGGATGTCGGTGATCACCAGTTGCACCGGCTCGGTTTGCAGCAGGCGCAGGGCCGCCTCGGCCGAATCGGCGGTGCTGGTGCGGTAGCCGCGGGCTTCCAGGTTGCGCCGCAGCACTTCACGGGTGTCGAAGGCGTCATCCACGATGAGGACGAGGGGGGATGGGGGCATGGGCAAATCCGAAATTCGAAAATTTCAAAAACCTGGGTGACGGTCTGGGCCGGGCCCTTTTCCGAATGTATTCCGCCCCATAACATGGATTTGCGAACGACGCCAGGGATGGGGGAAGGGGGGGTAGGGCCCCGTCAAAGTTTGGCGATGATCCCTTGGAGGGTTTTTCCCGGTTCAGGCCATCCTCCCGTCTGTGTTCTCAACTGCAGATCCCTCGTCGCTGATGCCCCTCGGGATGACACCTTTTCTGAGTGACTGAAATTACGGGTGACTAAAGTGGTGGAGTCGCTTTGCTCCGGCTTTTATATAACTGCCAGGATTTCTTCACTTTAGCTCACTTGACACTCGAATTTTTCCGTCTCATGCCGAACGTCCGTGAGGCATCCGCAGTTGGGAAGATCGTCGGAAAACGGTGCCATTCGGCAAAAAAAGTGACGGAACCTCCGACTTTGACGGGACCCTGGAGGGGGGATTGCTCATTGGGCATCGGTGGAACGGGGCCGGCGTTCGATGCGGCGCCGACGGTTTTCCGCGACCGCCACTAGGGACGCCGGCCCGGGGGCCATGTTGGAGGGCGGGCGGCTACCGGAAGGCAGCGGGTTTCGGTATTGAGGTGCCGGTGCGGGTTTCTTTGAATTTTCGAGATTTCCAACATCACTCCCGCAGCGGAAACGACACGGTAAAGCGCGTGCCGCGGCCCGGCCGGCTGTCCACGGCCAGCTCCCCGCCGCTGTCGCTCACGATTTCCCGCGCTACGGGCAGCCCCAACCCGGTCCCCTGGTGATGCGGCTTGGTGGTGTAAAAAGGGATGAAGGCTTTTTGCAGCTCCGCCTCGCTCATGCCGCAGCCGGTGTCTTCCACGGTGATCACCAGGCGCCGTCCCGGGCGGCGGGTGGACAGCGTCAGCCGTCCCCCCTGGGGCATGGCCTGGAGGGCGTTGAGGATCAGATTGGAGAACACCTGGCGCAGCCGGGCGGGATCGATGCAGACCGTATCCGGGCCCCGGGTCAGGCGCAGCCGGATTTCGACCTGTTCCTTGGCGCAGCGGGCCCTGAACAGCGCCAGGGTGTCTTCCATCACCCGGTGAACCGAGACGGTTTCCATGCGGGCGGGCATGTCCCGGGAAAACATGAGCAGCTTGCGCACGATTTCCCGGGCATGCAGGCAGGTGGTGATGATCCGGTCGATATCGGCCCGGGCCTGGGGCGGCAGTCCAGGGTTCTTGGTCGCCAGCTGGGCATAGCCGAGCATGGCGGTGAGCGGCTCGTTGATCTCGTGGGCGATGGTGGCCGACAACTGGCCCATCATGTTGAGCCGGTCCGTGTGGGCGAGGCGTTCCTGCATGCGCGCCTTCTGGCGCCGGAAATCTTCCCGGGCGGCGATGCGCCCCAGCTCCCGGGCGATGGTGTCCATGAGGCTGCGTTCTTCGGCCAGAAAAGGTCCTTCGTCCATGGGCGGGTGCGCGCCGGCATAGGCGATGGCGATCTGTCCCCGGGGCCCGCCCTCCACCACGATGGGGCTGGCCATCACGGGCCCATCGTCGGGGAAATCCCTGTCGCCGTAAGTTTTGCCGTCGAACTGGATGCGGACCCGGGCGTCCTCGCTGTGCAGCCAAGCGGCCGAGATGATGGCGGCGATGTCGTTGAAACGTCCCTCCAGGGGAGATTCCGGCGAGGCGTCGATGCGGGCCATGCGGTAGAGGCAGCTCAGCTCCTTGACCCGCTCGCGCAGGGCCTGGCCGACGCGCCAATTGGACAGGGCGATGTCGAAGAGGGGACCGACCTGGCCGAACAGGGCCAGCCGGGTGGCGTTGAAATGGCCCCGGCGGTTGTTCGAAAGGACCAGCAGTCCAGGGGGACCGCTTTTCAGGTCGAAGGCGGCCGCCAGCAACGAAACGCAGCGGCTGCCGGCGGTCTCGGTGAGCAGGGCCAGGGCCTGGCGCTGGACCTCGTTGGTCCGTGGGCAGCGGGCGGCGTCGGCGGTCCACCAGAGCCGGGCCTGGATGTCGGTGGCCGGGACTTCGGGCGGGCAGGCCTGGGGCAGTTGGGCGATGATCCGCGCCGGCGGTGCCAGGGCCGCGGGGCCGTGGCCGATGGAAAACGCCGGCCGATTCCCGCTGCGCACCACCCGGTAAACGGTACCATCGGTGAGCCATACGCCGGCGCTGCGGCAGCGGAACAGGGCGGAGAGCTCTTCGAGACAGCGCCGGAAGAGGGATTGGCGGTCCGCTCCCCGGCCGGCCTGGGCCAGGATGCGGGTGATGGCGTGGAGGGCCTCGATCTGCGGCATGATCTCAATCCGCCTCGAAGAGATAACCCACGGCGCGCAGGCTCTTGAAATAGCGCGGGTGGCGGGGATCGTCCTCGAAGTACTTGCGAAAACGCACGATGAAATTGTCCACCGTGCGGGTGGTCA
>DQXI01000056.1 GCA_011042305.1 Desulfobacteraceae bacterium
CCGTCCAGGTTTTCGTAAGTCCCTTGCCAGGTGACCGGATCGGTGACATATCCGATACGATCTTCAAACTTCATTTCAAAATAGGTCGTTCCGATCTTTAAGCGCCCCTGCCAGAAGGGTTGCGCCAAGCCGACCTCCCAGCCCTTGCTCGTTTCCGGCTCGAGTTTCTCGTTGCCACCGGCGAAAAACCATGCCGGAACGGCAGCGGCGTAAAGTTCATAAAGAGAGGGGGTGCGAAAGCCGGTGGCATAGGCCCCCTTCAGCACTGTACCCGTATGCGGAAGCGTTAAAGACGGGGCGATGCGATAGGTGGTCTCACTGCCGAATTCCTCATGGTCGTCCATTCGCAAGCCGGCGACCAGTTCGAACCAGTCCTGCCAGAAAAAGTGATTTTGAATCCAAAAGCTGTCGGTATTGGCCGTCTTTTCTTTCTCGATATCGCTCTCGAAGCCTTCGTCCAGAAAGACGGCGCCCATGGAGAGCACGTTGTGTTTAAAATTCATATCGACCTGCCCGCCCACCTCATCGGTTTTCGATTCATAATCGCCGCTCAGTTTGTTGTTGTTGTCGTAAAATTCCCGATCCTGAATGGCTTTGCTGTAGTAAACGGCGGTCGAGAGCAACCCATCCAAAAATTTCGCTTTGGCGTCGGTTCGAAAGAATGTCTGCTTGCTGTCCTGGCGGGAAGCTTCCGGCATGCCGGGGCCGAAGCTGTTGTCCACGGCATATCCGGCGAAGTCGAAGTCATCGGCATCCACAGTGGAATCGATATGGCGCAGCGTCACGCCAAAGATGAATCGGTCTTCGATATCCAAGCCAAAACGCCCCGAAAACGTCGTGTTGCGCCAACCGTCGTCTTCGTCGGTACTGGCGCCCTGAGGAATCCGGTCGTTGTCGGCATCGGCAATGGAGAAACCGCCCGTTTCCGTCTTGGAGGCAGCCAGGGCGAAGTTGAATACGTCTCCGATCTCACCGGAAGCGCCGCCGTAAGCCTTCCAGGTATCGTATGAACCGCCTTCCATGCCGGCGTAGACCCGTGGTTTTCCGTCTCCCTTACGCGTGATGATGTTGATCACCCCCGCAGTGGCGTTGCTGCCGTAGAGCACGCTCTGGGGGCCTCGCACGATCTCGATGCGTTCGATGTTGTCGGTGGTCAGATTGGCCAAATCCGCCTGGCGGCTGATGGCCGAGGCATCATTCACCATGATGCCGTCAATGAGAACCAATGTGTTCTTGCTGTCGGCACCACGAATCGAAACCGACGTCAACGTGCCGGGTCCCCCGTTGGCCTTGACATCGATGCCAGGCGATCCCTTGAGCACTTCCTCCACTGTCAGGTACCCCTTGGCCTGAATTTCCTCGGTCGTGATCACGGTGACGCTGGTACCACCAACCTTGTCGATGTTTGTTTCCGTGCGGGTGGCGGTGACCACCAGATCTTCGATCTGAACCGGGTCATCGCCCGCCGCCTGTACCGTCGCAGTGGCGGCCATCAGCGTCATTCCCAAAACGACCAACACTCCCAAACCGCGCCATTTTCCCATCTTCTCCTCCTTGATATGAACATGAGGGTGGCGGGCCGGGCTTTTTCCCGGCACCGCGACACCGGTCGCGATCCGGGACGTCCCTGTTTCATCCCCGAATCAAAAACGGCGCACCCCTGCCGCGGCGGTGCGCAACCTTGGCGCTCGGGCAGGTCTTCTGACTCTCGGATCCTCCTACCGGCCGCGCCTTCCCACATCGTTACGCCGATGCAGTGACTTCCTGCGGCTTTCGTCCCCGATCACAGCGGCGGGCCCGTCCCCGATTTGCACGGGGTTCCCCTTGCGCTCGCAAGCGAGCACCCAAACGCCGACAAACAGCATTGTTGTCGAAGAACAAAAAAATCCCCGGACCGAAAAATGCTTCGATCCGGGGATTCCCTGATTTATCCTCAAGATCCGGGCCAGCGGGCGCTCCACGCACCGCTGCCGCGTCTGCCCGGGCAGGTCTTCTGGCTCTCGGATCTTCCTACCGGCTACGCCTTCCCGCACCGATGTTCCGGTGCAGTGGCCTGGATGCAGCTTTCGTCCCCGATCACAGCGGCGGGCCCGCCCCCGATTTGCACGGAGTTCCCTATTGAGCGCAAAATGCGCACCCGGACACCTGCTCGAACGAGCAGTCGTTGCCGTCGTATCCCATGCGCGGCGACCTTGTCAAGCGGCAGGGATAGAATACCGTCAAAGTGGGGCTCCGCGCTCGGCCCTTGTCAGCCTCCGGTGACAGCGGGTTTTAAAGTTTGCCGGCGGCTTCCGCCGCCTCGTTCCGATGAGCATGGATTGCCCGGATCGAGTCCGGGCAGGCCTGATCGGGGAACCATTTCGAACGGCTGAAAGTTCCAGGAAATTTATCAGGCAGTTGCGCGTAGTCACAGACGAATCGCCGGTGAAGCGTCTCCTTTACCGCAGGAGTTCGCCTGGACCGTGGGGGCTCAGGCGGGAAGCCTCACCCCGGAGCGCTCCACGATGTCGGCCACTTGATCGAGGGCGTCAATGTGGTGAATTGCCGGCAGTTCCCGGTTCTGATAGGCGACAAACGGAACCCCCGCAGCGGCCGAAGCCTCGGCGTCAAGGGTCGAATCGCCGATGAAAATCATTTCCTCGGGTGCCACGGCGAAGTGGCCCGCGATCTTCAGCAGGCTGTCCGGATGGGGCTTGGGCCGCGGCACGTCCAGGGCGCCCACCACCAGGTCGAAGTCCCCGGTCAGGTCATGGTCCTCCAGCACCCGGTGCATCGTGTCGGTGCGGTTGGTGGCCACGGCCGTCTTGCACGCCGGTCTCAAGCGCCGCAGCAACGGTTTGAGATGCGGTTCGATCCGCATGTAGGGAACAAACGGCAGATAGGTGAGGGTGCGGCGAAAGGCCTGGGCCGCCTGGTATTCCTTTTCGTCGGGAAACAGGAAACGCAGCGAGGCGTCCACGGTATTCATGTGGGTGAAGGCCAACTGGTCGGCGGTCAACGGGGAACGCGAAAACTGCGCCAGCACCCGGTTGTAGTAGGCTGCGTTGGCCTCCCGGGAATCGAACATCACCCCGTCGCAATCGAAGGTCACCACCTGGATCATCGCCATCATCGCACCGCCTTGGGCGAAGCGCCCTGCGACTGCTCGCCCCCTTCGGCTTGCTTGGGCGCAAGGATGTTGCCGTAAACGTGGACGAACAGCTTGGGCCGGATGGGGCTGTCGGTATGCAAGGTGAGGGTTTCGGCGTAGCGGCCCGGTTGTGTGCGCCGGTTCTCCACCGTCAGGCGATAGGCCGGCTGGCCGTTGTGCCGGATCTCTTCCAGCCGGTAGTCGATGAACCGCTTGCCGGCGTTGGTTTCCACCTTCAGCAACTTGAAGGCGAAACGGGGTTCTGGCACAATGGTCACCGTCTGGCGCATCGGCTTGTCGCCCTCGCCCTGGAACACGAGACGACCGGGCTGGATGGTGACAACGCGCAGCACCTCGCCGCCGATGGCCAGCTCCACGGCGGGACGATTCGGGTCATTGGATTCGACCCGGGCGCCCTTGCGCATGGTTTCGCCGCCGTAGCCCGAGGTACTCAACTTCAGGGTGATCTTTCCCTCGCCGCCGGGAGGGAGCCGCTTCGGAAAGGAAACGGCCGTGCACCCTCAGCCGGTGCGGACCTTGTAGATCTCCAGCTCGGCTTCGCCGGTGTTGCGCACCACGAAATCGTGCACCACCGCCTCCCCCTCGGCCACCGGGTCGAAGGTGTACGCCAGTGAAGGGATCTCTATGTGCGGCACGGCTGCCGGCGCCGTAGCGCCGGCGATCCCCGTCAGTACCATCCATACCAGCCAAACCGCTGCGGTTGTTTTGATTTTCATCGTTTCTCCTCGCTATTTGCCCTCATGGCCGGTATCGCAGGAAGCCGGATGAAGCCACCTCATAATGAATCGACGAATTTTTGGCAAGCCATTCGCCAGGGCCCCACGGCCCCGTCACAGACCTGCGATCGCTTTATCACGAGAGATTCATTATCGGCGCCCCCATAGTATCGACACCGGAATCAATGACCACCAAGTTTACCAATACGCTGGTGATAACCCTCAAAGGCCAAAGGAAGCTGGCCAGCCCCCTGAAGGCCGAACAAAAAGAGTTCCTGGCAGCGCTGGAGGTGGGACATCTTTACGCTCCCTTAACATGAGCCGGCATAGGGCCATCATGAAAAATACCCTGAATGCTCTTTCAATAGGTGTGGAAAATGCGTTGATTGACAGCAGGAACATCCGGTCCAAAATACGGCCACGACGGAGCGTGGCCCTCCAGGGGGGTGTGGCCCTCTAAAATTATGATTTGGTCCTCCGGGGGGGGTGGGCCCGTCCTAATCCCCCCGCAATACCGCCCGGACTTTTTCCGCAATGTCGCCGAGGGTGAAGGGCTTCTGGATAAAGGGGATGCCGGGATCCAAAACCCCGTGGTGGACAATGGCGTTGTCCGTGTAGCCGGACATGTACAGCACCTTCAGATCGGGGTGGGTCTCGCGCAGACGATCCGCCAGCTCTTTGCCGCTCATTTTCGGCATCACCACATCGGTGATCACCAGGTCGGGTTTGAGGCCCTTTTTTTCCATGAGCAGCAGG
>DQXI01000114.1 GCA_011042305.1 Desulfobacteraceae bacterium
AAGCACGGACCATGCCATTGGCCCCAAATATGTTCATCTGCTTGGAATAAAACAGGATAATTATTCTTCGGGCCGTCGGCGAGGCGCACAGAAACCACAACCAAGGTTGTGGCCTGCGCCGATTCTTGAATTGAAAAGGCTTAAATTCTATTTCAGCCAACAGAATACAACTTTGGTTGTAACCACAACGTGGGTTGTTGCCGTCTCGCTCCGACGCCGGGACGCGCTGGTCCGGGGCCTTCCAAAGTGCCGTGATCGATAGACCACGGGTTTTTTGCCTCTTGTCCCTGCCCAGCCGGTGTCATTGCGAGGGCAGCGAGAAATCCGCCGTCAGGGCTAAGGCGAAAAAGAGGAAACCTTCCTGGCCCCGGACACGGCCGGGCAGGCGCTGACCAGCCATCCATGTTCATCGACACAAGACAGGGAAAAGCAGATCCGGAAACGTCAAAAACCCTTGCCGCCGAAGCCTTGCCTTGGTGCCGAACCCTGGAGCGCTCACACCGATCCGTTGCAAGACAAACGGCCTTGCGCTAAGACAGGCCCATGACTGCCTTTCGCAAGCAACTGGAACAGCGCTTTGGACCGGCCTTACGACCGGATGAAATGCTGGCGCCCTGGACCTGGATGAAGGTTGGCGGGCCGGCAGAATTCCTGGTGGAGGTGGAACGCATCGAGGATCTGGTAGCTGCCCACGCCATCTGCCGCCGCTCCAAGGCGCCGTTTACCCTGCTGGGCGACGGCAGCAACGTCCTCATCGACGACGACGGCCTGGCCGGGCTGGTGGTGATCAACCGCGTGGCGCACCTGGACTGGGACGATAAAAAGCGCCAGGTGATTGCCGGCGCCGGCTTTTCCCTGGATCAACTGGTGGAAGCAGTATCGTCGCGCGGATGGGGGGACTTGACCTTTGCCGCCGGGATTCCCGGCACGGTGGGCGGGGCGTTGGCGGGAGGGGCCGGCGCCTACGGGCGCCTGTTGGCCGAAATGGTCTGCGCGGCCCGGGTGCTCGCTCCGGACGGAACCGTGGATGACCTGCCGGTGGCGGCCCTGGGCGTGCGCTACCGCGACAGCGACATCCTGCGACGCGGGCAAATCCTGCTCGAGATCATTTTCGGCGGCTTTCAGGCAGCCTCCACGGCCTGCCTGGCGGAGCGCATCGTCGCCATCAAGGCCGACCGGGCCCTCAAGCATCCGCCGTCCCACCTGCCCTGCGCCGGATCGTTTTTCAAGAATCTCCCCCCGCCGGCCCCCGGTGTATCGCGCATCGCCGCCGGGCTTCTGTTGGATCGCTGCGGCGCCAAGGGGCTGCGCCAAGGCGGGGCCGCCGTCTTCGACCGGCACGCCAACATCATCGTCAACACCGGCGGTGCCACCGCGGCCGACATCCTGGCCCTGGCCGACCAAATGGCCCGCCTGGTGCATTGCCGGCACGGCGTCCGGTTGGAGCCCGAGGTGCGCTACCTGCACAACCGTACTTGAAATACCGGACGCGCCGGCGACTCGGGGCACAGGCGGCTAGGCCGGCCCGCGAACCAGCCGCAGCCACAAGATCCCGGACATGGCGGTGAGCCCCAGCGAGGCGAAGGCCAGGCCCCATCCGGGGACGCTGTGCCCGGCGGCGTCCAGAATGATCCCGAAGACCAGGGGCGCCAGAAAGGCCATGCCGAATCCGCAAAAGGAATACAGGGCCATGGTGGCGCCCCGCCGCTTGTCTTCCGCGCTGGCCACCAGGCCGGCGGTGAGCGCCCCGCTGTCGAGCATCACCGTAATCCCATAGACGGTTGCCAGCACGATGATCAGGGCCATGGACCGTCCGGCGGTAAAACCGATGGTCGCCCCCACCACCCCGGAAACCAGCATGTAGACAGAGATGGCACGGCGCCGGCCCAGGGCCATGGCCCCCTCGTTGCCCAGCAGGCTCGCCGGCACGCCGAGGAGCATGATGGCAGTGGCCACCCCTTGCAGGCTCACCGGTGCCGACCAGCCGGGCTGAAGGCCGGCGCAAAACACCAGGAACGCCACCAGCCAGGAGCGGAAGCCGAACAGCTCCCAGCAGTGCACCGCATAGCCGAGCACGTAGCCCATGGCGTCGCGGTTGGAAACGACCGCCTTCACCAGGCGTCGATCCAGCCTCCCGGTGCCCGGCGCAGACGCCGCCTCCCCGGTTCGGCGGGGGACAAAAACGGCGAACACCGCCGCGGCGGCCAGGGGGCCGAGCCCCAGGATCCAGGCCGCATGGCGCCACCCCACGGCGGACATCAGGACACCGGCGAAGTAGACCGACATGGCGGTGCCGATGCTGAAAGACGCCGTGTAAAACGTCACGTAGCGGCTCTGGCGCGGGCCGACGACGTTGTCGCTCAGCGCCCGCAGGCCCGGCATGTAAGTGCCGGCCAGACCGACGCCGGCCAGAAGCCGCAGGGCGGCGGCCGACCAGAGGCCGTGGGCCAGGGTGGCGAAAAGGAACATGGCGACGGCGGCCAGAAGCACCGAGGGCAGATAGATCCACCGCGGATCCACCCGATCGGTGAGTCCCACCAGCAGCGGCGTGGCAGCGGCATAACCGGCGAAGTAGACCCCGTTGATCCAACCGGCGGCCGTGCCGCTGAGCATCCATTCCGCCTCGAAGATCGGTTGCAGGGCCGGGAAAAACATCGCCCCGGCCAGCGAGAGAATTTCCGTTAGGCACAAGGCTGCCACGATCGGAGGAATAGGCATCTGGGCAACTCGACTTTCAGGATTCGGACCCTTTGGTTTGCAACCAGTCTCTACAACATGTCGGGCAACTTCGCCACCACGAGGGGCCCGGCGCCCATGGGTGGCGGCCTCCGGTGGGCCACGCGCCAGGCCCAAAGCCGGTGAGAAGGCGGACCTTGTCGCCGTTGGCCAATGCCTGGAATCGGTCGAGTGCCTGCCTGGCAAGCCCACCAAACCAACCCGACGGATCGAAGCACTGTTTTGCCAGTTGAAAAAAATGGTGCTTCGGTGTTTTATGAGAACCTCCCCGGCGAAACACCCAAGAACGCAAAAATGACCACAGGACCGCTTCGATCATGATCAACCGTTTCATCGCCGCCTTGTTTCTAATTTATATCGCCGTTACATCCGCCATTTTTTTTGTAATCGCCCTGGTGATCAGGGTGCTGACCGGCCCATTCGACCGTCGCCTCGTCGTGCTGCACCAGTTCACCTCCTTCTGGGCCTGTCTCTACCTGTGGACCATGCCGGCCTGGCGGGTATCGCTGGAGGGGCGCGAAAAGATCCGCCGCCGGGAAACCTACATCATCGTCTCCAATCACCAGTCCCAACTGGACATCCTGGTGGCCTTCCGCCTCTTTTTTCCTTTCAAGTGGGTCTCCAAGGCCGAGGTTTTCAAGCTGCCCTTTGTCGGCTGGAACATGGTGCTCAACCAGTACGTCAAATTGCGCCGGGGCGACAAGCAGAGCATCGAGCGCATGATGGCTGCCTGCCGCCGCCATCTGGCCCGGGGCAGCTCGGTGTTCTTTTTTCCCGAAGGCACCCGCTCGTTCGACGGCGTCCTCAAGCCGTTCAAACCGGGGGCCTTCATCTTGGCCCACGAGATGCGCCTTCCCATTCTGCCGGTGGCCATCGACGGCACGCGTCTTGCGCTGCCCAAGTACAGCCTCAACTTCCACGGCCACCACCACATCCGGCTACGGGTACTGGATCCCATCGCCTATGACGCGTTCAGGCATTTGAGCGTGGCGGCCACGGCGGAGATGACCCGCGCAGTGATCGCCCCCCATGTGAGCGGCAACCAAAGTTGATGGAAACGATTCCTTTTTAATGAATTTACTTGAAAACGTTGTTCTTTCTTATGATAACAATAAAGATAGCATGAATCGGCCGGTCGCGGCTACGCGGCGCCTTGCCGGGCGCAACCTACAGCCCGTTCTGACACGGGAAAAAGAAAGAAGGCCTCATGGATAACAACCCCGAAGGAAAAACCAGTGGCGACGAAAGGCGCTCCGAACCCAGGCTCCGGCCGGAAACCTACACCAACGCCGAGTTTCGCCTGAAAACCGTCAAATGTCTCTTTCAATCGAGAATCTGGGATTTTTCTTCCCAGGGCATGTGCCTCCTGGTAAAGGAAGATTCCGGCGCTCTGGAAGACCTCGAAGTCGGCGAGGAACTGGAGGTAAAATACTATCCGGCGGATCTGGGCCGGTCGCCGCAGACCCGCAAGACCCGGATTGCCCATATCACCCGGGTAAGCGAGGGAAAATTCAAAAACCACGTTTTGGTCGGGTTGCGCATCGTGGAAGAACCGGGAAAAGCCAAGACCAGCACCACCACGGTGGTTTGAGAACCGCCCGGATCCTCGCCGCACTCTCCGAAGGTTCAACCCGACGCCAGTGATTCACCTGCTAATCAAAATCAGCCGGACTCTGGACCGAAAGCCCCGGCCTGTTCAGGACATGGGTATAGATCATGGTAGTGGAGACATTCGCATGGCCTAACAGTTCCTGGACTGTGCGAATATCGTATCGCGCCTCCAAAAGGTGGGTGGCAAAGGAATGCCTCAATGTGTGACAACTGACCCTGCGGGTGATTCCCGCC
>DQXI01000217.1 GCA_011042305.1 Desulfobacteraceae bacterium
GGCATATGGACCGGTCGCGGAGGGCTCCTCCAGCAGGCACAGCGCGGGGCAGATCCCGGCGGCGGTCACCCATTCCGGATCGAGGCGCAGGCGATGGAGGATTCCCAGGATTTCAGCTACACGCGTTTTTTCGATTGCCGCGGCCAGAATTCGAGGCGGCGAGGCATTGTTCAGACGCCGGTAATCGAATACCATCTCCTCGGCCGAGGCAAACAGGGACGGCTCCAATTCCAGGGGTAGCACCTGGCGCAGCTTGCGATCCTCCTGGAACGGCGCCGTCAAGGGCCGAAAGACGAATTCGTCCGCCGGCAAGGCCACGGCGCAGACCGCCGCCAAGGCTCCATCGTGGGCCAGGATTGGTTCCAGCGCGGCCGCCAGGGTATCGGCCTCCGCGCTGTCAGAAGAGCGCTCGATCCGGCGGGCGGCCACGATCCGTTCCTCTCCCCGCTGAACCTGGTAGAGGACGGCACTGATGGCATCGGCGCCGATTTCAATGCCCAAAAACGCTTTTTTCAGGACGGCTGCCACATCAAGATCCTGAACCCCGTACCGCCACTGGCGGTGTCTGTTTGACGCTGGACGACGGCTGTCAGCCTGGCGCGGACACCGTTGTGCTCGGCGGTGGCTTGAATGCGAAAATGATCGCTGACCGTCGTAATAAGGTCCGGTTCGATGGTCAAATCCTGGCACCCCGGCGCGTTTCGATACCAAAGTGGATCGGCCAGCAGATCGACGGTGTCGTCGTCGATCACCTGCTGGCGAAACTCCACGATGGATTGCGCCAAGTCCTCGTATTCTTCCGGCAACAGGGCCATTACCAGCGGCAGCGGGGCCGTGTTGATGTTCAAGCGGCCGTCGTAGGCGCTGGCCGAACCGCGGATATCGCTCATCCCGTAGGCCGTCAACAGGGGGCCGATGCCCGGCTGCTGCCCATCGCCATCGAGCAGCCGTTCGCCCACGCCCCGCACCAGGCGTAATTCCTCCACACCCAACAAGGGACCGTTGCGGCAGTTGTAAGGTGTCGCCAACGAGGCATAATACGGGGCTTCCGCGCCGCCTAGGCCCGTAATGGCGTCGTCGTCGCCATGGTCCAGCCAATCCTTGACGGCGGCGACGATCATCTCCGGGGTGACATCGGCCTCGCGCAGGTCCTCGTATGGCGCAAGGGACAGCAGCCGCTCCCAGAGGCGCTGCTGGGCGGGCACGATTTGCAGCCCTTGGGGAAAGTCCACCAGGGCGTTGATTTGCAAACGAGCCCGCTCGTCTTCGATGCGCAGTCCCAAGCGGACCCCCTCATCGGCGCCGACCGCGGCCAAGGCTGTAAGTTTTTCCGCATCAGCCCACAACTCGGCCAGGCTGTCGGCCTGGCTGGTGCGCTTGTCTTCCGCCAGAACCGCCATGGCGGTGTGCACGGCACCTGCAGCCGCCGCCGAGGCAGTGGCCTGGTCCAAACGGTGCCGGCCGGCATCCACGGCACGCTGGACCTCCAGATTGATGGCCAAGGCGACGGAAACCAGAACCGCGGTGACCGCCAATGCCACCAACAAGGCCGTCCCTTTCTCCCGGGGACGGGCCCTGGGAATTGTTGGCCTCATCAACGGCGCGCCTCCCTTGCCATGGCCAGGGCAAAAAGGGCATGATACGTTTGGCCATGCTCTTCTTCCCCGATTTCGATGGTCAATGCCACGGCCTTGGGGGTGGCATACCCCCACTGCTCGTCATCCGAATCCCATTCGTCGTGAATTTCACCCTCCTCATCAACGAACGCCCAGTCCAGACGCAGCACTTTTTCGCAGACGACAGCGGCCGGTGGGGGCGGATCCAGGCCGGCTTGCAAATCAGGGACATCGGTGCGCATTAGCACAAATCGGTCATCCACGCGACGGACAAAATAACGGACTCGCGCCAACGCCCCCGGCGCAATGTCCAGCTCCGAAGGGGCCAGCGGCCGATGCGCCCGGGCGGCGAACTCCAAGCGTTTGAAATCAGATGGATCTTCGGATCCGGAGAAACACCTGAAACCATAGGGGTCCGGGTCTTTTCCCACATCCGGCGCCCGGTATGTGGAAGCCGCCGTAACGTGAAGGGCGCCCAGGTCGGCTTCAATCCAGCGGATCGTATCGCTGGCGGTGTCAGCGGCCGTCAGGGTGCTTTGGATATGCGCGGCCGTTCGGTTGACAGCCGACAGCGCACTGAGCGCCGTGAGCATGATGATGCCCAGGATGGCGACCGTTACCAGAATCTCCAAAAGGGTAAACCCCCTGATGGAGACAAGGGCGTTACGGGGATGCCAGTCTCTGGGTGCGCAGGTGAAAAACGGACTCATCCTGATTCAAATCGATCCGGATCTCGATGCGATAAAGGCGCTGTGCGGCCTGCCCCAACAGTTCGTCGTCCCGCGGGTTGACCGTGACCTGCCAATGGTAGCCGGGGGCCTCGTCGCCAAAATCCCCCTGCGTTTCAAGATTGTCGTCGATGCCGGTGGCATCGAGCTCTGCCATTTTGGCTTGGGCCAGCATGGCGGCCCGGGTGTTGAAGTTCAATCGTTCGACAACGCCGAGGTTGCCGGTTTGCATCCGGAAGACGCTGACCAAAACCACCGCCAGTACCGCCAGTGCCACCACGACTTCCATGAGGGTAAATCCCATGCCTGCGCGGTTTGGCCCCGCCCCGCGGCATCGAAACGGCGCGGGACATCGCGACCGGATCCGCTTTTGTTCGGATTTAGAGAGGTGACGCCGCGCCATCTTCGTCCAGTACCCGGGCCGTGGTCAGAAAAGGCTCCATATGCAGGGTCACACGACGCCCGCCGGTTTCCACCAAATCGATTGCGACCATGAAGCTATGGCCGTCGGGAAAGTATTGAACCGCGTAGGCGCCGGCGCTGATTTCGCGATCATGGGGCAGGCGCAGGCTTTCAAGGCGTACGCGGCGCGGTAAAGCGAATCCTCCTTCGGCCGCAACCATCTGTTGCTGCTCGTCCATGTCCGCGTTGGACACCCAGATCCGTTGCCGGTCCAGATCCAGGTGCAAGGTATGGCGCAGTTGCCGGTTGACGGCCTCCGCCTTGAGCTGGCGGTGGATCTGGATCAGATAGCGGGCCGCCGTCTCCAGATCGCCATGCCCTCCGGGCAGCTCGATGCGCGGCAGGGTCAGCGCCAGAACCGTGCCGATGATGGCCACCACCACGATCAGCTCCAGGAGGGTGAAGGCGGCATCAGGAGATCGATTCCCGGCCCGCGGGCATTCCGGCGGGCATTGGGGGTACCGCTGTCGCCCGTGCGGGATCATTCGATTTCCCAGTTGGTGATGTCCTTGTCCTTGCCCTCGCCGCCGGCGACGCCGTCCGCGCCATAACAGATGATGTCGAACTCACCGTGGTTGCCCGGGCTGAGGTAGACGAATTCGTTGCCCCAGGGATCCTTTGGCACTTGGCCTTTTTCCAGGTATCCCCCCTCTTTCCAGTTTTTAGGAATTTGACCGCTTTGCGGCATTTGCACCAAGGCGGCCAGCCCCTGCTCGGTGGACGGATAAAAACCGTTGTCCAGCCGGTAGAGTTTCAGCGCTGTTTCAAGGCTGGCAATATCCATCTTGGCTTTGACCTGTTTGGCCTCGTCCGGCCGGCCCATGATCTTCGGTGCCACGTAGAGAGCCAGAATGCCCAGGATGACGACGACCACCATCAGCTCGATGAGGGTGAAGCCGCGTGAACGTTTTCTCAAATTTGAGTGTTTTGGGGCCATGTCGGTATCTCCAGTGAGCCGTTTGTTTAAAATCATGGAATACCTCCATCGCGGCGGCAACGCGCTCCCACATTCGGGGTCCCGGCAAACGCTGTTCTGTGGGAGCGGCTTTCAGCCGCGACTAGAATTTTCGCGCCTCTGGGCCATTCGAGCGAATCCCGTTCATCTCGCCTTTATCGAATCAACTGGTTCATCTCGAAAATCGGCAGGCAGACCGCCAGCACCACGAAGGCCACCGCCGTGCCCATGAGCAGGATCATGATTGGTTCCAGCAGGGCGGTCAAGGCGCTGATGGCCGATTCCACCTCCCGGTCATACATGTCGGCGATCTTGACCAGCATCGGCTCAAGTTTGCCGCTTTGCTCGCCCACATCGACCATTTGAATGGCCAGCGGGGGAAAGGCCCGGGGGGTTGATGCCAGGGCCCTGGACAGCGATTTCCCCTGGCCCACGTCCCGCGTGGCGGCAGTGAGGGCCTCCGCCATGATGGTATTGCCGGCGATGTTGCGCACGATTTCCAAGGCCGCCAGCATCGGCACCCCGTTTTCCAGGAGGGAGCCGAAGGTGCGCATCACCCGGGCCACATTGAGCCGCTGGACGAGTGCGCCGACCAGGGGGATGCCCAGGATCGTGCGATCCGTGGCCAGGCGCCCCGCCGCGCTGCGCCGGATGGTGCGCCAGATTTGAAATACGGCTACCAGGCCGATGGGCAATGTCCACCAAAAGGTGCGCATCCACGCACTGAAACCGAGGAGCAAACGGGTCGGCAGCGGCAGCACCTGCTTGACTTCGGTGAAAATCCCCGAGATGGTGGGGACGATATAGGTGAGCA
>DQXI01000224.1 GCA_011042305.1 Desulfobacteraceae bacterium
CCAGTTTCAAACTTACAGCCCCATAAATTTCGCCGCAATCTGCTTCATGATTTCATTGGTGCCGGCGAAGATGGCCATGATGCGCGCGTCGCGCAGGCCGCGCACGATGGGAGCGCGCTCCAGGTTGCCCGCGGGGCCCATCAGCTCCAGGCAGCGGTTGGCCACCCGGTTGGCCAGGTCGGTGGTCCAGTATTTGGCCATGGAGGTTTCCACCACGATCTGCCCGCCTTCGATGTGGTCGGCGACGAGCTTTTCCACGAAGGTGCGGCCGATTTTCACCTCGGTGGCCATTTCCACCAGGGCGAACTGCACCGCCTGGTTTTTCACCAGGGGGCGGCCGTCCACCACGGTGCGGCGGCAGTATTCGGTGGTCCATTGCAGGATGCGCTCGGCGGCCACCATGCCGCCCACGGCGCAGGTGAGCCGCTCCTGCTGGAGCTTGGCCATGAGCATGAGAAAGCCGGCGCCCCGTTCGCCGAGGCGGTTGGCCAGGGGAATGCGGCAGTCGGTGAAAAACAGCTCGGCGGTGTCCTGGCTGTGCCAGCCCATCTTGTCCAGGCGCTGCCCTTTGTTGAAGCCGGGGGTGCCGGCTTCAACAAGGTAGAGCGAAATGGCCCGGTAGCGGTCTTCGACCGCCGGGTCCCGGGCCGCCAGCACCACCAGGTCGCAGACCAAGCCGTTGGAGATGAAGGTCTTGGCCCCGTTGATGACGACCGTGTCGCCGTCCTCCACCGCCGTGGTGGTCATGGCGGCCAGGTCGCTGCCGGCGTCCGGCTCGGTCATGGCCACGGCGGTGACGATGTCTCCGTTGACGCAGCCGGGTAGGTATTTTCGTTTCTGGGCCTTGCTGCCGAAGCTCTCGATGTACGGCACCACCACGTCGCTGTGCAGGGAGGCGGTCAGGCCGGTCTGGCCGGTGCGTGCCATCTCCTCGTTGACGATGAGTGCATAGCGAAAGTCGCCCCCCAGGCCGCCGTAGGCCGGGTCGACGCCTGGGCAGAGAAACCCGGCCCGCCCCATCCGGCGCCAGGCCTCCCGTGGCACGGCGTGGTCCGCCTCCCAGCGGTCGGCGAAGGGGGTGATCTCAGCCGCGCAAAATTCGTGCAGGCGGCGGCGGAAGTCTTCGTGTTCGGCGGTGTAGGTGAGGATGTTCATGACGGTTCCGGTTGAAACTTGAAACGCGGGTGTATTGTCCGACCAGTCGGACAGGTGCAAGCTTCTTTTGCACCTCTATTTCAACTTGCCGATGACCGATGCGCCAACAACGTCGCGCAAGTCCCCCGGCGCGCCGGCGGTGAGGGACAGGGCCTTGGCCTCGCGGTAGTAGCGTTCCACGTCGTACTCGCGCATGTAGCCGTAGCCGCCGTGCAGTTGAATGGCCTCGTCAGCCGCCGCGATGGCCGCCTCGGCGGCGGTGAGCTTGGCGATGGCCGCGGTGCGGGCATCGGCCTGGCCGGCGTCGAAGGCCGCGGCGGCCTGGTAGACGGTGAGGCGGGCGGCTTCCACCCGGGCGGCCAGATCGGCGATCTTGTGGCGGGTGACGGCAAAGGCGCCGATCTTGCGGCTGAACTGGACCCGCTGGCGCACGTAGGCCACGGCTCGCTCCAGGGCCCCTTGGGCCAGGCCTAACGCCTGGCCGGCCAGCAGGATGCGCCGCTCCATGTAGTAGGCCTCGAGCTGGGCCAGCCCCCGCCCCGGTTTTCCCAACAGCCGATCCGGTGTCAGCCGGACCTCATCGAAGGTGACCTCGGCGCCTCCTGTCAGGTTGCCCCCCAGGCGCCGCCCTTCATCGGTGACGCGGATACCGGCGGCGTCGGCGTCCACGATGAACATGCTCGCCGCGCCGGTTTCATCTGCTCCGGCCGGCGTGGCGGCCAGGGTCAGAAAAATTCCGGCCCGCTCGGCGTTGGATACAAAATGTTTGGTGCCGTTGAGGAGCCAACCTTTGTCGTCCGGCGCTGCCGTCGCGGCCGGCGCCGATGAAATGCCGCGCCCGGCCTCCACGAAAGCTACTGCCACCGCGGTGCGCCCCTCCAGGATCGGCGGCAGAAAGCGCTCCTTTTGGTCCTGGGAACCGAAGCGGGCGATGCACTCGGCCCCGTGGCCGGCCTCGCAGACCGCCTGGCCCAGGGAGCCGTCCAGGGCGCAGAGGGTCTCGGCCAGCAGGACGGCCTCGAGCAACCCCATGCCGCCGCCGGAGTAGGCTTCGGGCAACTGGATGCCCACGAACCCCAGCGCGGCAGCCCGCTGGAAGACTTCTTCAGGGAATTGGCCGATTTTCTCGGCCTCCCGGGCTGTTTCGCGGTCGAACTCCCCCTTGGCAAAATCCCGGGCCGCCTTCTGGACCTGTTTTTGCGCGCGTGTCAGTTGGATCATGAAGCACCTTGTGGAAACTTGAAATTGGAAACTTGAAACTGGGCGGAAACTGGAAACCGGTTAGTCGGACCGGTCAGACCTGTCCGATGCTGTGCCTGCAAAACCAAGTTTCCAGTTTCCAATTTCCAGTATCATTCATACTTCCCGATCACGCAGATACTGCACACGTTCATCGAGGGAAAGCCGCCCAGGTTGTGGGTCAGGCCCAGGCGCGGATTTTCGATCTGCCGCTCGCCGGCCCGGCCGTGGAGCTGGAGGTACATCTCGTAGAGCATGCGCAGCCCCGAGGCCCCGATGGGATGGCCGAAGCATTTCAACCCTCCGTCCACCTGGCAGGGGACCTCCCCGTCGCGGTCGAAGACGCCGTCGAGCACGTCGCGCCACCCCCGGCCGCGCTCGCTGATGTGCAGGTCCTCCATGGTGACCAGCTCGGTGATGGAGAAGCAGTCGTGGACCTCCATCATGCTGATCTCCCGGCGCGGATCGGTGATGCCGGCTTCCTGGTAGACTTTCCGGCTGCATTCGCTGGTGGTGATGAAGTGCTCGCCGTCCCAGTCGTTGTAGCCCATTTCCTCGCCCGAGGAGAGGGCCAGCTGCAGGCCCTTGACGGTGACGAAATCCTTCTTTCCCATTTTCTTGGCGATTTCCGGCGTGGTGACGATGGCGCAGGCCGCCCCGTCGCTGACCCCGCAGCAGTCGAACAGCCCCAGGGGATGGGCGATGATGGGGGCGGCCATGATCTGCTCTTCGCTGACCGCCTTGCGCAGGTGGGCCTTGGGGTTGAGGACCCCGTTGGCGTGGCTCTTGGCGCTCACGTGGGCCATGGCGCGCTTCAAATCCTGGTCTTTGACGCGGTACTTGGCCGCATAGGCGCTGGCGAGCTGGGCGAATGAGCCGGGGGCGGTGATGTTGGGAAACCACTGCCAGGTGAGGCTGCCCGAGTCGGAGCCGACGAAGCTCGGCAGGCCGCCGTAGCCGGTGTCTTTGAGTTTTTCCACCCCCAAGGCCAGGCAGATGTCGTAGGCCCCCGAGGCCACCCCGTAGCAGGCCCCGCGGAAGGCCTCGGTGCCGGTGGCGCAGAAGTTTTCCACCCGGGTGACCGGGATCAGGGGCAGGCGCAGGGTCATGGAAAGGGGCAGGGCGCTCTTGCCGACGCTGATGTTGTCGAAACAGGTGCCCAGCCAGGCGGCGTCGATCTCCTTCTTCTCGATGCCGGCATCGGCCAGCCCCTCTTCGAAGGCCTCGACCATCAACTCCTCGGCGCCCACGTCCCAGCGCTCTCCGAAGCGGGTGCAGCCCATGCCGATGACGGCGACCTTGTCGCGTATACCAGTGGCCATGATGAACCTCCTCATTAAAGGTGCGGGTGCACCTTTAGATTCTAAAAAGTTTACCAATCAGCTGGGACTTCATCACATCGCCGCTGATCTGCAGCTTGCCCGAGGTGAAGGCCTGCATGGCCGGCAGCTCGCCGCTGATCATGCGTACGAAGTCGGCCGCGTTGATTTTCAAGGTGCAGGTGGCCTTGGCGGCCTTGCCCTTTTCCACCGTGCATTGCTGGTCCTTGACGGCAACGGTCCATTCGCCTCCGCCGGGGCCATCGATGAGGTACTGGAAGACCGCATCCACGCCGGCGGCCTTGTCCGGCTGGAAAGCCTGGGGCATTTTGTCGAAAATGGCCGCCACTTCGGCGCCGTCGGGGCCCGCCTCGGCTTTGGTGTCGTCCGCTGCCGCCTTGGCCGCCGGCTTCTTTTCCGTCATCAGGTCCATCAAGGCGGCGTTGGCGTCCGCCAGCGCCTTGGCCCCGGCCAGGTCGTTGATTTCTTCCCACCGGTTCCAAACGTCTTCGGCGGTGGGCGGCTGGTCGGCATGGCCCAGCTTGACCCCCGGGCCGGTGAGGATCGCCGCCCGGTTGTAGTAGCCCATGCCGGCATTGTAGATCTCGCCGCTGCGGGTGCAGCGCTCGCTGGCCAGATACAGCACCATCGGGGCGACGAACTCCGGCCGCATCTTTTCGAAGATCTCCGGCGGCATCACGTCCTCGGTGAGGCGTGAGGCGGCAAGGGGAGCGATGGTATTGACTTTGATGTCGTATTTTTGTCCCTCGAGCTTGAGGGTGTTCATCAGTCCCACCAGGGCCATCTTGGCCGCCGAGTAGTTGGCCTGGCCGAAGTTGCCGTAGAGGCCG
>DQXI01000081.1 GCA_011042305.1 Desulfobacteraceae bacterium
AAATCACCGGGACGAGACGGTGGAAGCCAAGCCGGCAACTTCCGCGAAAGCCCCTACCGACAACAGATAACCGATAACCGACAACCGACAACCGATAACAGATAACCGACAACCGGCAACCGATAACCGATAACCGGTAACCGATAACCGCTTCCCCCAAAGCAGACAAGACGCCATGCTCAACCCCGCATCCCCCGTACCGTTGTACCACCAACTGGCCGACCTGCTGCTGGCCGAAATCCGCAAGGGGACCTATCCGCCCGGCAGCCGCATCCCTTCCGAGCACCAGCTGGCCGCCACCCATCGTATCGGCCGGCCCACGGCCCGCCAGGCCACCGACCTGCTGGTGCGCCGCGGCATCCTGGTGCGGCGCCGCGGCTCGGGCACCTTCGTGCAGCCGCCCGAGCAGGAGGTGGACCTCTTCTCCCTGGCCGGCACCAGCGCCTCGTTTCTGCAGACCGGCGTGACGGTGGGCACCCGGCTGCTCGCCCGGCCCAGGCGGCGTCACATCGGCCACGACCCGCACAACCCCTTTGCCGGGAGGGAGGCGTTTTTCTTCTCGCGCTTGAGTTTCACCGAGGATGTCCCGGTGCTCGTCGAGGACTTCTACCTCGATCCCGACCATTTTCCGGGGCTGGATCAGCTTGACCTGGAGGGCCGCTCCCTGGCCCGCCTGGCCGCCGAGCACTACTACCTGCGCCCCTCCGGCGGCCGGCAGACCTTTCGCATCGCCTACCTCTCCGGGCCCCGGGCCCGCCACCTGCAAGTGGCAGCCAACACCCCGGTTCTGGCGGTGCGCCGCTACCTGAACTTTCCCCGGGCCGAAGCCGCCCTCTACTCGGAACTGTTCTGCCGCACGGACCGCTTCGTCTTCGCCCAGAGCCTCGGAGCCTTGTACCATGAACCGTAAGGGATACTACGGCGGGTTTGGGGGCGCCTTCGTCCCCGAAATCCTGGAAGCCACCTTCGACGAGCTGGACCGCGTCTTCGAAGAAGCCAAGGCCGATCCGGCCTTCTGGCTGACCTACAGCGACCTGATGGCCGAATACGCCGGCCGCCCTACGCCATTGACCTTCGCGCCCAATCTCACGGCCCACTTCGGCGGTGCGCAGATCTTCATCAAGCGCGAGGATCTCAACCACACCGGGGCCCACAAGGCCAACAACGTGATGGGCCAGGGGCTGCTGGTGCAGCGCATGGGCAAACGGCGGGTGATCGCCGAAACCGGCGCCGGCCAGCACGGGGTGGCCACGGCCACCATGGCGGCCCGCTTCGGATTCGAGTGCACCATCTACATGGGGGCGGTGGACGTGGAGCGCCAACGGCCCAACGTGTTCTGGATGCAGCGCCTCGGTGCCGAGGTGATCCCGGTGGAAACCGGCACCCGGATCTTGAAAGACGCCATCAACGAGGCCTTCCGCGACTGGGTCGCCCGCATGGACACCACCCACTACGTCCTGGGCACCGCCTGCGGCCCGCACCCGTTCCCGGAAATGGTGAGCTTTTTCCAGTCGATCATCGGGCGGGAGGCCAGGGAGCAGGTCCTGGCCCGGACAGGCCGCCTGCCCGGCCGGGTCTATGCCTGCGTCGGGGGCGGTTCCAACGCCATGGGCCTGTTCCAGGGGTTCATGGACGACCCGGTGGAACTGGTGGGAGTGGAGGCCGGCGGCCGTGGCCTGGATTCCGGCCGCCACGCCGCCCGCCTGGCCTGGCCGGACGCCAGCGTGGGGGTGGCCCAGGGGTACAAGACCTACTTCCTGCAAGACGGCGACGGCCAGATGCGCGAGACCCACAGCGTGGCCGCCGGGCTCGACTACGTGGGGGTGTCGCCGATCCTGTCCCACCTGAAGGAGACCGGCCGGGTGCGTTTCGAGGCGGCCACCGACGACGAGGTCATCGCCGCCCTGTCCCTGGCCATGCAAAAGGAGGGGCTCATCCCGGCCCTGGAATCGGCCCACGCCTTCGTCCAGGCCTTCAAGGAGGCGCCGCACCTGGACCGCGACGAAATCATCATCATCAACCAGTCCGGCCGGGCCGACAAGGATATCTTCACCGTGGCCGAAGCCTTCGACGATCCGCAGTGGCGCGCCTTCATCCGCGCCAGGGCGGACAAGTACCGAAAAATCGAAATGCGAAACGAATAGGAAACGCCTCGGGATGGACCTTACCGCCTACATCCGCCAACGCCGACGCCCCGACGCCCCCCTGCTGATGACCCACATCGTCATCGGCTACCCTTCCATGGCGGCCTCCTACGCCATGGTGGCGGAAATGGTGAATGCCGGCGTCGAGCTGATGGAGCTGCAGATCCCGTTTTCCGAGCCCATCGCCGACGGGCCGGTGATCCTGCGCGCCAACCAGGAGGCCCTGGCGGCCGGCGCCACCGTGGCCGGATGCCTCGATTTTGCCCGCCGGGCGGCGGCGGAGTTCCCCATACCGTTTCTTTTCATGAGCTATTACAATATCCTGTACAAGTACGGGGTCGAACCTTTTGTCGCCCAAATGGCCGACATGGGCCTGGCCGGGGCCATCGTGCCGGACCTGCCGCCAGAGGAAGGCGGCGCCTACCTGCAGGCCATGGCAGCCCACGCTCTCAACCCGGTGCTGATCTTCGCCCCCACCTCGCCCGAGGCGCGCCTGGCGCTGCTGGCCCGCCATGCCCGGGGCATGGTCTACTGCGTGGCCCGCAAGGGGGTCACCGGCGCCGACACGGATTTTACCGCTTCCCTGGAAGACTACCTGGCCCGTTGCCGCCGCAGCACCGACCTGCCCCTGGCGGTGGGCTTCGGGGTCAAGCAGCGCAGCGACATCGCATTCTTGAAGGACCGCGCCGAAGTCGCGGTCATCGGCACCGAGACCATCCGCCGCTTCGACACCGGCGGCCTGGCGGCGGTGCGCTCGTTCATCGAGGGCTTGCGGTAGTTGACGCATTGCTCTCCTCCTGTCATCCCGAAATGCCCTCCCCTTGACAGACCGATCGGACATGATCAGTTTGATGACATGATCAGTTTGGAGAGGTCAAGCGCCGCCCACCTGATTTGTAATCATCTATTATAAAAGGAGAATTTTCGCCATGGCCAAACCGCGGACCGCTGTGGATATCTTAAAACTGCTCAACAAGTCCAACTGCCAGGACTGCGGCGAAAAAACCTGCCTGGCCTTTGCCGCGGCCGTGCTCCAGGGGCGGCGACAACTGAGCGAATGCCCCCACCTGGGGCCTGAAATCCTGGCCCGGTGCACCGATGACGATCCTCCTCCACCCAACGATAACGGCGCGGAAAATCGCCTGGCGGAACTCAGGAGCCGCATGGCCGGCCTCGACCTGGCCGAGGCGGCCCGACGCACCGGCGGCCAGTTGCTCAACGGCCGCCTGACCTTGAAGGTTCTCGGCAAGAATTTCAGCGTCGACGCCGATGGCAAGCTCTACGCCGATATCCACATCAACCACTGGGTGGCGGTGCCGTTTCTCAACTATGTGCTCGACGGCGAGGGGAAAACCCCCACCGGGGTATGGCTGCCGTTCCGCGAGCTGCCCGGCGGGCGGGAGCGGGCCCCGCTGTTTGAAAAACGGTGCGAAGAACCGATGAAGCAGCTCGCCGACACCCTGCCCGACTTCTTCGATGACATCGTGCACATGTTCAGCGGCCGCCAGGTCGATCCGCTGTTCGAATCCGACATCTCCGTGGTCCTCGACCCGCTGCCCAGGGTGCCCCTGATGATCTGTTACTGGAGGGCGGAGGAAGGCATGAGCTCGAGCCTGAACCTCTTTTTCGACGAGACCGCCGTCACCAACCTGAACATCGGATCGGTTTATACCCTGGGCGCCGGCCTGACCCAGATGTTCTCCAAGCTGGCCTTGCGACACGGGTTCGTCGAAACCCGCACGGCATAAAAACCACCACTTGCCAAAAACCGCGACTTGGGGCAGCATTCCAGGTGGATGCAGGTGACCGTTTCTCCGAACCCTGGCTGCAAGGGAGGCAACCATGAAACGCATTCTTTTTCCGGCCGGCATCACAACCTTGACGCTCGCCATCTTGCTGTGGGTCGCGGGTCCGGCGGCAGCGCAACAACCATCCTGGAAAGGCAACGGACAAAAA
This sequence comes from Desulfobacteraceae bacterium, assembly GCA_011042305.1. Taxonomy (GTDB): domain Bacteria; phylum Desulfobacterota; class Desulfobacteria; order Desulfobacterales; family UBA2174; genus UBA2174. The sequence goes on from DQXI01000081.1 coordinate 4,101, forward strand.
AGCAAAGCCGCCCAGAAGGCGGACTGCTCCGGGCCGCAGGGGCCGGGGGTGGAAAGCCGGGAATACCAGCACCGCCAGGAGCAGCAGCACCGGCACCAGGCAGATCGCAGGGACGGCCGCGGCGACCGGTACCATCGGTTTTTCGCCAACCGCGACCGGTCCCCCATCGACCGCTACTACGCGAACCAGTTCCGCCGCGGCCACTGCCCGCCGGGGCTGGCCAAAAAAGGCAACGGCTGCATGCCGCCGGGACAGGCCAAGAAATGGAAGCTTTACCATCCCCTTCCGCGGGATGTCATCTTCTACGACCTGCCCCGGGAGGTCCTGGTGCACCTGGGACCGCCGCCCAGCGGGCATCGCTTCGTCCGCGTGGCCGGGGACATCCTGCTCATCGCGGTGGGCACCGGCATGGTGGTGGACGCCATCGAGGACCTGGGGCGTATCTACTGAT
>DQXI01000155.1 GCA_011042305.1 Desulfobacteraceae bacterium
AGTTTTCCGGCAGCTTCCAGTCATCCTCCACGGGGTTCCAGCTCCTCGCGTAGGGGAATCCCAGAGTTTCGAGGCTTTTGGGGTTGGCCGCATAGCAGTACATCCCCTTGCGGATCTCCACCGACGTGTCCATCCAGTCGGTCGAGCCCGGCTTGTGCACCAAGCGGGAATAAAAATCCTTGGGTTTGGGCAGGTCTTTCATCTCGTATCACTCCTTTTCCGCTTCAGCCGGCTGGAGAGGCTTTTCCACAGGCAGTCCGGCCTCGACCATCTTTTCCCTGAAATCGTCCTCGTATTCCTCGTAGGTGTGCACATCAACCGGGTAGTTCCACGGATTGACATGGCGATGCATGCGCGTGTCATTGGGCAGGTTGCGCGTCGGACTCAGAAAGATGCCGCCCAGGTGCATCAGTTTGCTGAAGGGGAAGTACGCCAGAAGGACGCTGACAAAGAAAAGGTGGCCGTAGAAGAGACCGTCGATGCTCTTGAGCACCGCGGTGTCCGGAAAGCTGAACGAAACCAAGCCCATGGTCAGGGCCTTGATGCTCACAATGTCCACCTTGGAGAAATAGCGCATCAGGATGCCGGTGAAGGCGATGCCGAAGATGAGAAAAAGCGGAAAAAAGTCGTTGGCCAGGGAGATGTAGCGGACCATCGGGATGAAGATGCGCCGCAGGGCGAGGTAAGCCACGGCGACCAGCAGCACCACCCCGGACAGGTAGACCACCGGCAGGCCGAACTGGAAGAAGGCATCCACCGTTTCCAGCAGCTTGATGGGCGCCGGCACCGGCTCAAGGAAAAAGCGCAGATGGCGCACCAGGACCACGGCAAAAGCGTAGTGGAAGGCCAGGGCGCCGACCCACAGGAAAATTTCCCATTGGTAGGCGATGCGCCCGTCGCCCTTGGTTTTCATGCGCGTGTTGCGAAACAGCGAGCGAAAAGCCACGATTTCCAGAAACATGCGCACGATCACGCCGCCGGTGGTCGACGGATTGTCGATGCTGTTGGGGCGGATCCAGGGCAGGGTATGCTGCTGACCGCAGGTGGTGGGGATGCGAAAGGGCACCGCCGATCGGGCCCACCCCATCACGCGGCGGATGAAGCCGACGAGAAACACCAACAGGGCCGCATAGGGAATCAGCACTCCGAAGATCCAGTGGAGGCCCACGGCTTCCGTTCCCACGTAGGCAATCAGAAACAGCACGATCACCGCCAGGAAGGAGTACATGTACTTAACATTCATCGAACCATCCCTCTTTGCCTGTAAATGTTGATTGAAAAGCTCATTGCGGTTCGGGGACCGCCCCTTCCTCCGGCTTGAGCGTCACGATGCCCGCCCGCTCGAAGGCGTGGCAGATCCGGTTGCGCTCCAGGTCCACCTTGAGTTGGAACAGGGTCTCCCGACATTTCAAGTATATACCGAATCCAACAAGCAGCATCTCGTCGATGCGACTCTCCACCTCCAGCAATTCCGCATAGGTGCCGTCTCCGGTCAGTTCCTTTCCCAAGGCCTCGCGAATGAGGGGTTTCAAAGCGAGGATGAAGGCAGTGGCCTGGGCTGGCGAAAAAGACTGGACAGCGCGGATGCGGATGATCGGGTCCAGGGCCTCGGCTTGCACCTGTGCATCGGCGCCCGCCAACAGGGCGTCGAAGGCTGCCTTGAGGCCGCCGATGGTGGCTTGGCCCACGGGGTTGCTGAACGGGTCTTTTTGGGATTTCAGGAAACGGGCGGTGTCGGGTGGGTAGGTGGAGGCGACCAGTTCGAACCACTTTTTGACGATGGCGGACCGCTGCGCCGCCAAGCGTTCAGCGAGTTTCATCAGTCGCGGCTCCAGCCGGCCGAATGCCCATTGCGCCCTCCAGCCGGCCACGTGCTTGTTGCGCAAGCTTCCGAGATAGACATTATTTCAAGTTGAAATGGCATGTTAGGAGGAATCCCCAAGATCGGTTCGAGGTCCATCTTTTTAAACAACTTGCCCCATCGTGTCAAGGACAATTAGAACTCCAACAGGGCCTCAGCCGAACCGGCCATAAACTTTTTTCCAAGGGCTGTCAGCCGTTTGTCGAGCGTTGGCCAGGGCCTTGTACAGGGCGCCCACCGCCAGCTCGGCGCAGTGGAAATGATCGGCCGGAAGGGTCTCCAGGTAGGTTGCCACCGCCTCGGGGGTTACCTTCCAGGCCGCCTGGAGCGGTTTGCCTTCGATCATTGCTACCACGGTGTTGGCACAGGCATTGGTCTGCAGGCAGCCGTCGGTTTCATAGGCCGCTTCCTCAATGATCCCGTCGCGGACCACGAGGAACATCTCGATGGTATCGCCGCACTCGCCGGTGTTTTTACCGTAGCCATCCGGCTTGGCAAGTCTTTCCCGCTTGTCGGAGCGGAAGGCCATCTCGAGAAAGCGCAGCGAGTGAGTCTGCCAAAAATCGCCGGGAGCTGGAACCATGAATCGTCTCCAAGGGATGCCACAATGGGCGGCTGAACAAGCGCCAACGCAAGATAAAAGAGACCCAATCGCTTGTCAATCGCCCGCTGCTTTTCTGCGGCGGGGGTAGATGATACCGGCGGCCATCATCTTTTCACGCAGCGTGTTGCGGTGAATCCCGAGAAGGGCCGCGGCCCGGGTACGGTTTCCCCCGGTCTTGGCCAGGGCCCGGCGGATGAGGCGCGCCTCGGACTTGATCCGTTCCGTGCGCAGGGACCCGATCGGTTCTTCGGAGGACTCGCAGAGGACGGCCTCCCGCAGTGCCTGGACATCCCCGGATGCCGGATCGCAGAGGGTGTGCAGCCGTTCCACGGCGTTGCAGAGTTCCCGCACGTTGCCCGGCCACCGGTATTCTGCCAGCAGGCGTCGAACCGCCCGCGTGATCGGTTTTGGACGACGTCCGGTGCGCTCCGACCACTTGGCGGTGAAATAATCGGTGAGCCGCGCCACGTCGTCGCCCCGCTCCCGCAACGGCGGGAGCCAAAGCGGCAGGACGTTGAGCCGATAGTAGAGGTCTTGGCGCAGGGCGCCACCTTCGAGCATCTTTGCCGGGTCACGGTTGGTGGCGGCAATGAAGCGCACATCGACCCGGATGCGCCGGTCGTCGCCGAGGCGCTGAAACTCCCTGTCCTGGAGAACCCGCAGCAGCTTGGCCTGAAGGTCAAGGTTCAGGGTGTCGATGTCGTCCAGGAAAAGGGTGCCGCCATGGGCTGTCTCCAGGCGGCCGCGGTGGTCCTGGCAGGCGCCGGTGAAGGCGCCGCGGCGATGGCCGAAGAGTTCGCTTTCCACCAGCCCGGGGGGCGCGTCGGCGCCGTGGAAAATGATGAAGGGGCCCCGCCGGCGGGTGCTGTAGCGATGAATCGCGCGGGCGGCCAATTCCTTTCCGGTCCCGGTTTCTCCCTGGATCAAGACGTTGTTGTCACTGCGGGCAATCCGGCGGATGCGGGCGAAGACCTGGCGCATGACGGCGCTGCTGCCGACCATCTCTCCGCAAGCCGGCACCGGTCGGTTTCCGGCATCCGGCGGCGCCAAGGCCCGCTGGAGGGTACTTCGGGCGTCAGGGGCGCTGATGGAAACCAGGGCCGCCGCCGTCGCCGGGAAAGTGGGCGGCTCCCGGTCGCCGTTGAAGATCACCACCGCCTGCAGATCCCGACGGTTTTCCAGCCGCAGGAGAGGAAACAGGAGGGGGTCAGCCACCACGGCGGTAACGGGATTATGGCGCAAGATATCCCTCGCCCCCTCAAGCGTCCCGGCGAACAAGGCAGGCCGGAAGCGTGGCAGAAGCGGCTTGATACGGCGGCGCAAGCTGGCGCCGGCCACTGCCACGAGAATCCAGGGATCGTCCTTGGCCATTGGTCGACCAGCGGCAGGAATCAAGTCAACGAACACCGCCGATGACGCGCCAAAGCTCTCCTTCCCTTGCAAGCGCAGAGGGGGTCAAGTACTGTCGTCGATTGTCCGAACTGGATGCTGCCGGGTGGAAAACGCAAGGCACTACGCGCCATTCCATCGCCGGCGGCGATGGCGCCATCGGCCAAAACGCGACTAAATGAACACACAAGCGATGAAGAGTCAACCCCGAAGTGCGCCCGTTGACCGCACGGCCCTAAAAAAACGACCGATCAGTCGGCGTTCTGATCGGTCGTTCCAAGGAGGAGAACAGATGATGGTGTTGGTTTCGATTTTTAAATAAGCAAAATCCTTGCCAAGCGCTCCACAAAAGACCGATAATTTTTCAACCATCTGTATTTACAAAATTAACTGATTTTCCGACAATGAACCCGAAGGGATCCGCTTGCCACGGAGGCCTCATCTTGACCTGTTTTTGCCACCGCGGGTTCATGATTGTGAACCCCCAACAGCCGCCAAAAACCATAAAAGCAGCAATAGCGCGTTAAAACAGACAGTTAAGATCTCTTCGGGCAAGTTCAGTTTTTTGAACCAGCTCCCGTCGAAATCGCTGGCCGCCCCCCCCCGGGCCCCTGATATCAATCGGGAAAAAGCGACTTTCGGTCTCGTGCCCTCTGCCC
>DQXI01000119.1 GCA_011042305.1 Desulfobacteraceae bacterium
GCTGTTGTGGTCCAGCTTGAAGCGGTTGATAATCACTCGCATCCTTGGCACCGGCATCGAGGCCGTATCCACCACCTGCGTTCCCGATCGCTCCAGGCGTTTGGTCAAGGCCCGTCGAAAAAGCCCGGTGAGGTCCACAGGCCCCAGCAGCACTCCCCGTTCGTCTCCTTCGGCCACCCGCAGGGCGAAATTTCCCGTGAAATGGCGAAAGGTCTGTCGCATCGTGGGGCCGAAAATGTCGGCCGGGGATCGCTGGTCCACCACTTCCAGGGCCACTTGGTGGCCGGCCAGGGAAGCGGAAGCCGGGGGCAGTTGGTAGCGCACCGGCAGGTAGTCGGTGCTGGCGCAGGCGCCGAGGGCCGCGGCCGCCAAGAGCGCCAGGATCGCGACGATGACGGGGCGAGGACACAGATGCATGGGAATCTCCTTGGTTGCTGGCGTCGAACCCCCGGCGATGGCGCCGGGGACTGGGAACCAGGGAAATTCTACCCGCTGCGGGGGAACCGGTCAACACAGGATCGGCAAGCGCCCACGGTCCCCTCAAGACCTTGAGCCTTGAAATTTCCAGCAGCCTTCAGCGCTGTCGGATGGAAGGCAACCTGATGTTTCCCGAGATCAGTTTGACAGCCCCGTTGCGGGCAGAGTATAGCTGGCCGCCATGAAACCGATTGTCGCCATTATCGGTCGGCCCAACGTGGGCAAATCGACCCTGTTCAACCGGCTCACCCGAAGCCGTTCGGCCCTGGTGGACGATTTTCCCGGCGTGACCCGGGACCGGCTCAGCGGGGACGCCGTGTGGAACGACACGGCCTTCACCGTGGTGGATACCGGTGGGTTTGCCGGCCCCCGGGACGATCCCTTCGCCCCCCGGGTGCGCGAGCAGGTGGAGCTGGCCGTGGCCGAGGCCGACCTGGTGGTGGTGGTCTTCGACGGCCGCAGCGGTGTGACGCCCTTTGACCGGGAGATGGTGGAACGGCTTCACGGGCACCACGGCCCGGTGCTTTACGCCGTCAACAAGATCGACGGAGTGGAGCAGGAGGCGGCCCTTTACGAATTTTTCGCCCTGGGAATGAAAAACCTCTATCCCATTTCCGCCGAGCACCGCTACGGCATGGATGATTTCCTCGACGCCCTGGTGGCGCAGTTGCCGCGGGCGTCGCGCGGCGGAGAGGAGGCGCCGGCGGCCGAACAGATCCGCATCGCCGTTGTTGGCCGACCCAACGTGGGCAAGTCATCCCTCATCAACCGGATCCTGGGGCAGGAGCGCCTGCTGGTCAGCGACCAGCCGGGGACGACCCGCGACGCGGTGGATACCCGCTGCACGGTGGGCGGCCGCGACTACCGGCTGGTGGATACGGCCGGGATCCGGCGCAAGGCCAAGGTGTCGGCGCGTATCGAGAAGTTCTCTGTGATCAAGGCCCTGCGCAGCCTGGAGCGTTGCGACGTGGCCCTGGTGGTGGTGGATGCGGCCCAGGGGATCACCGAGCAGGACGTGAGCATCGCCGGCTACGTGGAGGAGCGCGGCCGCGGGTGCATCTTCGTGGTCAACAAGTGGGACCTGGTGGATGCCCGGGCCGGCGCGGCGCGGCGCATGGAGCTGGCCCTGCGCGATGCCGCCAAGTTCATGGCCCACGCCCCGGTAGTGACGGTATCGGCGCGCACCGGCCAGCGCGTGAGGCGAATCTTTTCCCTGGCCAACACGGTTTACGACCAGTACACAACACGCCTGGGCACCGGCCGGGTCAACCGCATCCTCGAAGAGGCGGTAACGCGCACCGTGCCGCCCCTTTACAAGGGCCGGCGGCTCAAGTTCTACTATGCCACCCAGGTCTCCACCCGGCCGCCGACCTTCGTCGCCTTTGTCAACGCCCCGGAAGGGGTCCATTTTTCCTACCGGCGCTACCTGGTCAACCAGATCCGCCAGGCCGCGGGGCTTACCCGGACGCCGCTGCGCCTCGTCTTCCGGGAGCGCAGCGGGCGCATCGACTTCGGCGACGGCAAAAAGGCGGCCCGCAAGCCCCGGCGCGGCGGCAAGAGTTGATTTTTTAGGAGAGGTCGATTCACCGTGGACTTGTTCGATCAGGCAGGCCGCCGTGCCGCCGCCGGGATTCCCCTGGCCGAACGGATGCGTCCCAGGAGCATGGAGGAGTTCGAGGGGCACGAGACCATCGTGGGCCCCGGGACCCTCATCGGCAGCGCCGTGGCCCGGGACCAGATTTTCTCCATGATTCTCTGGGGACCACCGGGTTGCGGCAAGACGACCTTGGCCCGCCTCCTGGCCAAGGCCACCGCGGCCCATTTCGTCCAGTTTTCCGCCGTGTTGGCCGGGGTGCGCCAGATTCGCGACGTCATCGACGAGGCCCGGCGCCAGCGGGAGTTTCACCGCCGCCGCACCGTGCTGTTCGTCGACGAGATTCACCGCTTCAACAAGGCCCAGCAGGACGCCTTTCTTCACCACGTGGAAAGCGGCCTCATCACCCTGATCGGGGCCACCACCGAAAATCCCTCCTTTGAAGTTATCCCCGCCTTGATGTCCCGCTGCCGGGTCATCGTCCTGGATGCGTTGAGCGACGAGGCCGTGAACCGGATCGTGGAGCGGGCCCTGGAAGATCCCGAGCGGGGGCTTGGCGGCAAGGGGCTCGGGCTCGAAGCCGACGCCCGGGCCCACCTGGTGGCGGCGGCCGAGGGCGATGTGCGCCGGGCCCTCAACAGCCTGGAAATCGCCGCGGCCCTGGCCGCCGGAGAGCGGGAGGACGCCGGTGAAGGGCCGGTGCCGATCACTGCGGCCCACGTCGAGCAGGCCCTGCAGCAGAAGATGCCGGCCTACGACAAGGCGGGCGAGGCTCACTTCAACCTGATCTCGGCGTTGCACAAGAGCCTGCGGGGCAGCGATCCGGACGCGGCGGTCTACTGGCTGGCGCGGATGCTCGCCGGGGGCGAGGATCCCCTTTATGTCGCCCGGCGCATGGTGCGCTTTGCCGCCGAAGACGTGGGGCTGGCCGATCCCTTCGCCCTTACCCTGGCAATGGCCGCAGTGGAGGCCTACCGGATGCTGGGCAGCCCCGAAGGCGAACTGGCCCTGGTGGAGGCGGCCGTCTACCTGGCCACCGCGCCCAAGAGCAACCGGCTTTACACCGCCTACGGCCAGGTGATGGAAACGATCCGTGCCACCGGCAGTAAGCCCGTGCCCCTGCACATCCGCAACGCGCCCACCGGCCTGATGAAAAGGCTCGGCTACGGCCGCAACTACCGTTACGCCCACGATTTCGAGGATGCTTACACCCCCCAGGAATACCTGCCGGAGGGGCTCGAAGGCCGTACGTTCTACCGGCCCACCGAAAGGGGCTACGAGAAGACCGTCGGCCAGCGCCTGGCCCGCTGGCGCGAGATCAAGGCCAAGGCGCTGGCAGGCGGCAGGAAGGCGGACGGGTAGGGCGACGGCAGGCCTCCAAAAAAACGCCGCCCCGCAGGGCGGCGTTGTCGATCAGGATTTCAAACCGGGCGAGAAGGATTCAATCGGCCGCCGTCTTGTTTTCTTCGGCAGCCATTTCTTTGGCGGCGGCCTCTTCGGCCAGGCGTGCCTTCAGGTCGGCCCGGGCTTTTTCCACGGCGGTGATGCGTGTTTCGATGACCTGAATGTCGGCGTCGTCGTCAGCGAGGCGCAGGGCGTCACGATAAGCGGCGAGCGCCTCGTCATAGCCATCAAGGGTCTGGCGGGCGGCGCTGATCTGGGCCTTGTAGATGAGCATGGCCCGGTCGATGGCATCCAGACGGGCCTGGATCAACTGCTTTTCATCGCTGGTGGTGGCGTACTCCAGGGCCTTTTCCAGCGGCGCTTTCGCCTGTTGGAAATCGGGGACCGTCGCCCCTGCCAGGCGGGCGTCGGCCTGGGCCAGGAAATACTGGACGGCCAAGGGCATCACCTCCGCCCGACGATATACCGGGGCCGGCGTCTCGGGCCCGGTCACCCCGGGCAGAAAGAGGATTTGGCGGCTGCCCAGGGGGGCGAACTTGCCCTGGTGGATCTCCAACCCCTGCGAAGTTGATTTGAGATAGTACTTGCTGGAATTGGCCAGGCTGGCGCCAATGATCAGGACAAAGAGCAGCGCGATGCCGCCGGCCAGGCCCATCATGACCCAGCGCCCGGTGTTGTCCACGGGAGCCGATGGCGCCGAAGGGGGCGTGTCCTTGGCGCCTTCGTAGGTCACCGAAACCTGCGGCTCGCTGGCGGCCGCCGCCTTACGGGCCGCAGCGCGTTCGGCGGCCAGCTTTTCGGCCTCCGCCTTGATCCGCGCCTCTTCCTCGGCCTTGGCCTTGGCTTCCGCCTCGGCCTTTTTGCGCGCCTCTTCCTCGGCCTTGGCCTTGGCTTCCGCCTCGGCCTTTTTGCGTGCCTCTTCCTCGGCCTTGGCCTTGGCTTCCGCCTCGGCCTTTTTGCGCGCCTCTTCCTCGGCCTTGGCCTTGGCTTCCGCCTCGGCCTTTTTGCGTGCCTCTTCCTCGGCCTTGGCC
>DQXI01000253.1 GCA_011042305.1 Desulfobacteraceae bacterium
AACGTCTTTTCTGTAAATTCGTTTCGAGCCTACTCGGTGAAGGTGGAGTCAGCTCGGGGGGATTTTTGAAAATTCCCCCCGGATGGCGCCCCCGGGTCATTGAGGAAAGAGCTTGAAGTTGGTGGGTCAGAATCAGTACTCCAAAGGTTCGCCAAAACCAAAAATGGAGGAACGGAAATGACCCACCACGAAGAGAATGCGGCAATCGGGCAGATGTTGGAAGCGGTAATTGAAGACGGCATGGAGGCTCAACACCCGTGTCGGCAAACTCTCGATGTGAGTCGCTGTGCAAGCCTGCTTGACGAAGAGCTGAAGAAATGGCGGACACGCCCCTTGGGTCACTGCGAGCGTTGAGCGGAAAGAATGAAAATGGTATGGCCATGAGCACTGGCCCGCTCATCGGCAAATTCATAGATCGCATTACCCTCGACCAGGGAGAGGGGGACATCGCCTACTTCCACGCCTTGTTACTTCAACTCGAGTACCCTGTAGTTGGGAGAGAGGCAACAGAAAGAAATCAAACAGGGAGCTTCCGATGAAAAGAACGACCGCCACGATCGCATGTGTCGGCTTCCTGATGACCGTGCTTGCCGCCGTTCCTCGCGCCGACGCTTCCAGCGTTCACGCCGCCCCGATCTCGCTGGTCAACCCCTCGCCGACGCAGTTGCTCTTCTTGCAGGCCCCGCCGGACAGGGCCCAAACCCTGCCGCGGGGCGCCGGTCGGCTCACCGTGTCCAACAGCCTCACCAACACCCTGCTCGTCGAAGAAGGTGGCCCCGCCACGGGCATCATCGACATGGAGATGCTGCGCACCACGGTGGACTTCAACTACGGCCTCTCCGACCGGTTCGAGCTGAACCTTTCCATGCCCCTGGCCATGTCCGGCAGCGGTATCCTGGACCATATGATCCTGGATGTGGAACAGGCGTTCGGCAATGCGCGCAAGGTGCGCGAAGAGGAGTCCCCCGGCCAGTATCACTTCGACATCCGCCGCGGCGGGCGCCGCATTATCGGCAGCGACGATCGGGCCACCGGCCCCGGTGACCTGGCGGTGCGCCTGAAGGCCCTACTTCTACATGAAGGCGAATCAACGCCGGCGTTGGCCACCCGCCTGGGCCTGAAGCTGCCCACGGGGCGCCGGAGCCGCAGCCTGGGCAGCGGCGGCACCGACGTCGGCCTCGGGCTGCTGCTGGAAAAGCATTTCGGACCGGTGGCGGCTTTCCTGAACGCCGATGTCATCTTTCCCGGCTCCATCGACGATCCGGAAGTGGATACGAAAACATTTTATCAAGCCATGTTCGGCTTGAGCTATCCCTTCAACGACGCCTGGTCGGCCGGCGCCCAGGTGGCCTACACGTCCCGCCCGTTTTCCGGAACCGGTCTGACCATGCTCGACCGGCGCATCGTCGACCTGCTGCTCGGCGTCACCTACCAGCGTCCCGGTGGCTTTTTCGTCCAGGCCGGCACCATGGAAGACATCATCGACTCGGTAGACGCCGGCGCCGACATCACCTTCTTTCTCAACCTCGGCTGGCATTTCTGAAGAGCAAACGTGGGCATTAGCCCGACAGCGCCAGGATGCGGGCGAAATGGGCCGGCTCCACGGGCATGACCGGCAGGCGCTGGCCCTTTCGCAGCAGGGCCATGCCTTCCAGCGCCGGGTCGGTACGCATCTCGGCCCAACTGATGAGGCGGGGAAATTTTTCCTCGAAGCAGACGTCCACCAGGAACCAGACGGGGTCGTCGGCGCTGCTGCATGAATCGTAATAGCTGCTCGCCGGATCCAGGGCCCTGGGATCGGGATAGGTGGCGCTGCAGACCCGGGCCAGCCCCGCCACCCCGTGCGGCTTGGCGTTGGAGTGGTAAATGAGCACCCGGTCATCCGGGCGCATCCGGTCGCGCATGAACCAGTATTGGGGCGCCTTGTCCTTTGGTTGAGATTTCTCGTCGCAAGCGTCCCGGAATGGCATATGCTTTTTTTCAGCCTTCTACAGTGGCCGAGAAGAGGGCCGGAAATCCGAGGGCCAGGAGCCTGCCGCCTGAGTCAAAAAGCGTCGGCCACCCCGCCGCCTGTTTTGCCCCCCCGGTCCTCCGTCCGGTCTTTCAGCAGCGATTCGATCCGGCCGACGAAATAGATGCCGATGAGGTACTCGGGCCGCCCCAGGCGGTTGGTGCGCGGCAGCACCACCAGCCGGTCGCCGTGCTTTTCCCACAGCAGCACCTTTTCCCCTTCCCGGCCCCGGTCCGCCGGCGGGCCGTACTTGTCCTCGAGCACCTGCAGAATTTCGGCGCCGGCAGCGTTGGCCAGAATTTCAAAGTAGAGAGGATGGCGGGTCTTGCCGTCAAAAACCAGGCGCACTTTTTCAAATGCCGGGCTGCTGCGGGTGGGATAGTTGTAACGCAGCGTGAGCACGTCGTACTCGACACGTTCGCGAAAATCGTTGTTGAGCCGCCGGTTGAGCCGATCGAGATCCGGCAGGTAGCGCGCCAGCCATCCGGGGCGCTGAAACCCCAGGTCCACTATCCCCCGGCGGGCCACGGCCGCAGCGCCCAGCTCCTTTCCGAGCCGATCGCGGGCGGCCTCGTCAAGCGCCGATTGGCGCCCCAGGCCGAAAAAGGTGAAAGTTTCGAGCCTCGCCTCACCGTCCGACGATCGGGAAGCCGTCTCCGGGTCCTGGCCGCAGCCGGCCACCGCAAGGCTCAATCCCAGCAGGCACAATCCGATGCGCAGCATCCGATTTGGTTTTCGAAAAAGGGACAAGCTGGACCGGATCACGTGGTTCCCCCCCTGCCGGGTTCTCTCCGTTGAGCCCACTTCCTTGATTGGCAAAAGTAAGTTTACTTTACCATACCCCTTAAAAAGCCGACAACCGGAACCCGAATAAAAATCCCCTGACGCCTCGGCATCGTCTGCCGGAACCTGATCGGTCGGAGGTCGAGCCCTTTCCTCGAACCGGCGCTCCGGCGCTCAGGCGAGGCCGGCCCCCAGGACCAGCCGCAGCAGGCCCCATGGACATGAAGCGTTCCTCCCCGTATTGAAGCAAATGGCGAAAGTGTCTACCCCCCCGCTCCCGCCGCCGGCCCGTCGGCCCGGGGGATCCGCACCACGAAGCGCGAGCCGCGGCCGGGTGCCGAATCGACGTTGATGGTGCCGCCGTGCTGATCGACGATCTGGTTGGCGACGAACAGCCCCAGGCCGGTCCCCTTGCGGCCCTTGGAGGTGAAAAAAAGGGTGAAGAGCTTTTCGCGGGTCTCGGCGTTCATGCCGATACCGTTGTCATGAACGCTGAAGACGACATCGTCTCCGTCGGCCTGGAGGCCGAAGACGATGCGGTGCTCGGACTTGGACTCGTCGCGCAGGCAGGCGTCGATGGCGTTTTCCAGGATGTTGGCCAGGGCCGAGTGGATATAGCCCGGGTCGATGTTCAAGGTGGCGCCGGCCGGATCGAAGCGCCGCTCGAAGACGATCCCATGGGCCTCGGCCTTGGGTTCGAAGCCGGCGGCCACCTCTTCGGCGAAAGCCAGGGCATCGATGCGCTCCCAGCGCAACTCCCGCTTCTTGGCGTAAAAGAGGATGTCGGCGATCATGCGCCGGATCCGCTCGATCACCTGCTTCACCGCGGCCCATCCTTCCCGGACCTGGTCGAGATCCTGGTGCCGGAACCCGGCCTCCACCAGGTAGATGCCGCCATCCAGCCCCGTGAGCAGCCCCTTGATCCCGTGGGAAATCGAGCCGAGCATCAGCCCCAGCGACGACAGGTGGTCCTGGAGTTCGATCTTCTCGCGCACCAGGGCCTCCAGTCCGGCCGTATAGTCCTTGAGCTGCTGGCGCACCAGGATCCGGTCCCTCGCCCGCTTGAGGGAAATTTCCAGGGCGTCGATGTGGATCGGCTTGGTGATGAAGTCGGTGGCCTCGTTTTTCAGGCTTTCGATGGCCAGCTTCATGTCCCCGTGGCCGGTGATCATGATGACCTCGGTTTCCGGATCGATGCGCTTGATGCGTTTGAGCACCTCGATGCCGTCCACCACCGGCATCTTGATGTCGGTCATCACGATGGCCGGCCGGGTCTCATCGAAACGGCGCAGCGCCTCTTGGCCGTCTTTTGCCAAGACCACCTCGTAGCCCATGTCCGTCAGCGACATACGCAGAACCTCGCGGATGTCCTCCTCGTCGTCCACCAGCAGGATGGTGGGCTTATCGCTCGTGTCCGTCATGATGGGAATCCTCGACAGGAAAGGTGACCTCGAAACAGGCACCGGTGCCGGGCCGCGAAACGGCCCGAATGGCGCCGCCGCACTCCTTGACGATCCCGTAGCTAATGGACAGGCCCAGGCCGGTCCCCTTGCCCACCTCCTTGGTGGTAAAAAACGGCTCGAAGACCTTGTCGGCCATCTCCGGGGCCAGGCCGATGCCCGTATCGCAGACCTGGCACACCACCTGGCGGCCGCTACGGGC
>DQXI01000015.1 GCA_011042305.1 Desulfobacteraceae bacterium
GCCACCAGTCGTACTCGAAGGGCCACTCCCGGCGGCGATAGGCGATCAGGGCCGCCATGCGGGCGTGAAAGGTCGCCATGCGACGCTCCACCCACGGGTAGCGGGCGCCGGTCTTCCAGGCGCCCACCAGGCGCCGGCCGAGGTGGAAGGCCCGGCGCCGCACCGCTTCCGTGAATTCGCCGTCGGGCATTTCGGCCATGGTGGCATGGACCGCGCCCACCGGATGGATGCCCGTCATGATGAGAAACTGGTTGAGATAATCGGCGATCATTTTTTCCGGGCCGCCGCCCGAGGTGACCACGGCGGCGCCGTAGCGGCCCTCGAATCCCAGGCAGTGGATCACCCCGCAGCAGCGGTCGATGAAGGCCTTGAGCTGAGCGCTGACATGGTTGATGTAGTTGGGACTGGCCAGGATCAGGCCGTCGGCGGCCATGATCCGCTCCTTGATGGCGGCGAAATCGTCCTTTTGCGGACAGCAGCCCTCGACATGGCAGCGGTCGCAGCCCCGGCAGGGGCACACCTCGGCGCCGCGCAGAAAGACGGTTTCGATCACCGCCCCGCGGCTGGCGGTGCCCCCCAGGACCTCGTCGAGCAGGCGGGCCGTGTTGCCCCGCTTGCCGTGGGGGCTTCCCACCAGGCAGACGATCTTCATCGGACCGCTCTTGTCCCCGGCTGAAACCTTCGGTGCATCATTCATGATTTTCCCCTCTGGGCGGGTTCGAGTCCTCTTCCCAGGGGAGGTCCTCGGGAGAGGCATCCCGCCATTCCTGGATGATTCGCCTGGCTTCCTCAGCGTCGGCCTCGGCGACCCGGATCACGCCCCAGCCGTACCGGGCCTGGAAAAGGCCGTCGTAGGCGGTATCGCGAAACGATCGGATTTCCGCGTAAATGCCATTTTCCTCCAGGATGGATTTGATGACATTGGCCTCGGCCTCGTTCTCCGGTTTGATCAATTCTTTCATTTTTCGATCTCCGCAATGACCGTTTTCTCATCCGTACCCTTTGTGGGGACCACCTCCGTTACGTGGGAATTCGATATCCTTGACGTCCGCCTGGAAAAACGGAAAGTAGTCATCCGAGCCGAAGTGGTTGCCCGCCTCCACACGGGTGGGAAGGCGGAAGCCGGCAAAGGATCGAAACCCGGAGAGATGCCCGCCGAACGGTTGCAGCCGGTGCCGCTTCTGCGGGTTGGCGTTGCTCCATCGCTGAAAGCAAACCCGGGTCGGCTGCCCATCCGGCGCCACGGTGACATCCACGGACTGCGACAGCTCCTGATGCCTCACGGTGAGCCGGGCGCAATCCGCATCCACTCCCTGCCAGGTGACCCCGGGCCCGGGCAGTACCGCCGCCGGCGTCCAGAACACGGCTTCAGCCACATAGCGCCCGAAGGCCGAGCGCCTGTGGTCCGGGTTTCCGCCCATCCGCGCCACCGGCAGCCCCCCCATCAGCCAGAACCGCGTCCAGCGCTCGCTGTCCGAGCCGGATAGGGTCATCAGGCCGCGCCACGCGCGCATTTTCCAGACAAACCCGGCAGGCATGGCCAACGTCTGGGTGGCCGTCATGTCGAAATAGCCGGGCTTGGCCCGGGTCCCCATGCCGAAGCGCCCCGTCATGCTGATGCGGGCCACCGTGAAAAGCGGGGCGCCCGGTTCGATCATGTAGAGGAAATAGCGGCGGGCGGGTTCCGGCAGATCGGCGATCATCGCCGGATCGAAGCCTGGCGGCGCTGCCGGCTGCATGGCGGCGAGCCGCTTCACGGCCTCGCGATCGGACCAATGATCAAAACCGCGCCAGGCGGCCAAGGCCGAGCCTGCCAGCAAGAACGAAAGGAGCACCAAAGGGAGGATCATCATTCGTATGGGGCATGCCTGTGATGCGCATCGCAAGTTTTCGACATCGGCCAGATCCTGCGGGCAGCCGGTAATTCATACGCCAACTCGGCAACGACGTCAAAAGAGAGACATTGGCGTCCCTCGTCTGTAGTTCGTCCGGCTACTTGCCCAAGGCCCGCAGCCCGTTGGCCACCACCAGGAGGCTGGCGCCCACGTCTGCGAACACGGCCATCCACATGGTCGCCTGCCCGGCGAAGGTCAAGGCGAAGAAGACCGCCTTGACGCCCAGAGCCAGGGTGATGTTCTGCACCAGGATGGCATGGGTGGCCCGGGACAGGCGGATGAAGCGCGGAATCTTGCGCAGATCGTCGTCCATCAGGGCCACGTCCGCCGTTTCGATAGCCGTGTCCGTTCCCGCAGCACCCATGGCGAACCCGATGTCGGCCTTGGCCAGCGCCGGGGCGTCGTTGATGCCGTCGCCCACCATGCCGACCTTGCCGCTATTTTCGAGCCGCGCCAAGGCGGCCAGCTTGCCCTCGGGCAGAAGATCGCTTTCAAAGCGGTCCACGCCCACCTGTTGGGCGATGGTGCGGGCCGCGTGGACGTTGTCGCCGGTGAGCATCAGGGTCTGGATGCCGAGCCGCTTCAGTTCCCCGACGGCCTCGATGCTGCTCGCCTTGACGGTGTCGGCCACGGCCAGAAGGGCCTGCACCCCCGTCTCGCCCACCAGGGCCACCACGCTCTTGCCCTGTTCTTCAAGCCGGCCGATGCGCTCTTCGAGTCCCGGGGCGCACTGGTTCAATTCCCGAACCAGGCGATGGTTGCCCAAATACCACCGCTTGCCGCCCATCACCCCGCTCACGCCTTGACCTGGGATGGCGGCGAAATCCGCCACATCGAAACGTTCTATCCCTTTTCGGACCGCCTCTGCAGCGATGGCCCTGGATACGGGATGGTCGGAGCGGGCCGCGAGGCTGGCGGCCAGGGCCGCCGCCTGGGACGGTGCCAGGTCGCCCAACGCCGCGAAATCGGTCTGCCGCGGCTTGCCGTGGGTGAGGGTGCCGGTCTTGTCCAGGGCCAGCCAGTCGAGGCGGCGGCCCTGCTCGAGAAAAAGACCGCCCTTGACCAGGATGCCGTGGCGGGTGGCTGCGGCCAGACCGCTGACGATGGTCACCGGCGTGGAGATGACCAGGGCGCAGGGGCAGCCGATGACCAGGAGCACCAGCGCGGTGTACACCGACGCCGTCCAGACGCCGCCCATGAACAGGGGCGGCACGACGGCCGCCAGGATGGCCACGAGAAACACGGCGGGGGTGTAGTAGCGGGCGAACCGGTCGACGAAACGCTGCGTCGGCGCACGGGTGGCCTGGGCCTCCCGGACCGCATGGATGATGCGGTCCAGGGTCGTGGTACCGGCGGCGGCGGTCACCCGGAATTCAAAGGAACCGGACGCGTTGATGGTGCCCGCGTAGACCGCGTCGCCCACCGCCTTTTCCACCGGCAGACTCTCACCGGTGATGGGCGCCTGGTCGATGGTCGACCGGCCCTGCACGATGACGCCGTCGAGGGCCACCCGCTCGCCCGGCCGTACGCGCACCCGGTCACCGATGGCGATCCGCCCGACGTCCTTCTCCGCCCAGGCCCCGTCGGGCCCTTGGACGGTGGCCCTCTCGGGAGCCAGGCGCAGCAGGTCCTGAATGGCGTTTCTCACCCGGTCCAGAGACCGGGCTTCGATGGCTTCGGCCAGGTTGAACAGCACCATGACCATGGCGGCCTCGGAGCACTGCCCGATGACCACCGCCCCGGTGACGGCCACGGACATGAGGGCATTGATGTTCAGGTCCAGGTGGCGCAGCGCCATCCAGCCCTTGCGGTAGGTGGGCAGCCCCGCCAGGAGGATGGCGACGACGGCCAGCACGATGGGAAGCCACGCCATGACCGCCACCGCCTGGATCCGCCAGGCGTGCGGCTCGATTCCCAGGAAACCCTGATTCCAGTGGTAAACCAGCTCCAAGGCTTCGGCGGCGGCGGCCAGCAAACCGGCAAGGGCCAGTTTTTTCCAGGGGATCTCAGGGGCCGCAACGTCTTCACCGGCCTCGGAGGCCGTTTCCATCAACTTCGCTTCCAGTTTCAGGGAAAGCAGGGCCTCGGTGATGGCCGGCAGGGCCGACAATTCGTGCCGGACCTTGAGGGTGCGCTGCATCAGGTTGAACGCAAGTCCGTTCACCCCGGGCATGCCGCCGAGCTTCTTGCGGATCAAGGCCTCTTCCATGGGACAATCCATGTTGGCGATGCGATAGGTGCTCCACCTGCCGGGCGCCCGGCCTCCGCCGGCGCGGTCGACAGAATCGAGGCGGACAAGGTCCTGGACTTGCGCGCAGCAGCAGCCTTCTTTTCCCTTGCAGGTCTTGTCCGCGCCACGATTGCGATCTTCTTCGCGTTGTTCCTGTTGCGCCGCGCCGTCGCAGAAGCACTCGTCCTGCCGGCACAGACCGCCGTCGCACAAAGAGGTTACCGTTGGGTTATTCATGCGGGTTCTCCGTCAAAAGCCTGCGAGTAAAGAATCCCCC
>DQXI01000007.1 GCA_011042305.1 Desulfobacteraceae bacterium
AAAAAAGCCTTTTACAAATGAGAGATCCATTCTACGAAATCTCTCTTCCTTCAAAAGACCCTGGTATATGGTCGGGACACCTGGCAGAAACGATGGCCTGTACCTTTTCAGCGCATCTATTATGCCCTTGGGCTCAGGTCTGGGAATCAAAATATTGGTCCATCCAGAAAAGATAGACATGTTCATACTCACAGAATACCCGGCTGAATGGAAAATAGGGTATATCCCCATTACAACCTCTTCACCATCTTTCAAAGTGGGAAACCATGCCTTCCACTGTTGAAGTACAGACGAGATATTAGCATGGGTAAGCATGGCCCCTTTGCTAACCCCGGTTGTACCACCTGTATATATTAAGGCCGCCAGATCATCCCACTCAGATGTATTATCTACAGGGCTGTCAGGATATTTCTTTATCAGGTCCATAAATTCGTAAATATACTTTTGGGGTTCTATCTTTCTGTACATGGCCTTTTTGACAAAAGGAAACAGCTGCTTTACTGGAAACGGGAGATAATCGTTTATATGGCAGGTAACTATCTTTTCAATCTGTGTGTTTGCCCTGATCTTAAGTATCCTGGGAAGCAGGAGATCGAGAATAATAACCAACTTACAATCAGAGTCATTTAGCTGGTTTTGCAACTCCAGTTCCGTATAAAGAGGATTATTCATCACGGTGACAGCGCCGAGCTTGTATGCTGCATGAATGGCTATCACCAGCTGGGGAAGGTTGGGAAGGACAAAGCCCACCTTATCACCTTTTTTTACCCCAAGATCCACAAGAGATCGTGCAAAAAGGTTTACGAGCCTCTCAAACTCTCTATAGGAAATCTTCTTTCCCATATAGATAAAGGCTGTCTTGTCCGGGTACTTTTTTGCTGTCCTTGACAGGACTTCTGCCATGGTGACCTTTTCAATATCAACCTCATAAGGCACACCTGGCGCATAAGATTTATGCCATAATTTTTCACCAGTCATGCTTGCCCCCCTTTTTTTAAACAATCATTATAAAAATTTCAAAAAGGCGCCCAGCTGAACGATGCCCTATCCCTGAAACCCCATACCCATTTCTTCTAGCCGAGAGCTGTCAGATTTTTTCTTAAGGCCCAAGATATCTACTTATTATAATAAGCAGCATAATCTCTGATGTACCTGCATATATTGTCTGTACCCTCGCATCTCTGATGCATATGCGCAATGGGATATTCTTCCATATAACCGTAGTCCCCGTAGAATTGAACGCACTTTACAACAACACGGTTCAACATCTCGGATATCCAGTATTTGGCGGTGGCCCCCAAAGGCTGGACAGCCTGATAGCGGGGGTAAGCCAAAAGCCAGAAAAACTTATAGAAGTAAAAAGGCATCAGGCAGCCTCAGCGTAGGAAAGAGGCAAATTATAATAGTAAACCTCATCCGGGATTCTGTCGTCAAGGGCCGAGTGGCCCCTGTCGTGGCTATAGAATGAAATCCACCGGCCAGGCCGTCTCGTAACGCCGAGCCGCCGTTGAAACCGCGCCGGTACAGATACTGATGTTTGAGGGGTCACTAAAACTTTTCGACGAAAATGTTGTCCTGGCAACGGCCTCGGCCGTCCATGCTGATGTTGACTCCGTGCTCTTTGAGCGTGCCGGTGAAATCGTTGCTGGTGAACTATCTGCCCTAGTGACGACGCAACTGCCGGGCGATGGCCCGACTGCCGCGGATACCATGGTCGGATGGACTCCGAAGCGGCTGGCCAACTGAGCTGCGGTCTCCTCGTTCTTGAGCGCCGCCAGGGCCACCTTGGCTTTGAACTCAGGGCTGTGGACTTTTCCCCCGTTGCCAGATCCTCCTTGGTTGAAAGACTCTGGCCTTAGCTTACCACATTGTCCGATTTCCGGGGGCCACCGCCGCCACGGGAGGTCCCCGGGGGCGGCGCTGGAAAGGGGCGGGAAAGTGATCCGACTTCCCTCGGTCGCCGAGGGATAAAAAAAGGCCCGGAAATGGCAATTTCCGAGGCCTTGGGGTGTCCGCCGAGCCCGGGAACCGGGCACGCCGACGCAACTCATTGACTTTATTGGTGGTCCCAACGGGATTCGAACCCGTGTTACCGACGTGAGAGGCCGGCGTCCTAACCACTAGACGATGGGACCACGCGAGAACAACGCTCATACCCGACCCGGCGACCCGTGTCAAGCCAATTGTCCGGGCCGATCTCTCCCAGCCGTCTCCCGGCGCGGCTTGTCAAACCGGCAGACGAGTGTTAAGCATGCCCCATGCTCGAAGCCCGCAATCACACCCAACTGATCCTTGCCTCGGCCTCCCCCCGGCGCAAGTATTTGCTGGAGCAGGCCGGTTTGCGTTTTTCCGTCATTCCCAGCACGGTGGATGAATCCGCTGCCGCCAACGAAGCGCCGGAAAGCTACGTGCGCCGGCTGGCCGAAGCCAAGGCCGACGATATCGCCCGCCGCCACCCGGAGGCCTGGGTCATTGGCGCGGACACGGTGGTGGTCATCAACGACCGGATCCTGGGCAAGCCGGCCGACACCGCCCAGGCCCGCCGCATGTTGGACCAGCTCAGCGGGCAGCGCCACCGGGTGCACACCGGGTTTGCCATCGTCTGCCGCCGCCGGTCGCGCCGCCTCAGTGTCACGGTGACCACCGAGGTGGAATTCAAGACCCTCTCGCCGACTGAAATCGAGTGGTACCTGGAAACCGGAGAGCCTTTCGACAAGGCCGGCGCCTATGCCATCCAGGGGATCGGCACCTTCCTGGTGCGCCGGATCAACGGCTCCTACACCAACGTGGTGGGGTTGCCGGTGTGCGAGGTCATCGAGGCGCTCATCGCCGAGGGGGTCCTCAAGTATTAGGCCCAACCCGCTGCCCGATATTCGCGCCCGGAAAAACCCCAAGTCATTTTGATCCGTTCAACCCGAAACCTGGAAAGAATGCCATCCATGACCATCGCCGAGAACATCGCAGCCGTTCGAGCACGCATGGCCCGGGCAGCGCAGCGCTGCGGCCGGGACCCGGCCGAGGTGGCGCTGGTGGCCGTGAGCAAGACCCACCCGGCCGAGATGGTGCGCCAGGCCTGTCAGGCCGGCGTGACCACGGTGGGAGAAAACTACATCCAGGAGGCCCGCGACAAGATCGCGGCCCTGGCCGACTGCCCCCTTTCCTGGCACTTCATCGGCCACCTGCAGTCCAACAAGGCAAAATATGCCGTGGATCTGTTCGACCTGATCCACGGGGTCGACTCCCTCAAGCTGGCCCGCGAGATCGACAAGCAGGCCGCCAAGTTCGGAAAGATTCAGCCGATCCTGATCCAGGTGAACATCAGCGGCGAGGCGACCAAATCCGGCACCACCGAAGAGGCGGCCCTGGCCCTGGTGCTGGAGGCCGGCCGCCTGGAGCACCTCCAAGTCCGCGGCCTGATGACCATGCCCCCCTTTTTCGACCAGCCCGAGCGCGCCCGGCCCTATTTTGCCGCCTTGCGCCGGCTGCGGGACCGGATCCGCGCCGAAGCCATTGCCGGGGTGGACATGGCGGAGCTGTCCATGGGAATGACCGGCGATTTCGAGGTGGCCATCGAGGAAGGCGCCACCCTGGTGCGCATCGGTACGGCAATCTTCGGCCCGCGGGAATAATACGAAAACGAGGAAAGTGACTGGAAAAAAAACGAGATGAAGGTATTGCTTCATGTCTGCTGCGCCCCCTGCGCCATCTATCCCTTGGAGGTCCTGCGCGAGGAGGGGATGACGGTGATGGGCTTTTTCTACCCGCACAACATCCACCCGTACACCGAGATGCGGCGTCGGCGGGAAACCTTGGAGGCTTGGGCGCCCACGGCGGGCCTGAAGGTGATCTGGCAGGAGGGCTACGACCTGGAAGGATTCATCCGCCGGGTGGCCTTCCGCGAAGCCGAGCGCTGCCGGATCTGCTATCACCATCGCCTCCAGGCGACGGCCCGGCTGGCGCGCCACGGCCGCTTCGACGCTTTTACCAGCACCCTGCTCTACAGCAAGATGCAATCCCACGAACTGATCCTTGCCGCCGCCGAAACCGCCGCCCGGGAGGCCGGGGTGCCGTTTTTCTACCGGGACTTTCGCGACGGCTGGAAACAGGGGATCGAGGCCTCCAAGGCCCTGGGCATGTACCGCCAGCAGTACTGCGGCTGCATCTACAGCGAAAAGGAACGCTACCTGGGAAGGGGCAAAAAAAGCCGCAACGATAGCCCCCCGGTAGTTTCAGAGGGCTGAATACGGAGCAGAATGCATTGCTCGAAGGACCTGCCGCCGGCGTCCGCCGGGCAGGCTTGTCCGGCGGCCCGAAAAACTCGGCGCCAAGCGACCGTAAGCCCGGACAGGGCGGCAACGTTGGACCAGGGGCACTGCCTCAATGAGA
>DQXI01000232.1 GCA_011042305.1 Desulfobacteraceae bacterium
CCCTACGACGGGATGCGCATCGCCGCCGGCCCCGTGGCCAACACGCCGTTCATGACCAAGACGGTGGGCGACGACGTGTTGAAGAGGCAGGATGTCCTGGTGGAGGTCAACCCGAAGACCGCCGGCGCCCTGGGCCTGGGAGAGGGGCAGGCGGCGAGGTTGAGCACCCCGCGGGGCCAGGCCCGGGTGCGCATTCATCTCAGCGAAGGGATCATGCCTGGACTGGTGGCCATGCCCCGGGGCCTGGGCCATACGGCCTACGACGACTACCTGGCCGGAAAGGGGGTCAACGTCAACACCCTCATCGGGCCGGTGGAAGATCCCGCCTCCGGACTGGACGCGGCCTGGGGCATTCAGGCCAAGCTTGCCAAAGCCTAACCGGACAACGAGGTTCTGATGGAAATGAACGCGAAGCAGCACAAGTACGGCATGGTCATCGACCTGGACAAGTGCACCGGATGCGGCGCCTGCATGGTGGCCTGCATGTCCGAAAACAACGTGCCGTTCAAGAAGGACGAGTCCAACAAGCGCGACAGCATTACCTGGATGCGGGTCTACAAGATCAGCAATGGCAAGCCGTACCCCGATGCCGATGTCTGCTACCTGCCCAGGCCGTGCATGCACTGCGAGGGGCACGACGGTCACAGCCCCTGCGTGTCGGTCTGCCCGGCCACGGCCACCGACTACAGCCGCGAGACGGGCGTCGTCAGCCAGATCTACACCCGGTGCTTCGGATGCCGTTACTGCATGGCTGCCTGCCCCTACCATGCCCGCTATTTCAACTGGTGGGACCCGGTTTGGCCCGACGGCATGGAAAAGACCCTCAGCCCCAACGTGTCGCCCCGGATGCGCGGGGTGGTGGAAAAATGCTCCTTCTGCTTTCACCGCTACCAACTGGCCCGGGAAAAGGCGATCTACGAGGGGCGCGACGAGGTGGCGGAGGACGAGTACCAGACGGCCTGCGCCCAGGCCTGCCCGGCGGGGGCCATCGTTTTCGGCGATCTGAACAACCCGGATCACCAGGTCACCCGGATCGTGGAGCCGGATCCGCATCACCATTTCACCGGGCACTCCAAGAAGGCCTTCCGCCTGCTGGAGCAGTTGGGCACCAACCCGAAGGTGTACTACACGACCGAGCGCCAGTGGGTGCGCAAGATCCTGGGGCAGTACAACTTCGGCAGCCAGGCCGCGGCCCACGGGGCGTGACGGCGGCCCGCACGCGGACCAACCCAATCTTTCAGGAGTCGTAAGACATGGATTCTGCATTGTTTCCCAAAGGCGTCAAGCGCTGCCCGACCTGGCAATTTCTCCTGTGGATCGGTGCGGTGGGAATCGTGTTGCTCTGGGGGGTGTATGCGATGCTCCTGTGCTGGCTCAAGGGGCTCAACCAGACCAACATGAACGACTACTACGGGTTTGCGCTGTGGATCTGGGCCGACCTGGCGGTCATCGCCCTGGGCGGCGGCGCGTTCTTCACCGGCTTTCTGCGCTACCTGGTGGGAAAGGACGAGCTGAAGAACATCATCAACTTCGCCGTGCTCATCGGTTTCATCTGCTACAGTTCGGCCCTGCTGATTTTGGCCATCGACATCGGCCAGCCGCTGCGCGGATGGTTCATCTTCTGGCACGCCAACGTCCATTCGATGCTCACCGAGGTGGCCTTCTGCCTCACCTGCTACTTCGGCGTGCTGACCATCGAGTACCTGCCGCTGATCCTGGAAAACCGGCAGATCGACAAGGTGCCTTTCTTTCACAATCTCAGCCACAACATGCACGAGATCATGGCGGTCTTCGCCGCCACCGGCGCCTTTCTGTCCTTCTTCCACCAGGGGTCCCTGGGCGGGGTGGCCGGCGTGCTCTTCGGGCGGCCCTTCGCCTTCCGCGAGGGGATTTTCATCTGGCCCTGGACCTTTTTCCTGTTCACCTGGTCGGCGGCCGCCTTCGGGCCCTGCTTCACCATTTTCCTGCTCAAGATCACCGAGAAGATCACCGGCAAGAAGCTGGTGCGTGACAGCACCGTGTGGCTGCTGGCCAAGATCTCCGGTTGGATGATCCTGACCTACATCATCGCCAAGACCATCGATACCATCTACTGGCTGACGGTGACGGCCCCCTCGGCGGGCTACGGCGTCGGCTTCTTCTATGACAACTGGTTCTACAACATCGGCTGGCTTGTCGCGGAAATCGTTGTGGGCGGCTTCATCCCGGCCCTGATCCTCATCACCAAGAAGGGGCGCCAGAACCCCACCGCCCTGTTCGTGGCGGTTCTGCTGGGGGTCATCGGCGTGTCGATCAACCGCTGGGTCATGGTCCTGCAGGTGATGGCGGTGCCGGTGATGCCTTTTGACACCTGGGCGCTCTACTACCCGAGCTGGCAGGAAGTGGCCACCACCATTTTGCCCGTGGCCTACGGCATCATCCTGGTGAGCCTGAGCTACCGCTACCTGCCGGTGTTTCCCAACGAGGTCGAGCTGAACGCCGCACCGGAGCCCGAACCGCTTCCGGAGGCCGACGAAGACGTGCCCGCCGAAGCCGCCGCGGCCCAGGCGTAACCTGAACGAGGTAAGGAGGAGTCGATGTTCCCCTTTGGTTTCGAATGGATCTGGGACATGTCGCACCTGGTTTTCATGGGAGGCCTGTGGTACGCGTTGACCATCATCGGCCTGGGGATGACCTACTGCGTCATCAAGGCCGTGGTGGATACGCTCCAGGGCAAGGGCGCGCACCATCACTGAGAGCTTGGCGTTTTCATCGAGCTGCCAACAATCGCCCGGGTTGCGGTCGCGCCCCGGGCGATTGTTTTTAAGTGACCCCAGCGACTGTCGTCAGTCGAATCCGTCCGATTTCGAAGCTCATTCATTTCAACTGGATTTTTCTTCATGGACAAAATCGTCATCCGCGGTGGCCGACGCCTGGCGGGAACGGTAACGGCCAGCGGGTCCAAGAACGCCGCCCTGCCGGTCCTCGTATCGGCCCTGCTCGCCGACGGGCCGTGCACCTACGACAACGTGCCCGATCT
This sequence comes from Desulfobacteraceae bacterium, assembly GCA_011042305.1. Classification (GTDB taxonomy): domain Bacteria; phylum Desulfobacterota; class Desulfobacteria; order Desulfobacterales; family UBA2174; genus UBA2174. Next base: position 3,020 of record DQXI01000232.1, read on the forward strand.
GCGGGATATCCACAGCACGGTGGAACTGCTGCGCCACCTCGGCGCCACCGCGGACTTCGCCGGAAACCGGGTGGTGGTGGATCCCGGCGGGTTTTGCAACCCGGAAGCCCCCTACGACCTCGTGCGCAAGATGCGCGCCTCGATCCTGGTGCTGGGACCGATCCTCGCCAGGCTGGGACGGGCGCGGGTCTCCCTGCCGGGCGGCTGTGCCATCGGGGCCCGTCCCATCAATCTGCACCTCAAGGCCCTGGCCCGCCTGGGGGCCGATATCCGGCTGGAGCACGGATACGTGACGGCCTCCTGCCCACGCTTGAAAGGCGCCGACATCACCTTCGACATCCCCACGGTGGGCGGCACGGAGAACCTGCTGATGGCCGCGGCCCTGGCCGAAGGCGTCACCACCTTGCGCAACGCGGCCCGCGAGCCGGAGATCGTGGCCCTGGCCGATGCCCTCAACGCCATGGGCGCCCACATTACGGGGGCCGGCACCGCCACCATCGAGATCCAGGGGGTCGAGGCGCTCAAGGCCGCGTCCCAAACCATCATTGCCGACCGCATCGAAACCGGCACCTACATGGTGGCCGCGGCCCTGACCGGCGGCGACGTCAAAATCGAGGGGTGCCGCCCGGACCACCTGGAGGCGGTCATCGACAAGCTGCGGCTCACCGGCACCGCCGTGGAGACGGGCGGCGACTGGATGCGGGTCCGCGGCGCGCCGGTGCCGCGCGGGGTGGACATCAAGACCCAGCCCTACCCGGGGTTTCCCACCGACATGCAGGCCCAGTTCATGGTGCTGGCCGCCGTGGCCAGCGGATCGAGCGTCATCAGCGAGACGATTTTCGAAAACCGCTTCATCCATGTCAGCGAGCTGCGCCGACTGGGGGCCGACATCGTGGTGTCGGGCAACACGGCGGTGGTCAAGGGGCAAAACCGGCTCTCGGGCGCCCCGGTGATGGCCACCGACCTGCGGGCCTCGGCTTCGCTGGTGCTGGCCGGCCTGGTGGCGGAAGGCACCACCGAGATCAACCGGGTTTATCACCTCGATCGCGGCTACGAAGATCTCGAGGGCAAGCTGGCCGGCCTGGGGGCCGACATCCGGCGGGTGCCGGCCGGCGGATAGGGGTTCCAGGCGCCTGCGGCGCGTTCCGGATTGCCGCGAAGCGGATTTCAGGTTTCAGATTGCCGCTGCGCGGATTCCAGGTTTCAGATTCCAGATTCCAGATTCAAGATTTCAGATTTTTAAGCGGCCGGGATTCTTCAGAAGCTTGTTACCCCGGGCTTGATCCGGGGCCCAAGTCGGAGAGCTGAAGGTTTCCGGAAAATTTTCAGGTAATTGCACG
>DQXI01000188.1 GCA_011042305.1 Desulfobacteraceae bacterium
CAGGGGTGGGACAGGACACGATTGTGTCTTCCCCGTTTTCGACAATGCGGTAGGGCTTCCGGCTCGCCGGACAGACCAGGTTCATGTCGGGAGGCTTGCCTTGGCGCAACAGGGCCGATTGCCGCCACAGGTTGCGGATACAGGCGTCGGTTAAGGCATCGGTGGCCTGAAGGCCGTCCCGCAGCGGCGGTTGGGGTTGCAACAGGTTGGCCAACACCGGGATGCGTGCCAGGACGATGCCCGTGCACAAGAGGATCACGCTCCACGCAAGAACCGTTTTCAGCCGCTTGTTGCGTTCCCGCCGCGCCTCGGTTTGCGCCGCCTGTTGCCGGCTTTCCTCGATGTAGCGATGGTGATCGCTTGCGGCTTGACGGGCCTGGCAGATGTGACACAGGGGGGCATCTGGTGGCTGCCCCTGAACGCAAATATCGCAAAGGGGCCTTTGACATCCGGCGCATTTCTGCCGAGCCTCCGATTGGGGATGGTAATAGCATCGCATCTGACACCTCCGGCATTACGCCCGTTCAGGAACGTTTTAGGAAACGCGCCACCCGGGCCAGCAAGCGTTTGGGATTGACCGGTTTGGTGAGATAATCGTCCGCTCCGGCCTCCATGCCTTCAACTTCGGTGTCTACCTCTTTTCTCACGGTGAGCATGATAATCGGAATGTACCGGGTGGAAAGCTGAGATTTGAGGGCCTTGACCAGCTCCATACCGTTCATCCGGGGCATGACCAGATCGGAAATGATCAAGTCCGGCCGCTCGCGTTGCGCCTTTTCAAGGGCTTCCAGGCCGTCGGCGGCGGTGATGACGCTGTATTTTTCGCTTTCCAAAATATTCGAGAGCACCTTGATGACGATTTCGCTGTCGTCGACGATCAGGATCCTTTTTGGGCGAATGTTGGCGACGACCGGCGGCTCGTCCGTTGGAGAATTGTCCTCGTCGGACGGGTCGAACGACGGTTTCGCGATCAACGCATCGCCTGCGGTCTGCACCTCCGGCGGCGCCACGCGAAACACCTCGGTCAGAGAGGTCAATCCGGCCAGGGCTTTCTTGATGCCGTCCGCCACCAGGGGGCGGTAACCTTCCCGTTCCGCGACCCGGCGGATATCGACATCCGTCACCCCTGCCGAGATCGTTGCCTTGAGCGCCGGGGTCATTCGCAGCAATTCAAAAATCCCCACCCGTCCGATATAACCGCTGTACTGGCAGGCCTCGCATCCCGTTCCCTTGTAAAAAACGGGGGCGGCGTTGCCGTCCAGGTAGCCTTTGACTTGGCGCAACATTCGGGGGGGGATGGAATCCTCCGTTCGACAGGCGGTGCAAATTTTGCGTACCAACCGCTGTCCGATGACGGCCAGCAGGCTGCCGGCGATGAGAAAATCGTCAACCTTCAGATCCAGCAGGCGAATGACACTGCCCGGTGCGTCATTGGTATGCAGGGTAGAGAGGACCAGATGACCGGTTTGGGCGGCCTGGAAGGCGATCTGGGCGGTTTCGGCGTCCCGGATTTCGCCGACCATGACGATGTCCGGGTCCTGGCGCAGGATCGAGCGCAAGCCGGCGGCAAAGGTAATGCCGGCCTTGGTATTGATCTGTACCTGGTTGATGCCGTTGATTTCGTACTCCACCGGGTCTTCGACCGTAATGATGTTGACCTCCGGCGCGTTCAATCGATTGAGACAGGCATACAAAGTGCTCGATTTTCCGCTGCCGGTGGGACCCGTGACGAGAAAAATCCCTTGGGGGCGATGGATAACCTCCAAAATGGTACGAAGGTCGGCCTCGGAGAATCCCAGGTTTTCAATCTGAACCTTGCCCGCGTCGGAATCGAGGATCCGGATCGTGACTTTTTCACCATAGGAGATGGGGATGGTGGAAACTCTCAGGTCGTAGGTTTTTTTCTCATAGCGCACCCTGAACCTACCGTCCTGAGGCCGGCGCCGGATCGAAATATCTATGCCCGCCATGACCTTGATCCGTGAAACCAGGGAAGTATGAACGTGGCGGTCGGTTTTGAGGATTTCATTGAGGATGCCATCGATTCGGTATCGAACGATTATGCTGCTTTTTTGCGGTTCGATATGGACATCGCTGGCGCGCATCTTGATCGCATCCGCCAAGATGGCATTGGTAAACCGTACTACCGGCGCCAAGTTGGTCAACTTGGCCAGTTCTTGTTCGTCTTTCTCGTCCGATTCGGCCGTCTTGATCACTTCGAAGCTCTCGTCAAGCCGGGGCCATGAGGCGAGGCCCAGGTCCAGCTCCCGCTTGGGATAATAGCGGGCCAAGGCGCTGATCATTTCGCTTTCCGGAGCGACGACCGGCACGACATCCAGGCCGGTGGCAAAGCGTACATCGTCGATGGCATAAAATTCCAAGGGGTTGACCATGGCCACGACCAGTTGGCGGTTCTCCAATCGCAGCGGCAGGAGCAGGTGGTTTTCGGCAATCTCCTGGGGAACCAACCCGATGATCTCTGGCGGGATGTCAAGGTCGGTCAGGTGGGTCAACGGGATGCGCAGTTGCGTGGACAGCGCCTGGGCGATGGCCATGTCATCCACCACCCCCATATCCATCAAAATCTGGCCGATGCGTTTTTTATGAATTTTTCCCTTCGCCAATGCGCGTCGAAGCGTCTGTTCGTCGATCAGGCCGGCATCGACCAGCAATTCTCCCAGCCGCTTGCGCGCCGGCGTTTTCGAATTTGGCTGAACCGTTATCTTGTTTTCCACTATTCCCGTTCTTCCCATTTCTCCTCAACCGCAACTTCTCGGCCCGGCCTGCTGCCCGCTGGCCAAGGACTACCCTATCGCCTCGCGCACCTTGGCCACGAATTCCTGCCGCGAGAAGGGTTTCTGGATAAACCGCACCCCGTCCTCCAGCACGCCTTGATGGTCGATGACGTCGGCGGTGTAGCCGCTCATGAACAGGGTTTTGAGATTCGGGCACACGGCTTCGAGCCGCTCGGCCAGTTGGCGGCCGTTCATCTGGGGCATCACCACGTCGGTGATCAGCAGGTCGATGGGCCCGTCGTGCGCCTTGGCCAGGCGTTCGGCCTCCACCGGCCCGGCGGCCGCCAGCACGCGGTAGCCCAGGCCTTCGAGGATGGCGCGGGCCAGCCTGAGCACCGCGGCCTCGTCTTCCACCAAGAGGATCGTCTCGCCCCGGCCGGCGTCGGCTTGCTGCGGCAAGGCGGCCGGCGGGGTCTCGACGGTCTCGGCGTGTCGCGGCAGGTAGATCTTGAAGGTGGTACCTGTCCCCGGTTCGCTGTAGACGTTGATGAAGCCGCTGTTCTGTTTGACGATGCCGTAGACGGTGGCCAGCCCCAGCCCGGTGCCCTGGCCGTTCTCCTTGGTGGTGAAAAAGGGCTCGAAGATGTGTTCGCGGGTCTCGGCGTCCATGCCGCTGCCGTCGTCGCTGACGGCCAGCAGCACGTAATCGCCGGCGACGAATCCGGGATGGTCCCGGCAGTACTGCGCATCGAAGCGCACGTTTTCGGTTTCGATGGTGACCTTGCCCACGCCTTCGATGGCGTCGCGGGCGTTGACGCACAGGTTGGCCAGGGCCTGGTCCACCTGGGAGGGGTCGAGCTTCACCGGCCACAGACCGTCCCCGGGCAGCCACTGCAGATCGATGTCCTCGCCGATGAGCCGCCGCAGCATGCGCAGCATTCCCTCGACGGTGTCGTTTAAGTCGACGACCCTGGGAGCGACGGCCTGGCGGCGGGCGAAGGCGAGCAGTTGGCGGGTGATGTCCGCCGAGCGGCGGGCGGCGGTGACGATCTCGGCCAGGTCGGCGTGCAGCGGGTCGTCCTGGGACACCTTGTCCTGGGCCAGCTCCGCGTAGCCCAGGATCACCCCGAGCATGTTGTTGAAGTCGTGGGCCACCCCGCCGGCCAGGCGCCCCACCGACTCCATCTTCTGGGCCTGCCTGAGCTGAAGTTCGAGGTTTTTCTGCTCGCTGACATCGGTGAGACTCACCACCATTCCGGTGCCCTTGCCTGCGGCGGTTTTGATGATGGCCGCGCTGACGATCACGTCGAGGCGCCTGCCGTCCTTGGTCAACCGCTGGGTCGCGAATTTCACAGGTTCGCCGGTGGCGTAGATTTCCCTGATCTTGGCGGCGGTGACCTCTTTTTGGTCGTCGGGGACAAAAGGAATCCGCTGTCCGGCCAATTCCTCCTGGGTCCATCCGAAGACGCTGGTAAAGGCCGGGTTCAGATACCGGGGAAAACCCTCGACATCGTAAACGACGGTGGGATTGGCGCCCGATTGCAGGATGGCGTGCAGTCGTTGCTCGCTTTCCCGGAGAGCCTCCTCAGCCTGCTTGCGCTCGGTGATATCC
>DQXI01000102.1 GCA_011042305.1 Desulfobacteraceae bacterium
CGCCGGCGCCGGCGACGCTTCATGGCCCTGGGCATCCTGGCCCTGGCAATCATCGCCGCCTTGGCCTGGTACAACATCACCCACCGCTCCGAAAACGGCAAACTTCAATTTGAAACCGGGCAGGTGCGCCGGGACGATTTGACGGTGACCGTCAGCGCCACCGGCACCCTGGAGCCGACCAACCAGGTGGAGGTGGGCAGCGAGCTGTCCGGCATCATCAAGGAGGTGCGGGTAGATTTCAACGACCGGGTCCGCGTCGGCCAGGAACTCGCCCGGCTGGACGACACCAAGCTCAGGGCCGCCGTGGCCAAGAGCGAAGCAGCCCTGGCCTCGGCCCGGGCCGGCCTGAAGGAAGCCGAGGCCACCGCGACCGAAGCGCAGGCCAATTTTGAAAGGATGCAGCATCTTCGCCGCAGCACCGACAACCGGGTGCCCTCGGACCAGGACCTTGAAACCGCCAGGGCGACCCTCGACCGCGCCCTGGCCGCCGTGGCCGCAGCCCGAGCACGAATTGCGGAGGCCACGGCCACCCTCAACGTCGATCGCACCAACCTGGAAAAAAGCGTGATCTACTCGCCCATCAACGGCGTGGTGCTCACCCGGAGCGTGGACCCGGGGCAGACGGTGGCCGCCTCGTTCCAGGCCCCGGTGCTCTTCACCCTGGCTGAAGACCTAGCCCTGATGGAGCTGCACGTGGACGTGGACGAGGCCGACGTCGGCCTGGTACGCGAAGGTCAGCCGGCCGTGTTCACCGTCGATGCCTACCCCGAGCGCAGCTTTCCCGCCGTGATCCGCCAGGTTCGCTACGGCGCCCAGACCACCAGCGGCGTGGTTACCTACGAAACCGTTCTCACGGTTTCCAATGAGGATCTGACGCTACGGCCGGGGATGACGGCCACCGCCGAAATCACGGTCCAGGAAGTCAAGGACGCGCTGCTGGTGCCCAACGCCGCCCTGCGCTTCGTTCCGCCGGCCCAAGGCACCGCCGGTCGGTCGGGATTCATGGGGCGGCTGATGCCCGGCCCTCCCCGCCGACGCAGCGCCTCGGACTCGGCGGGCGCCTCCACTGGGCCGTGCGTCTGGCGGTTGCAAGACGGCCAACCGGTGCCCGTGGCCGTCACCCTTGGCCACACGGACGGCCAGTGGACCGAGGTCCGCGCCGCTGAACTGGCGCCGGGCACCGAGGTGATCATCGGTATCCTGGAGGAAACCCGATGAATCCGGGGGCGGCCCGGGGCAGCGAACCGGAAACCCTGATCCAACTGACCGGCGTCAGCAAGATCTACGGCACCGGGCAGGCGGCCATGCACGCCCTGCGTGGGGTGGATCTCACCGTCACCAAGGGAGAATTCGTGGCGGTGATGGGCCCCAGCGGCTCGGGCAAGTCCACCTGCATGAACATCATCGGTTGCCTGGACACCCCTACCCGGGGCAGCTACCGGTTCAACGATATCGAGGTAGGAGCCCTTTCCCGGGACCAGCGGGCCATCCTGCGGCGCCGTTGCCTGGGGTTTGTCTTCCAGGGGTTCAACCTGCTCAACCGGACTTCGGCCTTGGAAAACGTCGAATTACCCCTGATCTATCGGGGAGTGCCCATGGGCCAGCGCAGCCGCCAGGCTGCGGCGGCGCTGGCCGCGGTGGGGCTCAGCGGCTGGGAAAACCACACCCCGGGAGAGCTTTCCGGCGGCCAGCAGCAGCGGGTGGCCATTGCCCGGGCCATCGTCACCACCCCCGACGTGCTGCTGGCCGACGAGCCCACCGGCAACCTGGATTCAGAGCGCAGCCTGGAGGTGATGCGGCTGCTGACCGATTTTAACCAGCGAGAGGGGCTGACCATCGTCATGGTGACCCATGAACCGGACATGGCGGCCTTTGCCAGCCGCCAAATCCATTTCAAGGACGGCGCGATCGAAGCGATCCGCACCGGGTGAGGGCGTCGATGTGGTGGGAAACATTCATGCTGGCCCTGAGGGCCATCCGGCGCAACGCCCTGCGCTCGGGTTTGACCGTGCTGGGGATCGTCATCGGGGTGGCGGCGGTGATCACCATGGTGACTCTGGGCGGAGGGGCCACCGCCAAGGTCACCAAAGATATCGGCAAGTTGGGCAGCAACATGCTCCAGGTGCGGCCGGGACAGGGGTTTCACGGCCCGGGCGGGGCCCGTGCCAGTGCCGAACCCTTTGAAGTTGCCGATGCCGAAGCCCTGGCCCGGGAAATCGCCGACCTGGAGGCCGTCGCGCCGGCGGCCAGCCGGTCGATGCAGGTAATCCGGGGCAACGAGAACCGCTCAACCACGGTCACCGGCACCACCGACGGGTTTGTCTTGGTACGCGACTGGGACCTGTCGGCCGGGCGGATCTTCAACCCCGGCGAGCTGCGCAGCGGCAGGGCGGTGTGCGTCATCGGCGCCACGGTGCGCGAAGCCCTGTTCGGCGGCCTGGATCCCGTCGGCGAAACCGTGCGCCTCGACCGCATCAGCTTCAAGATCATTGGCGTGCTGGCGGCCAAGGGGCTGACCAGCTTCGGCACGGACCAGGACGACCTGGTGCTGGTGCCGCTGCGCACCTTTCAGCGACGCATCGCGGGCAACACCGATGTCCAGAGGATCTACGTCTCGGCCCGCGACGGGGTTGCCACCGACCGGGTCAAGATCGAAATAGAGCACCTGATGCGCCAGCGCCGCCGCATCGCGCCCGGTGCCGAAGACGACTTTTTCGTCCGCGACATGCAGGAAATCGTCTCGACCCTGACCGCCACCACGCGGGTGCTCACCACCTTGCTGGGCGCCGTGGCCGCCGTCAGCCTCCTGGTGGGCGGCATCGGGATCATGAACATCATGCTGGTATCGGTGACCGAGCGCACCCGCGAGATCGGCACCCGCATGGCCATCGGGGCCATGGAACGCGACGTGATGCGCCAGTTTCTGGTGGAATCGGTGGTGCTGGCCGGCCTCGGCGGCATCTGCGGCATCATTCTCGGCCTGGCCGCCGCGGCCGTGGGGGCCAGGCTCATGGGGGTGCCCTTTGTCTTCAACCCGGGCATCGTCTGCCTGGCGGTGGCCTTCTCCGCCGCCGTTGGCATCGTTTTCGGCTATTTTCCCGCCCGCCAGGCGGCGCGCCTGGACCCCATCGAGGCCCTGCGCCACGAGTAGCGAACATTGACGATGGCGGCCTGTGGGAGTAAGGTTCCATCAACATCTGACCATGATGAGCAAAAAGGCGATCGAGCGATGCAGTCATCCAAGACCGTCTCATTGGTGCTGGGCAGCGGTGGGGCCCGGGGGTTGGCCCACATCGGCGTCATCAACTATCTGGAGGAAAACGGCTACCGCATCCGGTCGGTGGCCGGCGCCTCCATGGGCGCCCTGGTGGGGGGAATCTGGGCCGCCGGCCGCCTGGTCGACTACGCCGACTGGGTCCAGGCCCTGACTCGTTTCGACGTCTTCAAACTGATGGACTTCTCTTTTTCCTGGTCCGGGCTGATCAAGGGCGAGCGCATCATCGAGCTGCTGCGCGAGCTGGTGGGCGACCGGGACATCGAAAGCCTGCCGGTTTCCTACACGGCGGTGGCCACCGACCTGGACAGCGGCAAGGAGATCTGGATCAACAAGGGCAACCTCTTCGACGCCATCCGCGCCTCCATCGCCATCCCGACTTTTTTTACCCCCCACTCCTACATGAACCGCCGCCTAGTGGACGGGGGGCTGGTCAACCCGGTACCCATCGCCCCGACCCTGAATGATGTCACCGACCTGACCATTGCGGTCAATCTCATCGGCAAGGCCTCGGCGGAAATGGAGGACCGGCCCGAGTCCGAGCCCGAGCCTCCGCCCCAGGACCGTCTCAGCAGCTACCAGCGCCGGATCCGCCGTTTCATCGACGGACTGCATAAAAACGAAGAAAAACCCGAGGAATCAGGGGAAGAGGCGCTGGGGCTCTTCGATGTGCTCAACCGCTCCTTTGACACCATGCAAAGCACCGTGGCCAAACTGAAGCTGGCGGCCTACGCCCCGGACGTGGTGGTGGAGATCCCGCGCAACGCCTGCGGCATGCTCGATTTTTTCCGGGCCGAGGAAATGATCAGCCTCGGTCGGCGCCTGGCCGAAGAAGCCCTGGGCCGGCGCAGCAGATCTGACAAACCGACCCTTCCCGGCGGCAAATGACGCCGGCCTGCTAAGAATCCCACAACATCGGATTGTCGTCCAGGTGATCGGTCACCGTGCGGCCGAGGCGGTCCAGCTCGGCCAGGACGACCTCGTCGAGGACCAGGTCGCCGGCGGCGGCGTTCTGGCGCAC
>DQXI01000235.1 GCA_011042305.1 Desulfobacteraceae bacterium
ACCACGAGTAGACCGGCGTGTGGCGGCCCAGGGCGAGGATGAGACCCAAAACGAGGAGCCCGAGCCAAAAGAGCGTCTGGCGATTGAAGTGCGCAGCGATCTCCCAAAGCGCCAGAGGAAGGATCAAAAAGCCGGGATAAATGGTCAGCAGCCAGGGCATGCCGCCGCTTGCCGGAAAAAAATCGGCCAGGGTCTGCGCATCGGTGGCGAAATCGGCGGGAAACCGCAGCGGCAGGACGAGGTGTTTGAGGGCTTCAGGGGGCAGTGAATGGCGGGTGGCCATATCGTAGTCCATCCCCCCTGCCCTGGCCGAAAGGCGAAAATCCTGGCAGGTCGGCCCGATCTGCACCATGGTCACCATGATCGCCGCGGCGCCCAGGCCGGCCACCAGTGTGCCGCGGCCTGCGGCGGTGCGCCATTTGGCGTGGCGGGCCCCAAAAACGGCATAGGTAAGGAGAAGGGCCGCTATCATGAGAAAAAGCTGGGGTTCGCCGCCGAGGATGGCCGTGACGAGAAACAGGATGACAAGGAGGAAGCCGGGCCGGCGGCGCTGGGATGGCGCCAAGTTGCACGCCCGCGAGAAGGCCCACAACACCGCCGGCAGCCAGATGGCGGTGGTCAGGCTGTTAAGGGTGTTGACCGAGGCGATGGTATAGCCGCCGTAACCGTAGGCGGCAGCGGCCAGCAGGGCGGCGCCGTTGGAGCGGCCTTCCTGTTTCAAAAAGAGATAGCAAAAGAGAAAGCCCAAAAAGAAGTGGAGGCAGACAAACCAGTTGAACGCGAGCGGGAAGGGGAGGGCGGCGAAAAGAAGCGAGAGCGGGTAGAACACCCCGGACTGGATATCGCTCAGAAAAGGGGCGCCGCAAAAGTAGCTCGAACACCAGAACGGGATTTCTCCTTGCTGCAACGACTGGGCAAGAAAGTACTTCATGGGATAGAACCAGCGATGGATATCCCGAAAATAAAACGTGTTTTCACCGGAAAGCACCGGGTGGAAGAACAGGGCCACCAGGGCCGCGGAAAGCAGCACCGGAAGCGAGGATTTGAGGCGGGCGGAGCGCATGGGCAAAAAAAATAGCATGGAGGCCAGGCAGGGGCAAGCTCCGGCCGGCGTTGCGCGGTCACTGACGACGGTGTAATAGGTGTCGATGATGGAGAAACGAGCTCAACAGATCCGCCCCTCGGTCCTGGTTTTCCTTCAAGCTTGTCTCGTCCTGGCGATTTACGCCAACACGTTGCATGTTCCTTTTATCTTCGACGATATCCCCAACATCCGCGACAACCTCCACTTGCACCTCACCCAAATTGACCTGGAAAGCCTCAGGCAGGCCGCCTTTGAGAGCCCCCTGCCCACGCGCCCGGTGGCCTATGTTTCCTTCGCGTTGAACTGGTTTTTTCACGGCGACGCGGTGGCTGGCTACCACCTGGTCAACCTGGCGGTCCACCTGCTCACCGGCCTGTTCCTGTGGCTGCTCTTGACGGGGACCGCCGAGCTGGCGGCCGGGCCAGCATCGGTGGAAAAACGGGGATGGTCGCCGTCCCCGGAAGCCCGGCGGTGGATCTGTTTTTGGGCCGTCTTGATCTGGCTCGTCCATCCGTTGCACACCCAGACGGTAACCTACATCGTGCAGCGGATGAACGGCTTGGCGGCCCTGTTTTTCATCGTGAGCCTGTTTGGCTACCTGCGGGCGCGGACCGCCGTCGGCAGGGGCGGGAAGATGCTCTGGGGGGCCGCCTGCGGGATCTCGGCGGCCTTGGCCATGGGCTCGAAGGAGATCGCGGCCACCCTGCCTTTTTTCATCTTTCTCTACGAGTGGTATTTTTTCCAGGATTTGAAGTGGGAGGGGTGGCGCCGCAAGATGCCGCTGCTGCTGGTCCTTGTCGCCGCCGGCGCGGGGCTGGTATGGATCTTCCTGGGCGCCGATCCGCTGCAAAGAATCACCGGGGGGTATGCCTACCGTGATTTTACGCTTGTCGAACGGGTGTGGACCCAGTTCAGGGTGGTGCTTTTCTACATCACGCTGCTCCTTTTCCCGCACCCCTCACGGCTGAACCTGGATTACGATTTTCCCCTGTCCCACTCCCTGGTCGATCCGCCGTCAACCCTGGCGGCATTCTTGTTCATTGTTCTATTGGCGGCCGTCGCCCTGACCACGGCTATGCGCCATCGCGTGGTTTCCTTCTGCATCCTGTGGTTCCTGGGCAACCTGGTGATCGAGTCTTCGGTCGTCGGCCTGGAAATCATCTTCGAGCACCGCACCTACCTGCCTTCCATGGCCTTTTGTCTCCTGGCGGCAGGCTTTGTTTATCGCTGCATCCGGTCGTCCCGGCTTCGGATCACGCTGCTGGCGGCGGTGGTGGCGGTGTTGAGCTTCTGGACCTACGAGCGCAACGGGGTCTGGCAGGATGATTTAACCCTGTGGACCGACTGCGCCGCCAAGTCGCCCAACAAGGCCCGTCCCAATAACAAGGCCGGCGTGGCCATGGAAAAAAGGGGCCGTATCGAGGAGGCCGAAGCCTACTACTGGAAGGCCCTGGTGAGCGATCCCGACGATGTCTATGCCTACTACAACCTGGGCAACATCGCCAGAAACCGGGGGCACCTGGCGGAGGCCGAGGATTTTTACCGCAAGGCGATTCACCTGGTGCCGGAAAACAAGGAGGCCCATCTGAATCTCGGGGTCACCCTGGTTTTGTCGGGAAGGCTCCAGGAAGGGATGGATCACATGCGCAAGGCCATCGCCATCGACCCGGATTTTGCCCTGGCCCATCGCAATCTGGGGGGGCTGCTGTGGCAGCAGGGAAAGGTGGATGACGCCATGGCCCACTTGCGCCAGGCACTGCGCGTTGATCCGGCCGATGCCGAGGCCCATTACTTGATGGGCAACAGCTTGCTTGAGAAAAACCGGGTGAAAGAGGCATTTTCCCACTACGTGCGCGCATTGCGGCTTCGCCCGGACTACGTGGAGGCGCACAACAACCTGGGGGTGCTATTGTTCCAGGCCGGAAGGCCTGATGAGGCTGCCGCGCATTTCCAAAGAGCCCTGGAATTGAACCCGGGCCATGCGCAGGCGAAAGCGAACCTTGAACGGATCCGCGACTGAAAATGAGTGATCCGATCGTACGATAACCAAAGCGGAGATCGCCCCATGTATCGGGACCAGAAGATTGTTGTCGTCATGCCCGCCTACAACGCGGCCCGGACACTGGAGAAAACCCACGCGGAAGTGATGGCGCAGCAGGTCGTGGACCATGTGATCGTGGTGGACGACGGCAGCAACGACAAAACCGTGGCCATCGCCAGGGATTTGCCTCAGACCACGGTCCACGTGCATCCGGCCAACCGGGGCTACGGCGCCAATCAGAAGACCTGCTACCGCTTGGCCCTGGAGGCCGGGGCGGACATCGTTATCATGGTGCACCCGGACTACCAGTACACCCCCAAGCTGATCCCGGCCATGGCGGCCATGATCGGCAGCGGCCTGTACCACTGCGTGCTGGGCTCGCGCATCCTCGGCGGCTATGCCCTCCAAGGGGGGATGCCGATGTGGAAGTACGTCGCCAACCGGCTGCTCACGGCGGTGGAAAACCTGCTCACCCGGGCCAAGCTTTCCGAGTATCACACCGGCTACCGGGCCTTTTCCCGCGAACTGCTCCAGCGGCTGCCCCTGGAGGCCAACTCCGACGATTTCGTCTTCGACAACCAGATGCTGGCCCAGATCCTGTGGCTCGGCTACACCGTGGCCGAGGTCAGTTGCCCCACCCGCTATTTTGCCGAGGCCTCGTCCATAAATTTTCAGCGCAGCGTTGTCTACGGGCTCGGCTGTATCCGGACCGGTTTAGAGTATCGTCTCAGCTGCTGGGGAATGATGACCAGCGCCCGCTTTCCCCGGCGGGCAACCCTTGCTGGCCCCGAAAGCCGAAAAGCTGGAGAGAAATCTTGTTCCTGAAGCCGCGTCGATTTCGTCGGCGTGGATGAACGCATGATCGGCGCCCCTAATCTGTTTGGTGTTTTTTTGTCCTTGTCACCGGTTTCAAGGATAAATTTTCCCTTGCCCTGGACGTCCCACGAGCGGCGCTGAGGGAAAAGGGCGGAGCCCTGTTTTGACAGGGTTTGGGGGCAATGCTTGACCTGAAGCGAAATTTCTTGGATAGTCGTGTATACCCGGCAGGCCCCCTCGGGAGGCACGAATGCGGTATTTGCGCGTTACGCCTTTCGACAACTTTTCAAAGGAGCTCACACGATGAAAAAG
>DQXI01000041.1 GCA_011042305.1 Desulfobacteraceae bacterium
CCTTTGGGTCCCTTGGGTCCTTTCAGCTGTACAAATAGCACGCCACCGCGTGCCCGTCGGCCACCTCGGTGAGGGGGGGCGGCGCCCGGTGGCAGCGCTCCATCGCCTGGGGGCAGCGGTTGGCGAAGCGGCAGCCGGGGGGCATGGTTCCCAGGGCCGGCACGGTCCCCTCGATGGTGGCCAGGGGCGACTTGGGGGTCCGGTCCAGGCGGGGAACGGCCGCCATCAACCCCCGGGTGTAGGGGTGCCTTGGGCTGCGAAAAAGCGCTTCCACCGCCGCGCTTTCCACGATGCGGCCGGCGTACATCACCGCCACGCGGTGGCACAGCTCGGCGATCACTCCCAGGTCGTGGGTGATGAAAAGAATCGCTGTTCCGGTTTCGGCCTGGAGGTCGCGCATGAGGCTCAGGATCTGGGCCTGGATGGTCACGTCCAGAGCGGTGGTGGGCTCGTCGGCGATGAGGATATCCGGCCGCGCCGCAAGGGCCATGGCGATCATCACCCGCTGGCGCATGCCGCCGGAAATCTGGTGCGGATACGCCTTGACCCGGGCCGCAGGTTCCGGGATGCGCACCTTTTCCAGCATCGTCACCACCTCGCGGGCCACGGTCCGTTCGTCCAGCTCGGGCCGGTGCAGGTGCACCGCCTCGGCCACCTGGCGGCCAATGCGATGCACCGGGTTCAGGGCCGTCATCGGCTCCTGGAAGATCATGGCGATGCGCCGACCCCGCAGTCCGGGCAAATCCGCCGCCGGCAAGCGCACGATGTCGGTCTCTTGCAACAGGATCCGGCCGGCCTCGATGCGGCCGGCCGGCTGGGGCAGCAGGCGCATGATGGACAGGGCCGTGACGCTCTTGCCGCAACCGCTCTCGCCCACCAGGCCCAGGGTTTCCCCGCGATGCAGGCGAAAAGAGACGTCCTCCACCGCCGTCAACCGGTCCGTCTCGGTGGCAAAGCTCACCGACAGTTGCTCCACTCGCAGGATGGTGTCGTTCATCGGCAAACCGGCCTCAGCGCAGCGAAGGCATCTTGTAGGTCTCGTCGATCCGTGTCACGGGAGCGAAGCGGCGCTCCGCCTTCATCGCCGCCTCGGTTTCGGCCCGTCTCTCGGCGTCGTACCAGAACAGCCCGCCGGTGGCGCTGCTGAACGGATCGAAGAGGTTGGTCGTGTGCCGGGTGCCGGCCGGCTCCGGCAGGCGCCACCAGCGCCAGTAGGCCTGGCGCACGTAAGGGACCATGAAGGTGGGGACAAAGGCGCCGATCTCGTGGATTTTCTCCTGGATCTGGCGACTGAGGGAGGCCCGCTCTTCGGCGTCGAGGGAATTGCGGTAAGCGTCGATGAGCCGGTCCATCTCAGGATCGTCGGTGTTGGTGATGTTGTTGGTCTGGGGCTTGTGGGCGTTGACCGAGTGAAAGTGCTCCCAGTACTGGGGCCGCATGGAGGTGCTCCAGCCCATCCAGGCCACGTCGTGCTTTTTTTCCAGCACCTTCTTGTAGGCCGCGGCGGCGTCCAGGCGCCGCAATTCCAGCTCTAACCCGGCCTTGCGGGCCTCTTCCTTGAGCACCACCAGCCTGGCCGTATGCGCTTCGAGGCTGTAGGTCACTTCCACGGCGAAGCGCTGGTCGCCGCGGGTCCAGATGCCGTCGGCGCCCCGCTGCCACCCGGCCTCGCTCATCAGCGCCTCGACCTTTTCCAGGTCGAAGCGCCGGGCCCGAATGTCGGGGTTCGAATAGGCCCCGTAGCCCATGAAGCCGTGCTCCAGGCGATAGTAGTCCCCCCGCAGGACCTGGTCGATGACTTTTTCAATGTTCATCGCATGAGCGAAAGCATAGCGTACCCGCCGGTCGGCAAAGATCTCCCGGTCCAGGTTGAGCCACAGCCCCTGGGCCGACTGCTGGGTGTCGTTGAAAAACCAGATCCGCTCCACGTAGCCCTTCTCGATCACGCCGGTCTTGGACTTGACATGCCAGTACGCCGGCAGGTTCAGGGCGAAAGTGTCCAGGCGCCGCTTCTTGAAATACTCCCACATGAGGTTGAAGTCGCGCACCACGGTGAAGACCACCGTGTCGACGTTGAAACGGTGACGAAAGTAGCGCCGGTCCTCGGCCCACCAGTTCTGCTTGCGTTTAAAACGCACCCGGCGTCCCTTTTCGAAGTCGCTGATCTGGTAGGCGCCGGTGTTGGGAACGATTTCCCAATTGTACTTCATGACGAAATCTTCGTCTAGTTTTCCGTAAAAATGCTCCGGGGTGGGGGCGATGGCGACGCGCAGGTGCAGGTCGGGCACCGGCCGGGCCGCCACCACCGCCAGGGTGTGGTCGTCGTAGATGATCACGCGCTCGATCTCGCGGCTGTAATAGTCGTTGTACCAGGGGGCCACGATGTGCGCCGAGCGCATGAAATCGAGGGTGTAGGCGAAATCGTCCGCGGTGACCGGGTGCCCGTCCGACCAGCGCGCCCGCTTGTCGAGCTTGAAGTACATGGTGCGTCCGTCCGGGTCGAAGGCCCAGTGGGTCGCCAGCTCGGGGATGATCTTTTCCGTGTTGGGATGAATCCCCACCAGGCTGAGCTGGTTGTCGAGGATGGCGCTGCGGAAGCTGGAGTTGGAGTCGGGCCCCACGGTGCGAAAGGTCAAGGGAAAACTCAGCAGGGCCTCGTGGAAGGTGCCGCCGCGCACCGCCTCGGGGGAAGCGAAGACCGGATCGGTGTCGTTGGTCTGCCACACGATCCCCTCGGGCAGCGGCTCCCGCGGCCGGCGCACCGTCGCTTTCACCACCGCCGCGTCGGCTTCGGCTTGCCGACCTGTGCCGGGAGCCTCCTCTTTGCCACAGCCGGCCGCCAGCAGGAGCAGGATAAGCAGGCAGAACAAACAGATGGTCTTGAATTCAGGATGCTTCGTGTCTGTCGAATCGATCGGCATTGCTGACCCGTTCGTCATTCATAGATGGTGTACAGCTTGGGATCCAGCGCCTCGCGCACCGCCTCCCCGATGAAGGTCACCGCCACCAGGGTCACCACCATGGCCCCCACCACCGACGCCACGATCCACCAGGCGCTCATGTAGGTCCATCCCTGGGCGAGCAACTCGCCCCAGCTCGGGGTGGGCGGCGGCAGGCCGAAGCCGAGGTAGTCGAGAGACGTCAGGGCCACGATCCCCGAGGAGACTGAAAACGGCGCGTAGGTCACGATTACCGCCACCGTGTTGGGCAGGATGTGGCGCAGGATGATTCGGCCGTGGGAGGCGCCCAGCACCCGGGCGGCGAGCACGTAGTCGCGCTCGCGTTCCTTGTAGGTCACGGTGCGCATGGTCCAAGTGATGCCGATCCAGCCGAAAATCGCCATGATCAGCACCAGGATCCAGAAGTTGGGCACCACGATGGAGCTGATGATGATGATCACGTAAAGAAACGGCACGTTGGACCAGACCTCGATCAAACGCTGGAAAAACAGGTCGAAGCGGCCGCCGAAATAGCCCATGGCAGAGCCCAGCGACACCCCGATGGCGTAGTTGACCGCCAGCAGTCCCAGGGAGAAGAAGATGGCGATGCGAAACCCGTAGACCAGTCGCGCCAGCACGTCCCGGCCCACGGTGTCGGTGCCCAGGAAGTGCCGCTGACGCCAGTCGGGGGCAAAGGGCGGGAAGGCATCGTCGTGCAGGTCGGTGCTGTAAGGGCCGTAAGGCACCGGCGGCAGCAGCACCCAGTTGCCGTCGCCGGCGGCGGCAAAACGGCGCTTCAATTCCCGGTAGTCGGTCTCGTAGGCATAGTCCAGCCCAAAGGTCGTCCCCGGCAGGGGGGCGCCGTAGGTGGGAAAGTACCACTCCCCCTGGTAGCGCACCACCAGGGCCCGGTCGTTGACCCACAGCTCCGCGGCCAGCGCCGCCGCCACCATCAGGGCAAAGACCACCAGGGACCACCAGCCGCGCCGGATGGACCGGAAACGGCGGATCTTGCGCAGGGTCAGCGGATTGAGCTGGAAACGGGGCATAGCGGGGTTCGGGGTTCAGGGTTCAAGGTTTCGGTATTCAGGTTTCAGCTGAAAGATCAATATGTTACTTTCGGTTCCGGACTCGTATGTGACTAGCGTGCATGGCTGTCATTCCGAATACAGTGAGGCATCTTGGCGCCTCCAGGAGATCCCTCGTCGCGTTGCTCCGGATGACAGCGGGGTGGAAGCTGCCGTCACCTTCTTCACCAAACCGGTCACGACTTTGGCCGGCGGCGGCGCTGACACCTGAAACC
>DQXI01000080.1 GCA_011042305.1 Desulfobacteraceae bacterium
GGCACCGGCGTGATGTAGCCGGCGATTTCCTTGGCGCGGTCGAAATCCACGTCGCCCTTGAGAATCGCCACCTTCTTGCCCGTCTTTTCGCTGATTTTCTCGCCTACCCGGTTGACGCCGACGTCGATGACGCAGGCGCCCGGCTTGATCCACTCGGGCTTGACCAGGTCAGGTACCCCGGCGGCCACGATGAGGATGTCGGCGCGCTGGCAGTGGCTGGCCAAGTCGCGGGTGCCGGTGTGCACCACGGTCACGGTGGCATTGGCACCGGGCCCCTTCTGCAGCATCATGTTGGCGATGGGTTTGCCCACGATGTTGGAGCGTCCCACCACCACTACTTCGGCGCCCTTGGTTTCCACGCCGGCGCGTACGATCATCTCCTGGATACCGGCCGGGGTGCAGGGGGGAAACTTCACTTCGCTGCCGCCGATCATCAGGCGCCCGACGTTCACCGGGTGGAAGCCGTCCACGTCCTTGTCCGGGTCGATGGCGTTGAGCACCTTCTTTTCATCGATGTGCTTGGGCAGCGGCAGCTGCACCAGGATGCCGTGGATCGAGTCGTCCTTGTTGTACTTGTCGATCAGCGCCAGCAGATCCGCCTCGGAGATGTCCGCCGGCTGACTGTCCTGGATTTCCTTGAACCCGACCCGGTGGGCGGTCTTGATCTTGAGCGTCACATAAGAAATGGAGGCTGGGTTTTCGCCCACCAGGATGGTGACCAGACCGGGGACCTTGCCGTATTTTTCCTTGATCTCGGCTACCTCGGCGGTGATTTCCTCGAGGATTTGCTCTCGGATTTCTGTTCCCTTGATCAGCTTGGCGGTCATCGTGCATTCTCCTTTCGTGAATTAAGGTTGCCAATCGGTTTGAAGGGGAAAAGGCGACCGGCGGAAATGCCGTCCGCCCCTGAAGGTTTCGATCCGTCGTTGATCGCAGCCAGAATTTTCAATTGTCTTCAAACAGTAGGTGGGGTCGTCGGCATGGCATCGCTGCTTTTAAGTCAAATGGAGGCCCGATGTCAAGCAGCCCAGCGGCCCGGTTCGACGGTTTCCGCTAGGGGGCGAGACGGAAAAGGCCTTGACAGCCTGCCGCGCGACGTGTAGGTATGGCGCCCAAAGCGCATTTATCGCATCATCCAGGTACGCTCATGAAGGCCGCTACCCTTAAGATCGCTCATATGTACGCCTACCTTTATTGATGGCTTGCTGGCCGCGATGACACCGGCCCAGCAAGCGCCTCCGACCCCTTTTATTCTCGCTGTTTCACGCTTATAAAATCCCGATGCGGCAACCTCCGTCGATGCCCTGTAGTTGAAAGGGCGTGGGCAAGCCGTCCAACCAACTACCAAGAAAAGGAGCAACGCCATGAGAAACATCCGCTTATTGTCGTTTGCTGCCGCGGTGCTGTGCGCGTTCGCGCTGGCTCTTCACCCGGCCTCAGCCGCGGCGGGCCCGGTGGAGTTGACCTACAGCATCTTCTTTCCGGCCACCCACGGCCAGTGCCAGGCGGCCATGGACTGGGCCCGGGAGATCGAAAAGCGCACCGACGGCCAGGTGAAGATCACCGTTTTTCCGGGTGGCACCCTCACTTCGCCGCCCCAGGCCTATGACGGGGTCGTCAAGGGGATCTCGGACATCGCCATGTCCTGTTTCGCCTACACCCGGGGCCGTTTTCCGGCCATGGAGGCCGTGGATCTGCCCATGGGGTATGCCAGCGGCTTGCAGGCCACCCGGGTCGCCAATGATTTCTACCAAAAATTGAAGCCGGCCGAACTCGGGGATGTGCAGGTGATGTACCTGCACGCCCACGGTCCCGGCCTGCTGCATACCCGCAAGCCGGTGCGCACCCTGGAGGATCTCAAGGGGATGAAGATCCGCTCCACCGGGCTGAGCGCCAAGATCGTCGAAGCCCTCGGTGCGGTGCCGGTGGCCAAGCCGCAGAATGAAACCTACGAGAACCTTCAAAAGGGCGTGGTCGAGGGGACCTTCGGCCCCATTGAAGTGCTCAAGGGGTGGCGCCAGGCCGAAGTGATCAAGAGCACCACCGAGTGCGAGGTGGTCGGCTACACCACCACGATGTTCGTAGTGATGAACCGCAGCAAGTGGGAGAGTTTGACCGCCGCGCAAAAGGCGGTCTTTGAAGCCGTCAACGCCGAGTTTGTCGACGTCCACGGCCGCAAGTGGGACGAGGTGGACGAGGCCGGCCGCCAGTACACCCTCAGCCTGGGAAACACCATCGTCTCCCTGTCCAAGGATGAACAGGCGCGCTGGAAAGCGGCCGTACGACCGATCATCGACGCCTACATCCAGGAAGCGGATGCCAAGGGGCTTGACGGCAAGCAGCTCGTCGAAACCTTGAAAGCGGCCATCGCCGCCAATCCGCAATAGGCGCGACGCGGAGGAGAAGATCCCATGCCGTCTCTGACCCGAAGACTCGGCTGGCTCACCCGGTCTTTAAACGCCCTGTCGGCCGTGGCGGTGCTGGCCATGATGGTGCTGACCTGCGCCGACATCGTGCTGCGCCTCATGCGCCGGCCCATCACCGGCACCTACGAGCTGATGGGGTTTTTGGCGGCCCTGTTTGTCTCCTTCGCTTTGGCCCAGACCTCGGTGGACAAGGGGCACATCGCGGTGGATTTTTTGGTGATGCGCCTATCGCGCAGGTCCCAGCGCATCGTCGATGCCGTCAACGACGCGGTGTGCATCGTCCTGTTCGCCCTTGTCTCCCGCCAGTGCGTCGTTTACGGCGCCGAGCTCAGGGCCAGCGGAGAGGTTTCCATGACCCTGCAGCTGCCGGTTTACCCGGTGGTCTACGGGATCGGCGTCGGATGCGCCGTGCTGTGCCTGGTGCTGGCGGCGCGGGTCGTGGATAATTTTAATTCACTTTAGTCACTTGTAACTTGTCATTTGGTTGAACCGCTACCGGTCGCCGGTGTTTCAAAGCGCGGCCAAGGAATCGAAGAACCGGCATGAGCCCAACAACAACCGGCATCGTCGGCCTGGCGGCCCTGGTGATCCTGATTTTTTCGCGCATGCCCGTCGGCTTCGTGATGATGCTGCTCGGATTTGTCGGCTTCGGCTATGTCGTCTCCGTTGGCGCGGCCCTCAACGTGGTGGTCAAGGACATCTACGATGTCTTCGGATCCTACAACCTGACGGTGATTCCCCTGTTCATCCTCATGGGGCAGATCGCCTACCATTCCGGCATCAGCCGCCGCCTCTTCGACGTGGCCTACCGCTTCATCGGCCATTGGCCCGGCGGGATGGCCATCGCCACCATCGGCGCCTGCGCCGGGTTTTCGGCCATCTGCGGCTCCACCAATGCCACCGCGGCCACCATGGCCGCGGTGACCCTGCCGGAGATGCGGCGCTACCACTACCATGACACCCTCGCCGGAGGCGTGGTGGCCGCCGGCGGCAGCCTCGGCATCCTGATTCCGCCCAGCGTGATCTTCATCGTCTACGGAATCATGACCGAGCAGTCCATCGGCCGGCTCTTCATCGCCGGTATCCTACCGGGGATCCTGCTGGCGGTGGGCTTCGGTTTGGCCGTGACCATCTGGGCGGTGCTGGATCCAACGGTGGCGCCCCGGGGACCGCGCTCGACGTGGAAACAGCGCCTTGCATCGCTGACCGGGCTCATCGAAACCTTGCTGCTGTTCATCCTGGTGATGGGAGGGCTGTTTCTCGGTTTTTTCACTCCCACCGAGGCCGGGGCCGTCGGCGCTTTCGGCACCCTGGTGATCGCGGCGCTGCGCCGCACCATCACGCTCAAGCGTCTCTGGCAGGCCCTGCAGGAAAGCACCCGCATTTCGTGCATGATCCTGGTGATCGTGGCCGGGGCGACGGTCTTCGGTCACTTTCTGGCCGTCACCCGCATCCCCTTCGACATCGCCAACTGGGTAGCCGGCTTCAACTGGCCGCCGCCGGCGATCATGGCCCTGATCATCCTCGTTTACCTGGTGGGCGGCTGCTTCATCGATGCCCTGGCCCTGATCATGCTTACCGTGCCGATCTTCTATCCGGTGGTGATCGACCTCGGTTTCAATCCGGTCTGGTTCGGCGTGGTGGTGGTGATGGTGACGCAGATCGGGGTGATCACCCCGCCGGTGGGGGTCAACGTCTACGTGGTCAGCGGCGTATCCTCGGAGATTGCCTTGGAGGATATTTTCAGGGGCGTGGTGCCGCTGCTGACGGCGTTGATTCTTTGCAC
>DQXI01000151.1 GCA_011042305.1 Desulfobacteraceae bacterium
ATGGCCCGGCGTTTTGGTCTCATCGCCTTGTTCGAAATTTCAGCGGACCTGCCGGTATCGACGCCAAATCTCGCAGCGGCGCCAGGGCAGCGATAAAGCAACCGTCCAGTGTTCATCCATCGCTTTCCCGCGTTGATCCGATTTGGCCCGACTTCTTCCAGCTATTGCCAATTCCTTGAATTCTTGCCAAGATCGTATCCACCATGGCACCGGTGGTCAAGGCACTTTCCTCTTTTCGCCGTCGGCGCCCGAAGGAGGGCAATGCCCGCTGATATCCGCATCAGAAACCCCACGCCCGAAAATCAGCCGAGGGGCATCGGCGTCATCAAGGCCTGGTGGGACGGGCGGGACCTGTCCCACATGCTGCCGCGGCTCTTCTTTGTTCATTTTTGCGACACGTCCTTTGTCATGGAGCGGGAAAGCGAGCTGGTTGCTTTTCTCGTCGGTTTTTTTCTCCCAGAGCCGGGCCGATGAAAGCTACATCCATTTCGTGGGGGTTCATCGATTACAACCGTCCCGTCGATCCCAAGGTCCTGTTCAAAAAAACAATATCATGACCGCCGACAGGGAGAAGAAGCTCAGCACGGTGGACACCACGATGGCGGCTGAGGCCAGGGCCGTGTCGCTGCCCAGTTGGGAGGACAAGACGTAGATGGCGGTGGAGGTGGGCAGGGCGAAAAAGAGCATGGCGGTTTGCAGGGCGGGGCCCGCCACCTGGAGCCAGGCGAGCATGCCGTAGCCCACCACCGGCAGGGCCACCAATTTGATGACCGCGCCCACCAGCGACGGCTTCAGGTAGCCGCGCAGGTTGGCGAAGGTCAGGGCGCCGCCGATGCTCATCAGGGCCAGGGGGAGGGTCACCAGGGACATCAGCCGCAGGGTGTTGTCGATGAAGAGGGGGAAACGGTTGAGCGTTTGAGCGTAGAGAAGTCCCGTGAGACAGGCCACGATGAGCGGGTTTGAAACCAGGGCCTTGAGGGTGACGATTAGGCGGCGGCGACCGCTGATGGGCTGGCCGGAAAACCAGATAAGGGTCGAGACGGCCAGCACGTTGATCAGCGGAATGAGAAAACCGATGAGAATGCCGAACAGGCGCACCCCGGTTTCGTCCATGGCGTTGATGACGATGGCCACTCCGATGTAGGTGTTGAAGCGGTAGCAGCTCTGGGAAAACGAGCCGGCCTGAAACGCGGTGATGCCGGCCGGGCGCATGGCGGCGGTGCTGATGACGTAAACGATCACCACCGCCCCGGCCACGGCGAGGCACAGGCGCCAGGGGATGCCGGCGCCGGGGTCGGCGCCGCCGATCTTCCAGAAGAGCATGGCGGGAAAGAAGATGAAGTAGACCAGGCGGTCCGAGGCGGCCAGGAAAACATCGTTGGTCAGGCCGCGGCGCTTGAGCACGCCGCCCAGGAGAATGAGGGCGAAGACCGGAAAGAGGCTGGAAAGAATCACGTTCCAGGAATCCTAAACACGGTCGCAGGGCACCGATGCCAAAAGCGCTTCCAGGGCGTCGTCGATGGCCTCGGGCAGGTCGTCCAGGCCGAAGGAGGCGCCGCAGACCTTGCAACGCAGGGCGACGCGCCGTCAGGTGCGTTCGAGTTTGAGCGTGTTGCCGCAGTTTTTGCAGACGATCCTCATTTTTCCGGAATCCTCCTTCCTTGTCGAACGCCGGCAGATTGACAATAAACACCGGTTCTGTCAAGTAAGCCCCCAGCTTTTGCAGTCTTTGCTCAAGCCTCTCTAATTTTTGAATTTAAAGGATAAAGGAATGGAACGATTCGGTTGCCCGGGGTTCAAGACCGCCGGCGTGCATGCCGGCCTGAAAAAAAACGGTGCCCTGGATCTGGGCTTGATCTACGCCGAACAGCCCGCCACGGCGGCCGGGGTGTTCACCCGCAATCTCGTGCAGGCGGCACCGGTGCAGCTCTCCCGCCGACGCGCGGCGGGCGGGCGGTGTCGGGCGGTGATCGTCAACAGCAAGAACGCCAACTGCTGCACCGGCGCCGACGGAATGCGCGACGCCATGGCCATGACCGGTCTGGTGGCCCAGGCCCTTGGCTTGGAAGAGCACGAGGTGCTGGTGGCGTCCACCGGGGTGATCGGCGCGCCCCTGCCGATGGAAAAGATCACTGCCGCCGTGCCAACTCTCTGTGAGGCGTTGGTTGCCGACGATGTTGATGCCCTGGCCCGCAGCATGATGACCACCGATACCGTGCCCAAGGCCGTGCGGCGCCGGGGAACGGTTTACGGCCGCGATTTCACCGTGGTGGGCGTGGCCAAGGGGGCCGGCATGATCCGGCCGGACATGGCCACGATGCTCTGTTTTCTGATGACCGATGCCCAGGCATCGGCCGGGGCGCTGCAGGCGGCGCTGTCGACCGGCGTGGAACGGTCGCTGAACCGCATCACCATCGACGGCGATACCAGCACGAACGACACCTGCCTGCTGCTGGCCAGCGGCGTCTCGGGGGCGCGCATCGACACCAACGGTGCCCGGGAGGCGTTTCAGAAGGTGCTCGACGACGTGCTGATGGACCTGGCCCGGCGCCTGGTGGCCGACGGCGAAGGGGTGACCAAGGTGGTGACGGTGTCGGTGTGCGGGGCGCAAACCGAAGCCGACGCCCGGCGCATCGTGGACGCCGTGGCCCATTCCCCCCTGGTCAAGACGGCTTTTTTCGGCCAGGACGCCAACTGGGGCCGGATCCTGGCGGCCGCCGGCAGGGCCGGCGCCCAGCTGGACCCCGAGCGCCTGGCCCTGTTTTTCGACGACGTGCAAATGGTGCGCGACGGCATGGGCTGCGGTCCGGCGGCCGAAGCGGCCGCCACCGCGGTGCTGAAAAAGGACGCCTTCACCGTGACCCTGGACCTGGGCCTGGGCCTGGGCCGCGCCGAGATGCTCACTTGCGATTTTTCGGCGGATTACGTCAAGATCAACGCGGATTATCGGTCGTGACGGGTTTTTTATTCTTCAATAAACACAATCCCGGAAACGGATCACAACGCCCATGCATTTTTTGCAGAAGAAGGTGGAAAAATGGATGCAGGACGTTGACCGGGGGCGGTTCTTTCCGCCCCGGATGATCCTGGGCGGGCTGGGGGCCGTCTACGGCGGGGCCATGGCCTTGCGGGCCGATCTGTACCGCCGGGGGGTGTTGGCCCGGCGCCGGCTGCCGTGCATGGTGGTGTCGGTGGGCAACCTCACCCTGGGCGGCACGGGAAAGACGCCCCTGACCATGGAACTGGCCCGGTGCATCCACGCCATGGGCTGGCGGGTGGCCGTGGTCAGCGACGGCCGGCGGCTGTTGCGCTCGGCCGCCGGGGCGGGCGACGAGCCGTATCTCATGGCCCGGCGGCTGGACGGCGTACCGGTGGTGGTGGGCAAGGACCGCTGGACCGCCGGAATGACCGCCGTGGAGCGCTTTTCCTCCCAGGTGGTGGTCCTGGACGACGGGTTCCAGCACCTGCGGCTGGAGCGGGATCTTGATCTGCTGCTTTTCGACGCTCAGGCGCCCATGGGAAACGGCCTGGTTTTTCCCGGCGGCCGGCTGCGGGAGCCGACCCGGGCCGCCCGGCGTTGCGATGCCGTGGTGCTGGTGAACCGCGGCGGCGAGCCGGGGGCCGATGAGGCAAGGCTCCCCGGGGGCGTGGCGGACCGGCCGCACTTCACCGTTACCTTGAAAGCCCGCCCGGTGGACGTTCGATTCGGGATGCCAGGAGATTCGCCGCCTTTTTCCCCCCAGGCCTTCCTGGCCGGCCGGCGCTGCGTTGTCTTCTCGGGCATCGCCGACAACGCACGTTTTTTCGAAGACGTGGGCCGCCTCGGCGGGGAGGTGGTCGCGTCTTTCGGGTTCCGGGATCACCATCCCTACCGGCGGGCAGACCTTCGCCGGCTGCTGGGCGCCGCCCGGCGGACCGGTGCCCGCTGCCTGGTTACCACCGCCAAGGACGCGGTGCGCCTGGAAGCCTTCGGTCCCCTTGAATTGCCGCTGGTGGTCATCGATCTGGAGCCGTCCTGGAGCGACGGGGGGCAGGACATTCGGGCTTTTCTGGAACGGCGCCTGGGGCGGCCCCCCGCCGGGCGACGCTAGGGACGGACTTCCACCTCGCCTCTAAGGTGATCCTTGACCTCGGCGATGGTCACCTGGCCGCGATGGAAGATCCCGGCGGCCAGG
>DQXI01000065.1 GCA_011042305.1 Desulfobacteraceae bacterium
GATCATCGGTTTGGCCGGCCGGGCTGAAGTGCTTCGCGAGCAGGCTAAACAGCTCCGTATGCCGGTTGACGACATCATTCCCAGCCGCAAGGAGATCGAGCAAAGAATTGCCATGATGAAACAGCAACAGGCCGCCGAGCAGGAGCGGCAGCGGCAGGCCCTGATCAACCAACAGACACAGGGTGCACAACAATTGCAAAGGGGGATTGCTGCATGATCGAAAAAAAGCGCAAACGCAAAGAGGCCGAGCGCCGCCGGGAGATCTTATTCCGCCGCTTCGACGCGCTCAAAAAGGCGCTTCGCAAGTGATCCACTTCAAGGACTCCGACTTGCCGGCCCTGGCGCGGCTTTACACTGATACCGACTTCCAGGTCGTCGTCAACCGGCTGCAAGAGGCGCTGCACGTGCTGGCAATGGATTCGCTTAAAATGGAGGGGGCTGCCCTCCATCGGACACAGGGCGCGGCCCTGCTGATACAGGCTATCCTCGACGAGCTGGAGGAGGCCAGACCAAAAATCGAGCGCATTCAACGATCCGAGGAGAAAAGAAAATGAAAAAGCTACTGATTGTTTTCCTGATCCTGCTGGTGGCCGCGCCGGCGACGGCCGGGCGGGTGCAGGAGTTTATTGACATCCTTTACACGACCCGGATTGAGGCGACTGGCTCTGATAGTGATATTGATTTTCCAGACCCGTGTGTCTTTACCGGGACCGTGGATTTTTCTGGCGCGACCATGACGCCACCAGCGGCCATGACGAATGCCGACGGCACCGCCGCAACCGGCGTTGCAGTGACCGAGAGCGCCCCTGTGGTTCGAGCTGCCACTCTAACCCTGACGCTGACCGGCGATAACGATATTGATGTAGCCGACGGCGGCAAGACGACCGGTGTTAAGATTTTCGATTTTCCCGAGGGCCGCATCCTGATCCTGGGGGCGACGGCGGACCTGTCGATCACCGCCAACGACGTATGGAACGACGACACGGACGACATTTACTATGTTTCTGTTGGCACCGCCGATGGCACCCAGGCCGCCGATGCGGACCTGACCAGTACCGAGCAAGATATTATCGCCAAAACCACCATTGACACCGATTCCGGCGACACCCTGACATCCGCTATTACCGGCGGCATGGGAACACTGGCCTACGCCAACAACGTCTTTGATGGCACCACGACCGCCACAGCCCTGTATTTCAACGTGGCCGTGCCTGATGCCAGTAATACCGACGCCTCGACTCACGCTGTTACCGGCACATTGACCGTTACCTACGTCAATCTTGGGGATTATTGATGAGCCAGACCACTGACATCATCCGCGAAATCCAAAAGCGGCCGCGCACCGGGGACACCCTCGAAGACCTCGGGGCGCGGGATTTCGACAACCTGGACCATCTGCTCCGGCACGAGTGCAAGGTCCACTATTTCCCCAATATCGCCAAATGCGGTCAGTTTATGGGCGAGATGTTGACCAGGGCGCTCAAGATTGTTGGCGTGGATATGGACCTGATCGTCCAGCGCCGGCTAAAGACCTTGCCGCCATCTATGTATGCCGATTTTCTTGAAAACCGGGCGCCCCGGCTGGCCGATGCCGTTATGCGGGCGCAGGGTGTCAAGGTCGAGCGGCGACGCTACGACGATGCCGAGGAGTCCTGGAAAAACGGCTTGTATATTATGAAACGCGGGGAAATCGCCTTTGTGATCGGCGACTCTCAGCGCAACGTGACGGCCCCCGAATCCCTCCGGTACTCGTGCCGAACGAATGTGCCGGTGGAGGACGACGGGGGCCGGATCATCAGCGTGGGGCAGGCATGAGCAAAACCAAGCGTGACCGGATAAATGGGCGAAGAAAAGCTGCCCGCAGGAAAAAGAGAAATCAGGCCGGCGCGAAAAAGGCTGGCGCGAAAAGAGCTGGAAGAACATGAACACCATAACCATAGAAACCCTTGTCCGCATTCTCAAGCGGACATTGAAATTTTGCCTGTCGCTCATCGAGAAAGCCGAGCGCGGCGAGCAGGTTTAAGAAAGACCACCACATAGCCCGGTAGCCTCCTACACATAGAACGCTCCGGGAGATTACCGACAACGCTGAAAAGCCTCGTCGGGTGCGCCAAACACGCACCTGGCGGGGCTTTTTTCGTTTGGCCCGACCGAAGACCGATGGGCGGCTCGGCGGGAAGGCAAGGGTGGGAACACCAATCGCGGCTCCGAAGGGAAGACCGCAGAAAGGCTCCTGAAAAATGGCAACACAGATGAACGAAAAGCCGACTGATTCACCCGATTTTGATCCGACCGTGAACGAACCGGTGCCGCCTCACATCGCCCGCATGGCTGCCGAGGCCGAGGCCCGGGGCAGAAAAGCGCTGGAAGGCGACGAGGGCAATACCGGCGGGGAAGAACCGCCGGCTGCCGACGCCGGGGACCAGCCGCCTTCGCCGGGCGACGGAGAACCGAAGGGCGATGAGCCGTCTCCGCAAGGCGGCGACCCGCCGAAGGGCGATGTTGAGCCGCCCCCGAAACAGGAAGGCGACCTCGAAGCCCTGAAGCACAAACTTTCGGTTCTCCAGGGCAAGTACGACGCCGAGGTGCCCCGGCTGCACGCCGAGCTCCAGCGGGCAGGGCAGATCATCGAAAGACAGCAGCAGATGATTGATCAGCTCGGTCAGCAAGGGACGGCGCAAGTGGAGCCGGAAAAGAAGATCGAGCCGTTGAAGGTGGACGACTACGAGGCTTTCGGCCCCGAAGTGCAACGGCTGGTTGAGGCGGTCAATCTTATTGCCGCCAAGGAAGGCTCGGATCTTTCCGAACCGCTCAAGGCGCTGACCGACCAACAGAGAGACTTGGCGCAGCGGCAGGAAAAGTTCGAGTTCGAGCGCTTCCAGGAGCGCGTTTATCAGACCGCAGCAGCCAAGACGGGCCGAAGCCTACAGGAGATCATTGCCGTGGATACCTCGGATGAGGGGTTCCGTAATTGGCTGCAAGAGGTTGAGCCCTACACCGGGGCCACCAAGCATCAGCTCCTGGTGGACGCGGCCAACCGGCGCGACCTGGACCGGGCCGTCGCTTTCTACGTCTCCTATCTGGGCACCAAAAAGCCGGCTGAACCCAAGAAGCCGGAACAGGGCCTTGAGGGTCAGGTTATTCCTGGAACAGGCAAGGCGCCTGCCGGGAAACCCAAGGGCGGAGCGAGCGAGATCGAGGCTCTTCGGCGCAAGTTCCAGCAGGCAACGTCGGACTTTCGAGCCGGCCGGATCAGCGAGCAAGAGCACAATGCAATCACAGCCGAATATCAACAGGCCATCGCGAAAGCGAGGCGCTGACCCGACGCCGGGCAAGGCGAACAGCAACAGCTCGGTGCGGGATCAATAGAAGGAGAAAAGGAAAATGGCTATCTCAACGACTGGCGGTTATCCGCAGTACTCCGGCGCACCGAGCCGGTTCATCCCCGAAATCTGGTCCAGCAAGCTGCTGGTCAAATGGTACGCGGCTTGCGTGGCTGCGGCCATCAGCAATACCGACTACGAAGGCGACATCAAGGACGTCGGTGACAAGGTCTGGATTCGCACGCGGGGCGATGTGACGATCCGCGACTACACCAAGGGTTCCACCCTGGTGCCGCAGTACGTCGAAAGCCCGGCCATCGAATTCCCCATCGAGCGGGCAAAGTATTTCTTCTGCTCGATCGACGACATCGACAAATACCAGTCGGATGTTCGACTTCTGGACGAATGGTCCACCGACGCCGGCTATCAAATGAAAATCGAGATCGACACCGAGTTTCTGGCCGACGTCTATTCAGACGCTGACTCCGACAACAAAGGGGCCACCGCCGGGGCCAAGAGCGGTGACATCAACCTGGGCGCTGCCGGCTCCCCGCTGGCTGTTACCAAGGCCACTGTGCTGGATCTGATTGTCGATCTGGACACCGTGCTCGACGAACAGGACGTGCCGCCCGAGGACCGCTGGCTGGTCGTGCCGCCCTGGTTCCGGGGCATGATCATGAAGTCCGACCTGAAAGATGCCAGCCTTTCCGGTGACGGCCAGAGCATCCTTCGCAACGGCCGTATCGGGCGCATCGGCTACTTCACGATCTACATCAGCAACCTGCTGACCTCCGGCACCGACACCTATACGGTCTGGCACTGCATGGCCGGGCACAAGCGGGCCATC
>DQXI01000162.1 GCA_011042305.1 Desulfobacteraceae bacterium
CGATCAACGAGAGGGCCTCCGGATCGTCGCCCACCACTTCGGCCACGATGGCGCGGGCCGTCTCGCTGGCCGGAAACGGCACCATCCCCTGGCGGCAGATCACCTCGGTCGCTTGCTGCAGTTGCTGTTTCGTGGATCTAGACGTCATTGAATTCTCCTTTCCAGTTTCACGTTTCGTTACCGCTCGCGCAGCAGGGTGGCCGGCGGACGACGGAAGACCTGGCGCAAGGCCGGCACCGCCGCGGCCAGGGCGGTGGCCACGATCAGGGGAACCGACAACCCCAGGGCGGCCCAGTCGACCCGGTAGATGAAGGTCCAGCCGAAGCTCTGGCGGTTGATGACATAGATGAGCAGGCAGGAGAGCAGAAAGCCGCAGGCGAGCCCCGCCGCCTCGCCCAGGGCCACCAGGAAGGCAGCTTCGGTGAAGATCATGCGCCGGATCTGGCCCCGCGATCCGCCCACGGCCAGCAGGGTGTTCAACTGCCGGGTGCGCTCGAGCACCAGCACGGTCAAGGTGGTGGTAATGCCCAGGGCCGCCACGGCCAGGGCCACGAGCAGCAACACGGTGGTCA
This sequence comes from Desulfobacteraceae bacterium, assembly GCA_011042305.1. Lineage (GTDB taxonomy): Bacteria > Desulfobacterota > Desulfobacteria > Desulfobacterales > UBA2174 > UBA2174. Next base: position 573 of record DQXI01000162.1, read on the forward strand.
CGGCAAAGGTTTCGTCGAAAACCTGGAGGATCGACTGGCGCAAATCCGCTCCGGTGACCATGTCCAGCCGGTCGCCGCAGCGGGCGATGAGCTCCTGGCGCAGGCCCTCGACTCCCCCGGGGCCCTGGGGCAGGTAGAAGCGCACCCCGGTCCAGCCGGCATCCGGTGCCACCGCCATCAAGGCGTCCAGGTCGGCGAAGACCACCCCGCCCTGGGTGCGATAGTCGCGGATCACCCCCAGGATGGGCCACCGCACCACGACCCGTCCCAGGTCGGCCTCGAACATCTCTCCGATGCCCAGCTCGGTGCGGTTGGCGAAGACCTCCGATACCACCACCCCCCTGCCCTCCCGCAGGGCCGGCCGGATGGTTGCGGCATCTCCCCGGTGCCAGACGAAATCGCCCTGGCGCAAGAACGGCGCCAGGGGCATGGCCTCCAGGGTGTAGGGCACGCCCCGGTATTCGAGGTTGTAGCGCCGGTGGGGCACCGCCGTGGCCGGGGTCTCGAGAGTGCGCACCACCCGCATGTCGGCGTCGGTCATCAGGTCCTGGAAGTTGTTGGTCTCGGCCATCTTGGGGGCCACGAACAGATCGCCGCTGATGGTCTGGGTGACCCACACCTCCACGGTGCGCCGGAAGCTGTGGACCATGATCACCAGGGCCGTGAACAGGGCCACCGCGGTGATCAGGGCCCCCACGCTTACCGCGGTGCGCGTGCCGCTCTCGCGCACGTAGCGCACCGCCAGCACGAAGGGCACATCGCCGCCGAAGCCGGCAACCCACCGGCCCAGTCGCCGCAGGCCCCAGGGCGACAGCAGTGCAAAACCGACAAAAAGCAACAGCGTGGCCGTGTACCCCGGCAACGGCAGCCCGGGTGGGCCTGGAACGCGGGCCAGGGGAAGCGCCGCCAGGATGCACCCGAGCCCGCCCAGGGCCAGGCGCCGGGCCCCGGGGCCGTCGCCCGATGCCAACGGCGCCTGGGTCAACACCTCCTCGGGCGCCACCCGCATCGCTTCCCGGGCCGGCTGCCAGGCCGCCGCCACGGCCACGCCAACCGTCAGGATGAAGCTGGCGCCGATCTCCAGGGGGCTCAGGGCCAATCGATCGATTTCCACCCGCACGAAAAGGGTCGAAATGGTGCGGCTGACCCCGTCGAGCAAAAATTTAACCAGCACGGTGCTCACCGGAACGGCCAGGGACCACCCGACGATGCCGAACACGGCGCCTTCGCCGATGAATAGGGCGAAAATGCGCCGCGGGGTCGCCCCCAGGGAGCGCAAAATGGCCAGTTCCGGCCGCCGCGAGGCGGCGTTGAGGGCCACCAAACTGTAGACGAGGAACATGCCGACAAACAGGGAGGCGAAACTGAGCACCGACAGGTTGATCTGGTAGGCGCGCACCATGGCGGTGCCGGTGGCCTTGGCCCCCCCGGGCGTCTTGAGGGAAACGCCCGGCGGCATCAGGGATGCCAGCGCTTGCAGGTCCGAGGCCGAAACGTCGGGGGCCAGGATGAGGTCGATGCGCTCCACCAAACCGAAGCGACCGGTCAATTCCTGGAAGGTGGCCAGGTCCACGATGGCCAAACGCCCCCCCTGGGCCCGGCCCAGCTGCTCGTCGGCCAGGATCCCGGCCACCTGGAATTCCCGCCGGCCCCTGGCGTGCTCCAGGACCACGCGGTCGCCGACCCGCCAGTCCAGGTCCCGGGCCAGGGTCGCGCCGGCCATCAGGGTGGCGGGCGTGGCCATGAGCCGCTGCCAGGCGCTCGCCGCTTCCTTGTCCCACTTTTCGGCCGACCAGGTCCTTAGCGGCCGGTCCAGGATCGGATCGATGCCCACCAGCAGGAAGCTGCGCGCCTCGTCCCCCGCCGGCCGCACGTAGGTGGTCATCACCGGGGCGGCGGCCCGCACCGCCGGATGGTGCAGCAGGGGAGCCACCAGGGTTTCGGGGACAGCCCCTGCCACGCCCACCACCACCCGGTCGGCCCGTCCGGCGAGCAGGTCCACCGAGCGGCCGAAGGCCGACAGGGAGGCGTCCACGCTGAGGCGCACGCTGGTGAACACCGCCGCCCCCAGGCCGATGCCCAGCAGCACGGTGACGGCCCGGCTGCGATGGCGCACGAGGTGCCGCAGGCTGAATTGATAAAACAGGTACAGGAAAGCGGTCAGTCGGCCCATGAGCCGTCAGCGATGGCCCCGTCCTTGAGCAGAATGCGAACGGTGGCGTAGGGGTCGGCGATGGTGCTGTGGGTGGCGATGATCACGGTGCGCTGCCAGCGGCGGTTCAAATCGGCCAGCAGCTGGACCACCACCGCACCGTTGCCGCTGTCCAGGTTGCCGGTGGGCTCGTCGGCCAGGATGATGGGCGGGTCGTTGATCAGTGCCCGGGCGATGGCGGTACGCTGCATCTCGCCCCCGGAAAGCTGGGCGGGAAAATGGTGCCGCCGGGCCGTCATGCCCAACCAGGCGAGCAGTTCATCGGCCCTCCGCAGGGTTTCGGCCCGCGGCCGCCCAGCCAGCAGGCCGGGAAGGGAAACATTTTCCAGGACGCTCAAGGTGGGCAGCAGGTTGAAGTTCTGAAACACCATCCCCACCACCTCGCGACGGAAGACGGTCAAATCGGCCTCGGAGGCGCCGGCCAGGTCCCGGCCGGCCACCACGAGCCGGCCGGCGCTGGGGCGATCCAGGCCGGCGATGAGGGCCAGGAGGGTGCTTTTGCCCGAGCCGGAGACGCCCTTGAGCACCACCAGGGCCCCGGCGTCAATGGCAAGATCAACTCCCGCCAACCCAACCACCTGGCTTTCGCCGAGGGTGTAGACCCGCCTCAAGCGGCTGGCATGGATCACCGGGTCGGACTTCAATGGTTGAGAAATTCCTCTTCAGCTACAGCTTCAAAGGTCTTTGCCCGATCCTCGCCGCCCGGCTCGAGGTAGCCCCGGGCCACGCTCTGGTCGATGAGCGACTCGGCGAACTGCCACAACCGCGGCGCCCCTTCGCGCACCGGTCGTATCCGGGCGCGCACCTGGTGGCTGCGCACCCCGTGGATGCGCCACTGGCGCCCCTCGGTCATGAAATTGTGCACCAAGGGCTGGATGCGGTCCAGGGCCGCGGCAAAGCGCGCCTCCGGCGTCCGGCGCGCCTCGAACTCCTGCCATAGCGCCATGAAGTGGCACCCCTGGTCTTCGGGCAGGAGGCCGAAGAGGCGTTCCGCGGCGGCCGTCTCCCGCTCGGCCTTGTCCAGGCCCGCCTCCGGGTCGTAGCAGTAGGTATCACCGGCATCAATTTCCACGATATCGTGAATCAACGCCATCTGCATCACCCGGGCCAGGTCGACGGCCGGACCGGGCGCATACTCCGCCAGCAACGGGGCCAAAACGGCGATGTGCCAGGAGTGCTCGGCGGAGTTCTCCCGGCGCTGGCCGTCGATGAGCAAGGTCTGGCGCGCCACCTGCTTGAGCTTGTCGATTTCCACCAGGAACTGCATTTGGCGGTCCAGTCGGGTCATGGGCGTTTTAACCTCCGTGCCGGGTTATTTATGGGTTGCGTGCCAGTGCATACCATAAAGACAGCCCGAGGTTCCAGTAAAGGGTTTCCG
>DQXI01000201.1 GCA_011042305.1 Desulfobacteraceae bacterium
CCTATCACCTGGCCCACTGCATCGCCGCCGACCTGCGCATGGGCGCCGGTATCGCAGTTGCCATGCAAAATGCCTTCGGGTTGCGGAGGCTGATTCTCCAGTCTGCCATAGCGTCCGGGCGGGAGATCAAATGCCCGGATTGTATTCTCACCGGGCGGGTATTCAATCTGATCACAAAGGCGCGAAGCAGCGGCAAGCCCACCTATCGGTTCCTGGGCGCTGCTTTGCGCCGCATGAAGACCCTGGCCTTGGAAAACGGCGTGGCCCGGATCGCCATGCCGAAAATCGGCTGCGGCCTGGACCGGCTGGACTGGCGGAAGGTCCGGGATTTGGTTCAAGAGAGGTTTGGGGACACCGACATCGAGATTCTGGTATGTCTTTGGGACACCCGGCTTGAGGGTGGCGGCCCCGAAATCGATCCCCCTGGATCCGACAGCACAAAAAAGGAGATGATGAATTTGTCGAGCGGGAACGCACCTGTGCTCTTCACCATCGGTTACGCCGGTATGACTTTGGTCGATTTCATGAAGGTTTGCGAGAAAAACCGGATCGATGTGATCGCCGATGTCCGGTCAAGCCCCTATAGCCGGTTTGCGCCGGATTTTTGCAAGGAGAGACTTGAAAAGAGCCTGCCGGCACGGGGGTTCAAGTATGTCTTTCTCGGCAGGGAGCTGGGCGCCCGGCGAGAGGAGCCGGAGTGTTACGAGGGCGGCAGGGCCTTATACGAGCGCATCGAGAGGACCGAGGCATTTCAGAGCGGAATTGCCAGGCTGCGCAAGGGCGTTCTGGGCAAGGGGTTTCGCGTGGCGCTGCTGTGCGCGGAAAAAGATCCGCTGGATTGCCACCGGTTCGCGTTGATCTGCCGACACCTGAAATCCGAATTGGGCGATATCCGGCACATCATCGGGGGTCGCGTGGAGACCAATGCGGAAACCGAGCAGCGCCTCCTGGGCCGGTACAATCGCAAGCCGGATCTTTTCCAGACCCGCGAGCAGGTCCTGGAGGATGTCTATCGGGAGCACGGTTTCCGGATTGCGTATCAGGTTAAGGACCTTGGCCGGGCCAAGAAGGTGGGGCCAAGCAAAACATAGGCGTGTCACACCGCCCGGTGGCGGCTCGCACGCTTGGCGACAGGCCAAGGGGCTTTAAAATGAGCCGCAAACCACATCCTATAGCCCACAAGGGTACTCCCCCTGGCGGTCATATTCCCGGGCCGACCGGCCGGCGCTGTTTGCCGGGATAGACCGTCACAAGTTGCGTCTCGGCAATTTTTTTGAGCCACAGCTTTTCTCTCGCCTGACGCATTTGTTCCGCACTCAATTCCGGCTTGGCATAGGTTGCAGCGTCCAATCCCTCTTCGAGACCCTGGCGAATTTGCTTCATTTGCCGCCATCCGAATGTTGGCGTGGCATAGGCAGATACATCCAGGTTGGTCTCAAGGCCTACGCGGATTTCTTCCATCTGCATCCAATGAAATTCCAGCTTGGCGTACCTGGACACATCCAAGCCGGCCGAAAGGCCCAGGCGGATTTCCCGCATCTGCTCGGCGCTGAATTCCGCTTTGGCGTAGATGGATACATCCAGGTCGTCCTGGATACCTTCGCGGATGTCAATGATCACCCTAATGGAGCCACCCATGATCGCCTTAATGGAGCCATTTCAAACTGGCCAAAAAGCGGTTTTCGGACCGGCTTCAAACTTGTTCAAACTAGTGTTTTTCACCCCCTTTCAAAGTGTCGTTTTTCGGTGATTTCGGACCTGCTATTTTTGACGCATTGGCGGCCGGTCGCGGGGAGCGGTAGCTTTTCCCCTCCAGCACCACGGTGTAGGCGCCGTGGCGTAGCCGGTCGATGGTCGCCTCTGCCAGGATGCGGTTGGGGAAGGCATCGGTCCATTCCGGGGTGTCCAGGTTGCTGGTTACGATGGTGCTCTTTTTCTCGTAGCGCTCGGAGATGACATCGTGGAAGTCCTCGTCCTGGGAGGGGCGCAGGGGCTTGAGACCGAAGTCGTCGATGATCAGGAGGTCCACCCCGGTGATCTTGGCAAAGTGGCGCTCGTAGCCGTTGGTGGCCCGTGCGGCGTTGAGCTGGGCGAGCATCTTGGCCGCCGAGGTGAACAGCACGCTGTGGCCGGCCCTGATGGCGCAGTGGCCCAGAGCCTGGGCCAGATGGCTCTTGCCGGTGCCACAGGGGCCGATGATGAAGACACCCACCTTCTCGGCCATGAACCGGCAAGAGGCCAGCTCCATTACCAGCGCGCGGTTGATGTTCGGGTTGTAGGAGAAGTCGAACTCCTCCAAGGTTTTCTGGTTGCGGAAGTTGGCGCGGCGCAGCGCCGTGGCCAGCTTCTTCTGGTTGCGCCGGGCAATCTCGTCGGTGACGATGGTGGCCAAAAAATCCATGTAGGAGAGCTTGTTCTCGATCGCCTGACGGTTGCGCACCTCGATCGAGTCCAGGATCCCCGAGAGGCGAAGCTGCTTGAGCATGGGGGTCAAATCCGGCATCGGGTTCATCGCACACCTCCTTGCCGGCAGACTTGACGACGAAGGAAGCGCCCGGCGCCGGCGTATGCCGCTGCCAGCGGGATCACGTTGGGCGGCTCAAACAGCGGCACCTGGTCGAGGCCCTGATGCAGGATGCTTTTCACCGTGCGGTACTTGACATTGTCGAAGTGGAGCGCCCGGCGACAAGCGGCCTCCAGACGCTCGGCGCCATATTTCTTGCTCAGCCGGATCACCCCCTGGGCCGCACGCAAATTGTCGAGCACCCGGTCGGCGAACAGGGTGTCGATAAGCCGGTGACAGTTGAGGCCAACCTGCTCGGCCTGCTTCAGACACCACTGAGGATCCTGCATCTTGTAGGCCAGTGCTTCCGGCGGCATGTGCTCATCAACCGTCGAGCGCTGGCCGGGATGCTTCAGGCGAACATGCGTGGCCACCAGGTTGTGCTCGTAGTAGAGCTTCACGGTCGTGTCGGTGGCCTTGAGCATCAGCTCCCGGTGAACCAGCTGATAGGGGGCCGAGTAGCAGGCCTTCTCGAACTGCACGTGGCAGTTGCCGTGGAGCTTGACCCGGGTCCAGACAGCGATCTCGACCGGCACGTCCGGCAACGGCTTCAAAAAGTGCTTCTCGGTGGCGGCGAACATCTCAAGGGGTCTTTGGCGCGTGGTGCCGTGGATGCGGTTGCCCGCCTCCTGCAGCACCCAGCCGGTCAGCTGCTCGTTGGCATCGGTGAGCGTCCGGAAGCTGCGAAGCGGTACAAAGCTGTTCTTGACATACTTGACCCCCGCTTCGACCCGGCCCTTCTTTTTCGGATCGCGCACCGGACACGGCGAGATCAGAAAGCCGTAGCCCTCGGCCAGCTCGCCGTAGGAGCGCTGCACGTCCGGGTCGGTGTAGCAGGCCCGGGTGATGGCGCACTTGGGGTTGTCGATGATCAGCTTGCCCGTCACGCCACCAAAGAACTCAAAGGCTCGCCGGTGGCAGGCCAGCCAGGTCTCCACCTTCTGGTCGGTGACGATCTCGGCGTACATGTGGCGGCTGAAGCACAGCGTCATCACGAAGATCCACGTCTTGATCACCGCTCCGGTAAACACGTCCGTAATCGTTGGCCCCTTGCCGAAGTCCACCTGGGCGGCCTCGCCAGGGGCGAAGTCCAGCACGCAGGTCGCCTTGGGGCTCTCGCCACGGATCCGGCGCACCATGCGCCTGACCGACGAATAGCTGCCGCTAAAACCCAGCTGCGATACCAGCGCCCTATGGATGGTCGTCGCCTGAACGCCCTCGCCAACCCATTGGCGGATTTGCTCTTGGTAGGGCTCGGTGACGCAAGCCTGACAGACCTTGGGCTTTCTTCCCCCTTCGATGACCACGAACAGCTGCCTGTCATCGGGAAGCGGCCCGCTGTCCAGCCAGCCCTTCACCTCGGCCAGCGCCCGAATGGCCGCGCACTTGCGCCGGCCGATCAGCCCGGCCTTGGCGATGGCCCGGTCGCTTTCTCCCTGGCGCATGCGATGGATTGCCTGACGGTATTGATGCATCTCGATTCTCCTGTTGCCCATGGCAGTGCCTCCCGGTCTGTGGTTTGCCGGGAGCCTACCAAATTCACCAATAGGGTCCGAGATGCTTTTTGGCGCTCAGCCGGAGCCCCTCCTCTCCTGC
>DQXI01000142.1 GCA_011042305.1 Desulfobacteraceae bacterium
CGATTTCCCCCGGGCCTATGCGGTAGCCGCCGCTCTCGATCAAGTCATCGGCGCGGCCGACGAACCAGAAGTGGCCGTCTTCGTCCCGGCGCCCCAAATCGCCGGTCTTCATCCATTGGCCGGAGAACTTTTCGGCCGTCGCCCTGGGATTGTTCCAGTATTCGAGAAACATGACCGGATCGGGTCTTTTGATGCAGATTTCACCCACTTCCCCCGGCGGTGCGATATCGCCATTCAAGGTGAGAATCTCCACCCGATGGCCGGGCACCGCCTTGCCGATGGCCCCCTGGACGATGGGCATGATTTGGGCGCAGAAGCCGATCACCAGGTCACATTCGGTTTGGCCGTACTGTTCGTTCAGGTCGACACCCAGCACGTCCCGGCTCCACTGGTACAGCTCTGCCCCGAGGGTCTCCCCGCCGGCCGTGACCGAGCGCAGGTGAACCTTGAAGCGCTCCCCGGCACTACGGACCTTGTTCATCATGATCCTCAGAACGGTGGGGACCACCATCAGGTTGCGCACCGCATACTTTTCCATCATGTAGAAGGCTTTTTCCGGATCGAACTTCGGCGGCCTGAAGGCCAGCACGGGGACACCGTGGTGCAGGCTGGGGAACAAGGCGTCGTAAGATCCGCCGATGTATGCCCAGTCCAGGGGCGTATACAACAGGTCCCCTTCCCGGGGAAACAGGTTGTGGTAGAATTCGAACCCCGGCAGGATGCCGAGCAACAGGCGGTGCGCGTGTAGCGTCCCCTTGGGCTGACCCGTGGTGCCTGAAGTGTAAATGATCAGGGCCGGGTCGTCCGCCCTGGTGGGCGCGGGCTTGAAGATGTCGCTCCCGAGCGGCACGCTTTTCCAGAAGTTGACGATCTTGGCGCTTTCCTCATCCCCGATCACCATCACCAGTTTCAATTCGGGCAGGCGGTCGCGGATTTCGTCGATCTTGGACAAGTTTTCGCTGTTGGTGATCACCGCCCTGGCGCCGCTGTCCTGGAGCCGGTACTCAATGGCCATCGGCCCGAACAAGGTCAGCAGGGGCAGGGCGATGGCGCTGATTTTGTAAGCGGCGATATGGGCGATCAATGTTTCGGGGCACTGGGGCAGCAGGATGCCCACCCGGTCGCCGCTTTTGATCCCCTTGGCCGACAGGGTGTTGGCCAGGCGGTTGGACAGGGCCTTGAGGTCGTGAAAAGTGAAGCGTTGCTCCTTTTCGTCCGGGCCGACATAGATGAGCGCCAATCGCTGGTTGCCGTCCGTCCACTTGTCACAAACGTCGACCCCGATATTGTAGGTTTCAGGGATATTCCACCGGAAATGAGCGTACACCTCATCGTATGTCCGACCATCGAGCATGGGGATCACCTCGCGCAAGGCCCATGTCAGCCTTGTTGGGTTTTCAGGTGCGCCAATTTTTTCTCGACCAGTGCCCGTTGTTCGTTGGAATTGATGCAGGCCAGAAGATGGGCGGCTTCCAGTTCCAGAATCTGCTCGAAACTGGAATGCAACCCCTGGTCGATGGCGATGCGGGACAACTTGATCGAAAGCGGCGATCGGGCGTTGATCTCACGGCACAGCGCCATGGCTTCATCGATCAGCCTCGCCGGTTCCACCACCTTGTTGACCAGACCGATTTCGAGCGCTTCCCGTGCGTCCACCAACCGGCCGGTGAAAATCAATTCCTTGGCTTTGCCGAGGCCGACGATCTGGCTGATCAGCTTGGTACCGGCTGTCGTAACCGTGAGCCCCACACCGGTTTCAGGGAAACCGAAGCGGGCGTCCTCGGAGGCGATGCGGATATCGCAGCTCAAGGCGAACTCCAGCCCGCCGCCGACGGCGTATCCGTTGACAGCGCCGATCAATGGCTTTCCCAGCCCGAGGACGACCCGTTGTACCTCCTGCAGCGCGTCGACTTCCCGCGTCCACTGTTCCAGGGTTTTGCCGGCGGACGTCTCTTTCAGGTCCTCGCCGGCACAAAAAGAACGCCCGGCACCGGTCAGCACAACCGATCGAACTTCGACATCCCGCCGTGCGGCCTGCAAATGTTGGATCAGGCCGTCGAGCAAGGCTTCATTGATCGCGTTGAGCCGCTGCGGGCGGTTGAAGGTGATGATGCCGATGTTCTCGTTTTTTTGGTAGATGACGGCGTTTTCTTCCAATTCGAGGCCCTTTCTTCTTGGATTCATTTCAGAAACAGATCCACCAGCATCATGGAAAAGGCGGGGACATAGGTCACGGCGAGAATGACGGGCAGCGCGCCGAGAACCATGAAGTAGGAGGCCGGCCGGACGTATTCGTTCAGGGGCAGGTTTCCGCCGATCATTCCCGCCAGGTACAGCAATGGCGCGCAGGGGGGGGTGATGTTGCCCAGGGAGAGGTTGGTGACTGAAATGGCGGCGAAATGAATCGGGTCGATGCCCACCGAGGTGGCAATGGGGAGCAGAATGGCCGCGGAGAGGATGTTGCCCGACACGTCATCGACCAGCATGCCCATCAGGAGCAGGATGACGTTGAGCATCATCAACACCAACCACTTGTTGGTGGTAAAACCGAAAATAAATTCCGTCAGCTGTTGCGGCACCTGGTAGGTGACCATGATCCGGCTCACCATGAGGATGAAAAAAAGCAGAATCATCACCACGCCCGCGGTCACCATCGAAGCCTTGATATTGTTCGTCATCCCCTTGAGCGTCATCTTCTTGTAGATGAAAAGGCCGACAAGAACCGCATAAACCGCCGACATCCCCGCCGCTTCGGTTGGCGTGAACACGCCGCCGTATATGCCGCCCAGAACCAGTATCGGCATGAAAAGCGCGAAGCCGGCATGCCGGGTGGAACGTCCGATGCCCGCCATCATCTGCGGGAACGGCGTTTTTGGCGCCACCTTCACCGACGCCATGCGGCGCGTCATGATCAGGTTGATGACGCAATAGGCGATCATCATGAGCACGCCTGGAACCAGTGTGCTCAAAAAGGCGGCCAGAATGGATATCTGGGCCGTCATGGCGAAGACGATCATGGGAATGCTGGGCGGAATGAGCAGGGCGATCATCGAGGAGGCGGCCACCAGGCCCGTCGAGTATCCCCGGGGGTAGCCCTGTTCCACCATTTCCGGGATCATCACCGATCCGATGGCGGCGATGGCGGCGGAGCCCGATCCGGAGATGGCCCCGAAGATCGTGCAGGACACCACGCATACCATGCCGAGGCCTCCCTTGATCCGTCCGAGGAAAGACATGGTGAAGGCGATGAGGCGTTTGGAGATGTCGGCGTCGCGCATCAGGCCGCCGGCCATGATGAAAAGGGGCAGGGCCAGCAGGGTGTAGGACTCCAGGTTGCGGAACGCTGCCGGTATGGCAAAGCGGGGGTCCAGTCCGGAAGCCATCAGAATGACGAACCCGCCGAGGCCGAAGGCAAACCCCACCGGAACCCCAAGCAGCATGATCACGACGACCAAAATCATTGCGATGAAGACGATGGTCATGATGCACCTCCCGCTGCCGGCCGGGAGCCGACCGCGGCTTCCTTTGCATATCGGGCCACGTTGGCGATACTGTAGAGCGTCATGAACAAGGCGCCGAAAAACATGCTGCCGACGCTGTAGATTCTCGGCCACCACAACCCCGTGGTCCGCTCCCCCGTGCCATAAAGCCAGAGGCTGTAAGCGGCGGCGTGGTATAAGAACAGGCCGCAGACAACAAGGCTCACCACCCAGGTCACGGTTTTGATGACCGCCCTGGCGCGGGCGGATGAAAACAGGCGTCCGGCCACATCCCCCTGCACATGGGTGTCCCACTTGGTGCCCAGCACCGCCCCGAAAAAATAGACCCACACGGCGATCAACCGGGAAAATTCTTCCAGGCCGAAAAGGGGAACCTTGAAAACGTAGCGCAGGAGAACCTGCAACACGACCGTAAGGGCCACCATTGCTCCGCCGACGATGATCAACAGGCTGATGGAATTGGAGATGAACTTGTCGGCGCCACCAAAAATCCGGGATATCGCGTTCGATGACATGCTGGGCTCCAATTCTTTAGCGGGAAAACGAGGGCCGGACGGTTCCGACCCTCTGGATTGATGCCGAAATATCGGATCCCCCGGTATTTTCACCGATCGCCTTTATTCGGGAATTTTGGTCGCGTGGGCCTTCAC
>DQXI01000122.1 GCA_011042305.1 Desulfobacteraceae bacterium
GATCGCAGCCCACGTGGAAGGATTCATGAAGATCGATTGCCGGGTGCTCGATCCGTTGCCGCGTCCCGACTTCGCCCTCGATCCCCAGCGGTTGCAGTGCGATGCCGGGCGGATCATCGAATATCTGGAAGCCCGTCCCCATGGCAGGTGCGCCAAAGTGGTGGGGGTGGCTGCGGTGGACCTGTTCGTTCCGGTCTTCAGCCACGTGTTCGGCGAGGCACGGTTGGGGGGCAGCGCTGCGGTGGTTTCCCTGCACCGGCTGGCTTCCGGCGGAACCTGTCGGCGCCCAGCGCCGGAGCGCGTATTGGAGCGCGCGGCCAAGGCGGCCCTTCACGAATTGGGCCACCTTTTTGCGTTGACCCACTGCTCCGATCCGTCCTGCCTGATGCATTTCTCCGGCGATTTGGACGGCCTGGACGCCACCGGTCTGCTTTTTTGCCGGTACTGTCGCGACTTTCTGGCCTCTGCCGCCAGGGGTCAGGTCGCCCGGGCCGGCTGGGTGTGAAGAAACCGTTTAACCAGTTCATCCCAAGCCACATGGGGAAAGCGGCCGGGGACGTCGCGTATCAATTGACCACCGGTGGCGGCCAGGTCGACGTAGTCCGGTGCCACCATCTCCAGCAGGGCGCGCTGCTCCCGGTCCATCCAGCGCTCGGCCTCCCTGCCGAAGTAAAGTTCCTTGAGGTTGCGCCGGGGCATGTCCGGCTCGACGATGAAAAGCCAACCGTGATGGTAGGGGGCCTCGCGCATCAGTTCGGGATGGTCCCGGAGCTGGTGGTTGACGGCCAGGACCCGGCCGCTGACCGGCGCCAGCAGGGCTGCCATCCGGTCCTGGCGAGCCATGCTCCATCCCACCTGGCCCTGGTAGACCTGGGCCCCCAGGGGCGGCAACTCGGCCGGACGCAGGTCGCCGAAGACCCGGGTGACGAAATCGTCGCAGCCGATGCGCACCCGGCCGCTGTGCTCGAAACGCACCCAGGCGTGGCCGAGGTGGTAGTAGTATCCGTCGGCCATCTGGACACCGTTCACCGCTCGGCAGCGGGGGGCATCTATCTCCATGCCCAGGTCGATGTCGTCGAGCATCTGGTCGAAGGCGCAGTGGTAGCACTCGTAGTTCTGGGTACAGATCTTGGGCCCGGGAATGCGGCCGGTGAGCACGTGCCGGCAGGGGCGGTTGGCCCCGTCATAGCGGCGCTGCAGATGGCTGACCCATTGGGGCGCCTCCCTGCGGCTGTCCCCCTTGGCCGCCATGTCCATGGCCCGGCGCATGGCCTTTTCGAAGGGGCAGGTGTGGCAGTCATAGTCGTTGTCGCAGAGGCGGAAGTTGATCACCCCCGCTTTCATCCAGATGCACTCGTTTTCGAGGACCTTGAACCCCTCGATGCGGGGCTTGGCGTTTTCGCGGTTCATGGCATCCTCCTTCCCGGCGGTTCAGGCCGCCGCAGCGGGGACCGCCGTCACCTCGGCATGGCACGCTGCGGTGCCCACCGGCCGCTCGGCGTCCATCAGCTCCAGCCACTGGGCGAACCCGCAGCGGCTGCAATCCACCAGCCCCAGGCACAGCTTTAGCGGGCCGTCGGCGGTCGGATCGACCAGCGTGCACCAGCGGCAACGGGTAATGACGGGAGCAATGGGGAATCGATGGCTTTTCATGGCGGTCACCTCCTTGTGATCCGTTGCCTTCAAGACAAAGCAAGGGCGGTGCCAAGATGCTGGGTTTTCTAAAAGAATATGATTTTCAGTATCTTACCTTTTGGCGGGACGCGCCGGAGAAAGCGAGAACCTGTAGCCGAAAGCAACAGCCGACTTGACGGATATGGGCAAACAAATGATATTCTAATTAAAATCGGTGGGATAAGCAGAGTGTAGCCAGATATTCGGCAGCTGTAGCCAAAAGCAACATTGGCGGGTGGATACGCCGCGCGGGGCTTGGAAAAAATGATCCGGATTCGTCACAGCCTGGTGTCCAAACTGATCTTCTTCGTCGGCGCCGTGCTCTTGGTTTCCATGGCCGTGTGGGCTTCGTTGAACATCCGTCATCAGCGCCGACGGGTGATGGAGAACATCGTGGCCGGCACCGACCGGCTCACCAACACGGTGCGCCTGGGCGCCCACTATGCCATGATGCTCAACAGCCGCGACGACATCACCCAGATCATCACCAACATCGGGCGTCAGCCGGAAATAAAGAACATCCGCATCTACAACAAGCAGGGGCAGATCAAGTTTTCCAACCGACCCGAAGAAGTCGACCAGGTGACCAACATCAAGGCCGAAGCCTGCGACATCTGCCACCGCAGCGAACCGCCCCTGGACCGTCTCAGCCTCGACCAGCGGGTACGCATCTTTCGCTCGGACAAGGGCTACCGCCTGCTGGGAATCATCACCCCCATCGTCAACGAGCCGGCGTGCTCCACCGGCGGCTGCCACTTCCACCCGGCCGACAAGAAGATCCTCGGGGCCCTGGATCTCGTTGTGTCCCTGGCGGACGTCGACCGGGAGATTGCCCACACCCAGCGGGTGAGCATCGGCCTGTCGGTCTTTGTCTTCCTCGTCACCTCGACCATCATCCTCGTCTTCCTGCTGCGCTTCGTCAACCGACCGATCCGTCGGCTCATCGCGGGCACCGACCGCATCGCCCGTGGGCATTACGACATGGCCGTGGCAGTGGACCAGGAAGACGAAATGGGGCAGTTGGCCGAGGCCATCAACCGCATGAGCACCCAGATCAGCCTGAAACAGGCCGAGCTCAACAAGCAGCGCGACGAGTACCAGCGCCTGTTCGAGGGGGTGCCCTGCCTGATCACCGTGCAGGACCGCAACTACCGCCTGGTGCGCTATAACCGCCTTTTTGAGGAACTTTTCCATCCCCGGGAGGGGGACTTCTGCTACGCGGCCTACAAGGGCCTGGACCACAAGTGCGAGCACTGCCCGGTGGAGAAAACTTTTCAGAGCGGCCAGCCCCACTGGGCCGAGGAGAGCGGCGTGGACAAGGACGGCGCGCTGAAGCACTGGATCGTGCGCAGCTCGCCCGTCTACGACGAGGCCGGGCAGATTGTGGCGGTGATGGAGATTTCCCTGGACATTACCGCGCGCAAGCAGCTCGAACTGGACCTGGAGAAATCCGAGCAAAAATACCACGCTATCTTCGACAACATCCCCAACCCCGTTTTCGTCCTTGATCCCGAAACCCTGGAGATCATGGACGCCAACCACAGCGTGGAGCTGGTCTACGGTTGCACGCCGGCGGAATTGATCGGCCGCTCGTTTCTCGACCTGTTCGCCGAGGCGGAACGGCAGGAATGTGCTGTACGGATGCGCGGCGGCCGAACGGTGGACCGGGTGCGGCAGAGGCATTTCGGCGGCGGCTGGATCATCGTCGACATCCGCATTTCACCGGCCGAGTACGCCGGGCGCCAAGTGCTGCTGGTGACCACCAGCGACATCACCAAGCGCCTGGAGGCCGAGCAGCAGTTGATCCAGGCCAGCAAGATGGCCACCCTGGGCGAGATGGCTACCGGGGTGGCCCACGAACTCAACCAGCCGTTGTCGGTGATCAAAACGGTCAGCTCCTTTTTCATGCGCAAGCTGGAGCAGGGAGGGGCGATCGACCCGGCGGTGCTCGACGAGATGTTGCGCAAGGTCGACCGCAACGTGGACCGGGCCAGCAAGATCATCAACCACATGCGCCAGTTCGCCCGCAAGAGCGACCAGACGATGGAGCGGGTCCAGATCAACCAGGTGGTGGAAAACGCCCTGGACATCTTCAGCCAGCAGCTCAAGGTGCGCGGCATCGAGGTGGCGCGGGACATGGCCGAGGACCTGCCACCGATCATGGGGGATCCTGGGCGCCTGGAACAGGTTTTCATCAACCTGCTGCTCAACGCCCGTGACGCCATCGAGGAAAAGGCCGCCGCCCAGCCCGGCGCGGAGATGGAGCGCCGCATCACCCTGCGTACCGCCCGTAGCGGCCGCCAGGTGGTGTGCCAGGTCTGCGATACGGGCATCGGCCTGGCCCCGGAGATGGCCGACAAGGTCTTCGAGCCGTTTTTTACCACCAAGGAGGTGGGCAAGGGGACCGGC
>DQXI01000132.1 GCA_011042305.1 Desulfobacteraceae bacterium
CAACTCGGCGTAAGGATAGCAGTGAGCGGCCTTGTCGGCCATTCCCATCCGGGACCGGCTCAGCCAGCCCCTATGTCCCCACCCGTAGGGTGGGGTTTTCTACTTCGCAATAAAATTTAGATTTGGTGGGTACCATAATTCAACATTTTTACAACAAAAGAGTATCTTTTCAAATAGTTACATTGATTGACAGCAGGAACATCCGATACAGTCCCAAGACCTCCCGAAACAGCGCTCGAACCTGCTCCGGGTTCAATCCCGCCCGCCTCGGCTCGATGTGCAGTTCGATGCCGTCGCCAAGGTGCATGTGGCTCCACACTTCAACCTGCCCCTGCTTTTTGGACAGCGGCGGCGGAATCGGCTTGTCGTTGGCAGTGCCCTCCTTTTCCCCGGCCAGGATCTCCTGGATGCGCTCAAGGGACAACCCGGCCGCCTTCCATTTGCGGATCGCCAGCAGCTGCTCCAAGTGTCCGTGGCTGTAAAAAGCGCCCTTCCCGACACCCTCCGGTCGGTCCACCAAGCCCTTTTGGATATAATACCGAACCGTGCGCTTGTTCATTTCGACCAGCGCACAGATCTCTTCTATGGTGAATCTTTGGGGATCTTTTTTCATGCCACTTGCTCTATACAGCGTCACTGTCACTGTTAAGAAAAAAATAGAAACGGCAAAAATGAAGCACGACCCCATTTCAAGGCAGACAATTCCTTCCCAAGAAGGCTTGACGTTGTACGCTTATTGTACTAACAATAAATCACTGGCAACAAAAATAGGAGGACTTTCCCATGGACACAACACAAGCGATCACGAACCGTGAGACCAAAACGGCCAGACTCGGGCTGCGGGCGACGCCGGAGCAGGAACGACTCCTGCGGCGGGCCGCCGAGGTGAGCCGCAAATCGTTGACCGAGTTCATCCTGGACAGCGCCTTCAGGGCGGCAGAAGAGACCCTTTTGGACCAGCGCCTGTTTCTGGTGGAAGGCGTGCGCTATCAGCGCTTGCTGGAAATCCTCGATCAGCCGCCGGCGGAAAACAGCGGCCTGCGTGATTTGTTCGCCAAGAAAGCACCCTGGGACAAAAAGTGACCCTGCACCCGCCAGTGCCGCTATCCAGGGCGCATCGCCTCGAATCCTTCGACTGCGGCAAACCCGTTTTGAACGATTGGCTGCGGCGGCATGCCTACGCCGCCAGTGCCGGTGGCTCCGCCAAGACCTTCGTGGTGACGACCGATGACGAAGAGGTCGTCGGCTACTACAGTCTGACCGTCGGCCAGGTGGAGCCGACCGAGGCGCCGGCGCGTCTGGGTAAAGGCATGGGCCGGTATCCGATTCCCGTGGTTCTCCTGGCACGACTCGCCGTTTCGTTGGGCTATCAGGGCCACGGCGTCGGCAGGGGCCTTCTCCAGGATGCCATCATGCGCACCTTGGCCATCGCGGACCATGCGGGAATCCGCGCCCTGATGCCCCATCCCCTGGACGATGCGGCAGCTTCCTTTTACCTGCGTTTCGGTTTCATTCCTTCACCGCTGCGCGAACGCCAGCTTCTGCTCCTGCTAAAAGACGCTCACCGTTTGGTTTCCAATATGCCCGTATAAAGGAGTTGAGCCGCCATGCTGGTCGAACAGGCCGCCAAGGCCATGGCCGGCATCGCGTAAGGGCGAAAGTTTCCTTCGGACAAGAAATGATGCAGGAACAGCTGCAGGCCATCACCGAAACCCTCCGCGGAATCGTCGACCGGGTGACGTTTCACAACCCGGACAGCGGGTGGTCCGTGCTGCGCGTAACCCCGTTCAACAACCCGATGCAGCAGGAGACGGTCATCGTCCACCAGACCAAGGTGTTTGCCGGCGCCACGATGGAATTTCACGGGGCCTGGACCGTCGATCCCAAGTACGGCCGGCAGTTCAGGGCCACCGCGGCGCTGGAAAGAAAGCCGGCCTCGGCCGCGGCCCTGGAAAAATACCTCGGCTCGGGCCTGATCAAGGGGGTTGGACCGAAGACGGCCAAGAAAATCGTCCAGCACTTCAAGGAAAAGACCCTCGACGTTTTCGAGGAGGAGATCCAGCGGCTCGTGGAGGTGCCGGGGATCGCCGAAAAGAAGCTGCGCATGGTCAGCGAGGCCTGGGCCGAGCACCGCGCCATCCGGGAAGTGATGATGTTCTTGCAGTCCCACGGCATCAGCACCCTTTTCGCCGTGCGGATCTACAAGCAATACGGCGACAAGGCCATCGATGACGTCACCGAAGCCCCCTACCGGCTGGCCAACGATATCCACGGGATCGGCTTTTTCTCCGCCGACAAGGTCGCCCTGAGCATCGGCCTGGAAAAAGACAGCCCCCAGCGCATCATGGCCGGCATCCGGCACGTGCTGGCCGCCAGCCGGGAGTTCGGCCACTGCTACCTCACCGAGGCGCAGATCGAGGCCCAGACCCGGGAGCTGATCGGGCTGGACATCAGCGAGCGCCTGCCTCTGTTTCTGGCGCAGATGGAGCAGGAGGGGCTTCTCAAGGTCCGCGAGATGGCCGCTGCGGACGGCAGCGCTGCCCGTTGCTACTATTCCAAGTCGCTCTACTTCGACGAGCTCTACGTGGCCCGGCGGCTATCGGAGCGCGGCAGCGCCCCTCCGGTGGATGCCGCCCGGGTCGAGCGCTGGCTGGAGCTGTTCAGCCGGGCCAGGAATTTCACCTTGGGGGAAGAGCAGGCTGGCGCGGTGAAGGGGATCGTCGCGGAAAAGGTCTCGATCCTCACCGGCGGCCCCGGCTCGGGCAAGACCACCACCACCCTGGTGCTCGTGCGGCTGCTGGAGGCCATGGGCCGCAAGGTCATATTGGCCGCCCCCACCGGCCGGGCCGCGCAGCGGATGATGGACGTGATCGGCCGGGAGGCCAAGACGATCCACCGGCTTTTGGAATGGAAGGGCGGACAGTTCAGCCGCAACGAGGAAAACCCCCTGGATGTCGGGTTCCTGATCGTCGACGAATCCTCCATGCTCGACATCAGCCTGACCGCATCACTGCTGAAGGCCGTTCCGTCCCACAGCCAGGTGCTTTTCATCGGGGACGCGGACCAGCTCCCCTCGGTCGGAGCGGGCAACGTATTGAGGGACATGATCGCAAGCGGCGCCATCCCCTGCTTCCGGTTGTCGAAAATCTTCCGCCAGGCCGAGCAGTCCGCCATCATCCGCTACGCCTACCAGATCAACAGCGGCGAGCTGCCCCACGTCGACTCGCCGTTCAAGAAGCCGGAGGTGTGGGAAAACGGCACGGACTGCTTTTTCATGGACGCCGACGAGGCCACCCAGGCGCAGCTCGGCTTCATCGCCCGGGTCAAGCGGCACTTCAAAAATCGGCCGCCCCCCGGCGTCAGCGAGCCCTACGCGGAGGCCAACCCGTATGAGTTCAGGGTGAGCGAGGCGGTCAGGCCCTATGAAACCGAGTTCACGATCCCGAAAAATTTCCAGCACGTCGACCTGGAAAAGGTCCTCCAGGCGCAAACCCGGGTCGATGAACTGCTGGCGGTCTTGAGCAAGGTGCACCCGTGGTCCGCACTGCACTACGGTCTGGCCGCCAGCGACGTGGTGCGCAAGCTCTACGTGGAATGGATCCCCAAATACCTGGGAAAAGAGACCGAGATCCAGATCATCACCCCCATGACGCGGGGAAGCTTGGGCACCTTGAGCCTCAACAGCCTGATCCAGGAGTCCGTCAACCCCTTTGAAAAGGGAAAGGCCCAGATCAAGATCGGCGAGCGGATCCTGCGTACCGGGGACCGGGTGATCCACCGGCGCAACAATTACGACCTGGGGGTGTTCAACGGCGACATCGGGACCATCCAGGAGATCGACAACGAGGAGTTGGCCCTGTCGGTGAGGTTTTTCCCGGACGGGCGGATCGTCCAGTACCGGCGCGACGACATCACCGACCTCGACCTGGCCTATGCCATCACCATCCACAAGTCCCAGGGCAGCGAGTTCGAGGCGGTGATCATCCCGGTTTTGACCCAGCACTTCAAGATGCTCTTCCGCAACCTGATCTACACCGCCCTGACCCGGGCCCGGCGGCTGGCGGTGCTGGTGGG
>DQXI01000092.1 GCA_011042305.1 Desulfobacteraceae bacterium
ATGTTATATTGGCAAACAATAAAACGGCTTGATGGTGGAAACCCCACTTAAAAAACTTGTTGCCGAGTTTGATTTCTATCGTTTGAAATGATGTTTCGATCCAGCCCGAGCGATCAAGGGGCAAAGAACAGCCGGCGAGCGACCTTGGCCCGGGCGCCATTTTCGGACTACCGAAACCGACACCCGACCTCAACCATTCTGACGGGACAATGTGGGACCCTACAAATGTGCTACCCCGGGGTCCGTCCAAAGCTCTCTACCGCTTCGTTTGGGGTAGCAGTGGTGTCTATCTGTGCTTGACAAGACCATGGCGGCACGATATTTTGTAATATAAAATTCAATTTTGCAATGCGAAAAAAATAGCCCCCATGAAATCCAGACAATTCATCCAATCCCTGGAAAAAGGCCTCATGATCCTCAAGGTCTTTTCCGGTTCGCGCACCCCGCTGTCGGTAACGGACATTGCTGCGGCCTGTCACATGAACATGGCTACGGTCCACCGTTATTTGTTTACTCTCAAGGAGCTCGGCTACCTGGAGCAGGAAGCCGATACCCGTCGCTATCGGTTGACGCCCAAAATTCTCAAGATCGGGGTTACTGCCCTCAACACAATGGATCTTAAAAACCGACTCCTGCCTTATATGCTGGAAACCACCAAGACCTACGACGTCACCACCCAGTGCGCCATCCTGGACGACACCGACGTGGTGGTCCTGGATCGTGTACGGTCAAAGGAGGTGGTCAACTGGGACATCGGTGTAGGCTCCAGGCTGCCGGTCTACTGCACCGCCATGGGCAAGGCGATTCTCGCCTTCCTGCACCAGGACGATCAAAGGCAGGTGCTGCGAAAAGTCCACTTCAACCGTCATACCCAGTACACCCTCGTCTCCTCGAAAGAACTCAAAACGGACCTGATCCGCATCCGCCAAGATGGATATGTCCTCAGTGACCAGGAGCTGACGATGGGCCTGCGATCCATTGCGGCGCCTGTATTCAGAAACGGCCTGGTTGAAGGCGCTTTCGGCGTCTCTTACGCTGTCAGCCGTGCCGAGGAGGATGGGTTTGAAGCCACGCTGGTGGGGCAGGCGCTGACCATAGCGGCAAAGGTTTCCTTTTGAATTTGAAAAGGAGGTTTGTTCTATGGCCCAAACAAGTCTGAAACGCTTCTTCAACCCCCGGTCGATCGCCATCATCGGCGCATCCACCGACATTCGGACCATCAATGGTAAACCGCTGCACTACCTGCAACGCCACGGATATGCCGGTGATCTCTATCCGGTAAATCCGAAATACGCCGAAATCGCCGGCCTGACCTGCTACCCCGACCTGAAATCGATCCCGGGGGATATCGATTTGGCTCTGATCGTGGTCAACTACAAGCTGGTGCCCGCCATGATCGAACAATGCGCCGCCAGGAAGGTTCCCTTTGTGACCATTTTCAGCTCCGGCTTTGCCGAAGCGGGCGAGGAGGGCAAACGGATCCAGGCCCAGGTGGCCCGATTGGCCGCCGAAGCCGGGATCCGCATCTGCGGCCCCAACTGCCAGGGGGCCGTGGACCTTTTCGACAACACCGCCGCCGCCTTTTCCGCCTCTCTGGATCCCGCTCCGTTTTTGCCGGGGCCGGTGGGCTTCGTCACCCAGAGCGGCGCCCTGGGCTACTCCATCTTCAACATGGCCCAAGAGAGCGGCATCGGTTTTTCATACGTAGTGAGCACCGGCAACGAGATGGACCTGGACGCGGCCGATTTCATGGACTTCATGCTCGACGACGATCGGACCCGCATGGTGTTCGCCTATCTGGAGGGGATCCGCGACGGGGACAAATTCATCCGCTTGGCCGAAAAGGCTCGGCGGGTGGGCAAACCCTTGGCAGTGCTCAAGGTGGGCCGTTCGGAAACCGGGAGCCGGGCGGCGGCCTCCCACACGGCCGCGCTGACCGGTTCGGACGAGGTCTGCGATGCCTTTTTCCGCCAGAAGGGCATCATCCGGGTGGATGACATCGAGGGGTTCATTGATCTCGCCACGGCCATGAAAGGCCGCACCCCCCTTCCCCGCGGCAGCGGCCTGGGAATCGTGAGCATCTCCGGCGGAGGCGGCGTGCTGTGCGCCGATACGGCCGAGGCCTGCGGGCTCACCGTGACCGCGCTGAAACCGGAAACCACCGAAATGATCGCCGCCAACATCCCCTCCTTCGGCTCTCCGGCCAACCCGGTGGACGTCACGGCCCAGGCCATCAATACCGCCGACGGGTTCGCCAACGTGATCCAGGCCATGCTGGCCGATCCCGGGGTGGACGGGCTGGTGGTGGTCATTACCATGATCGTCGGGGAACCGGGGCGGCGGATGGCCCGGGACCTGGTACGCCTCAGCCAAGAGGCCGAAAAACCGATCATGGTGGCCTGGACCGCCGGCCCGGGTCTGGTGGCCGAACCGTTCGCCGTTCTCAGTGAGGGCAACGTTCCCCTTTTCCACTCCCCGGTGCGAGCCGTCCAGGCGCTGGCCAAGCTCATGCACTACGGAACCGACGCGGAGCGCCCATCCTCCGCCGACCCCGGGGTGGCCGCTGCTCAGGTCCCGCCCCCCATTTCGGATGACATCGAAAAACTGCTCGCCAGCGCCGACCGGACGCTCACCGAACGCCAGTCGAAACAAATCCTGAGTGCATTCGGGATCAGCATCAGCCGTGAACGGCTGGCCCGCTCACGGGAAGAAGCCCTGGCGGCCTGCGAGGAGATCGGCCTGCCGGTGGCCATGAAGATCGATTCGCCCGACATCTTGCACAAGACCGAGGCCGACGCCATCCGACTCAATGTGACCGCCTCTCGGCAGGTGGGGGAATTTTTCGACGAGATTGTGGAAAACGCCCGGGCTCACAAACCGGAGGCGCGCATCAATGGGGTCCTGATACAGGAGATGGTTCCGGCGGGGGTGGAGGTAATCGTGGGCATCAATCGCGATCCCCAGTTCGGCCCGGTGTTGATGTTTGGCCTGGGAGGAATTTTCGTGGAGATTCTCAAGGATGTGGCCATGAGAATCGCGCCGGTCTCCTTGCAAGAGGCGATGAAGATGATCCGGGAGGTCCGCGGTTACCCGCTTCTGGCTGGCGCCCGGGGCCGCGTAAAGGCGGACGTCGCGGCACTGGCCCGGACCCTGGTCAAGGTGTCGCAGATGGCCGTAACCCTCGGCCCACAGCTCGATCAGCTCGACATCAACCCCCTGATCGTCCTGCCCGAGGGTCAGGGCGTGCGGGTGGCCGACGCCCTGATGATTCTCGCCGGAAAGTGACGGCGATTTGTCGGGTGCAGCCAGCATGCCGCAACAACAAACCTGCCGTACCCGCCTCCAGGCGGCTGCGGCAGGTTTGTTCTCCGAGCTTTGCCGGGAAGGATCGCCCCGAACCCGGTGTGCCGGTCGACCCGCCCGTGCTACGCCGGATCCTCGACCGGTTCCGGCCGTCCCTCGGCGTCCCAGTGGCGGGCCTTGTAGTACTCCTCGAGCATCTGCAGCATCTGCTCCTCGCTGATCCCCTTGCCCGTCTCCGGCAGGACTTCGTTCAGAAGGCGCGACGGCAGTCGGTCGTCCTCGGGCGTTAGCCCCTCGCGCAGGTTGAAGCGCCGCGTGTCGTCGTGCACCGTTCGGGACACGGCGCGCAGCTCCGCCTCGGACATCTCCTCGCCGGTGAGCAGCCGGACTACCTTCTGGAACACCTCCCAGGAGTAGAAGTCGCGGTAGAAGCGGCAGAAGATCATGGTGTCCATCAGGATGTGGCGGTCCTCCCAGTCGGCGAAGGCGGCCGCCTTGCCCTCGATCTGCTCCGGGTCGAACAGCCCGCCGAGTTCGAACTTGTAGAAGGTCGAGCGCAGGTGGCAGGCGCCCCGGTCGCTGGTGCCGTAGGCCAGGCTCATCCCCTTGAGCACCCGCGGGTCGTAGCCCGAAGGCTCCATCCCTTTGACATGCACCGCCAAGTCCTCGGCGTCCCACTCGCGGGCCGCGTGCCGGATCCCCTGGGCC
>DQXI01000141.1 GCA_011042305.1 Desulfobacteraceae bacterium
AGCGACGAGGGATCTCTTGCGAACCTGTCACCCCTTCCCGCAATCTTCCCGACTGCAGGCTCCTCGCTACGCCCGGAATGACACTGGAGAGCGGCGAAAAAATACTGAACCGCCAAGGCCGCCAAGCCGGAGGGCCAAAAAGGACATTCCTTTGCGTACTTGAGCGAGCGATAGCGAGGGGGCGGGTTAAAAAAAATCAAAACCGCGAAGATTACCAAAAATCTCCAGCTTCACAATCACGGCATCCAGCGCCACAGCTTGAGCCGCGCCCAGTCCACCGCCTTGTGGGTCCAGACCCAGGCCAGCAGCCGCCGGCCCACCGTGATCTTGCCCACCCCCTCCATGCCGGGCCGCAGGCGCCCGCTGGCCTTCTCCAGGTAGCCTTCCACGCGAAAGTAGTTGCGTCCCTCCTTGGCCGTGGTCACCGGCGTGATGGTCCGGACCACGAAAGGAAAGCTTTCACCGGGAATCGAGGAGAAGATCATCTCGCTTCGCTGGCCCACCTGGATCCAGGCGATATCGCGCTCGTCGACCTCCGCGATGACCCGGTACTCGTCCAGGGGCGCCACCTCGAAGAGTACCTGGCCCCGCTCCACCGGCGATCCCAACGACTGGCTCAGGTCCCCGCTCATCACCACCGCGTCGAAGGGCGCCGCCATGCGGGTGCGCGCAAGCTGCTCGTCCAGCAGGGCGACCTGGGCTTCGGCCTGGTCAATCTTGGCCCGGGTCACCTGGGTCTGGGACCGTTCGTGCTTGGCCATGGCCTCGTGGTACTGCTTGGTGAGCTGCTCGCGCTCGGTGGCCCACTTGAGGCGCTCCAGCTTCAGGTCGCGGTCGTCGAGCAGGCAGATGGTCTCCCCTTGGCGCACCACGTCGCCGGCCCGGATGGGCGCCTCCTTCACGTACCCGTCAAAGGGAGCCGCCATCACCCGGCGCACCTGCCCCTCGATGACACTGTCGGCCGTCACCCGGTAGTCGACCTTGAAGAGCGCGAAAAAGACGACCAGCGCCGCCAGCGCACCGACGACCAGTTTGCGAGTCAAGTGACCGGGGCCCAGCAGGCGCTTGAGTTGAACGGCAAGGGAATCGGCCAGCTTGCGCACGATCCAGCGGTCTTCCCGCCGCTTGACTGCCAGCACCGGCGCGATCACGTCCGCGGCGCTCTGGCAGAAGGCCACGGCCTTGGCATCGAAGGGCTTTTCCGCCGG
Source organism: Desulfobacteraceae bacterium (assembly GCA_011042305.1). GTDB lineage: Bacteria > Desulfobacterota > Desulfobacteria > Desulfobacterales > UBA2174 > UBA2174. Next base: position 1,209 of record DQXI01000141.1, read on the forward strand.
GCGCTCCAGGGTCAGGGCACCGATGACGCGGCCCCCGTCTTCCAGGGGGATGCTCAGGATGCAGCCGCAACCGAACTGGCGCGCCAGTTCGCCGTGAGCCCGTGAAAAAACCGGTTCCGTGGCATTTTCGGCGGGATACTGCACCGCCGTCTTCTGGTCCACGGCCTCGTCCATGGCCAGGCCGATGGCCCGGGCCAGGTTGGTCTGCTCGCCGAAAGCGGCGCTGTGGCTCAGCACGGTGACCCGGACATGGTGCCCCCGCACAAACCCCAGGCTCACCCGGTCGCAATCGAGCACCGTGGCCAGCCGGGTGGCCAGGGCCATGGCCGACGGATAAAATTCCTCGTGCTCCAGCGCGCTGACCACCAGGTCGAGCACGCTGCGCAGCCGTTCGTTGGCCTCCTCGGCCCGCGCCGCCTCCGCGCGCCGGATCATCACCTCCAGCCAGGCGGCCCCCCAGTGAAGCTGGCGCATCAGCGCCTGGACTTCCGAACGGTCGCAACGCTCGGCTTCGAGCACCACCACGCCGTGGATCTTGTCGGAAGCTTGTATGGGATAGGCGATCTGGCAGGTCTCCGCCGGCACAGCGCCGTCTTGGGCGTCCACGAGCAGACCGCGCCTTTGGCGAAGGGATTTTTCCGCCGTGCCGGCCAGGTGGCCCATGCCCAGCTTGGCGTCGGGCCACACCGCCACCGGGCTGTAGGGCCCCTGGTCGGCATCGCCCAACAGCACCATGGCGCTCTTGACGCCGGGAAGCATGCGGCACTGCAAGGGAAGCCAGCTTTGGCAGAACGCCTTGGGCGTCTTGGCCTCGGCGAAGCGGGACCAGAACAAGTAGTCCGGGTCGGATCCGCGTTGGGCCGCGGACCCGTCCGGGGTTTCCAACAGACGGGGATTGCCCCGATCGGCCCGATCCTGGTCCATGGCTCACCGTGCCTCGGATGGGAAGGTTAAGTTCTACCCCTGCTCATGCAGGGCATTCGAACAGGTTTCAAAACCACTTGCTAATGACCACTGACCATTGACCATCCTACTGAATCGAAGTCGACGGCGCCGTGGCCTGCTGCGGCAAACCGAGGTCCAGCTTCCCGTAGCGTTTCTCGTAGTCCGCCAGCACGTTGTTGAGCAAGATGGAAAGCCGCTTGGCGGCAAAGGGGCTCATCACGATGCGGTCGGAAAGCTGCACCTTGATCTCCTTCTGCCCCGCGTGCCAGGCCTGGTTCATGCCGAACAGCAGCACGATTTCTTCGCGGCCGCCGGCGACGTTGGAGACATTGCAGTAAACACTGCGCATGTTGGCATCGTCCCACACGATCCGGGTCTGGGCCGCCTGTTCGACATTGGCATTTTTCTTGTCCGCCATGGGTCCTCCTCGATGAATTTTGTGGGGTGGGTTGAAGGGGCACGTAATTTTTGAACAGTTTTTTTGTATACTTTTTTCGCTTTTATGACAAGAAAACCTCCCCCTTCAGTACTGCATTTTTTCACTTTACGGCCCGTCGCGATGGAAGTCAAAAAATTACCGATGGCAGCGCAATGTCGTCATCGGTAATTTTTCCGTCAGCGGTAATTTTCAGTGCACCTTCGCCGGGGCCGATTCAGCTGGCACTTCCACCCCTTCGAGATCCTGCAGCACCGACCAGATCACCGCGATCACCGCATTGCGCACGCGCAAGAACCGCTGCATGAAGGCATCCCGCGTCATCCCATCCAAATAGATACGCTGGGTCAGGATCACCGTGGCCATCGGATCGGTAATACCGGCAAAGTCCACGTTCATCTCCAGAAGCCGGAATCGCAGTCTCCAGAGCACCTCGCTGCGACGCTCCGCGGCCTGCAGAGCGAACTTCTGCTGGTGTTCTTCGGAGATATCCACCCGTGCCTCGAGATGAATCAGGTCCGGGCGCTGCTTGTTTTGTCCCACCAGGATCCTTCGCCCCCCGGCATCCTGGGCGCGGATCAACCACGCCAGGTCCGGATGACTCTGCTCGGCAAGGGTCCAACCCTCTCCCATCAACCAGTTCTGAATCTTTTCCCGGGTCCCGTCGACATTCTTTTCAGTGTCCGTCATTTAGCGTCTCCGTTCCTTGTTGAGGTTGTTGAAGGATGATGGCTTCGCAAAAAGTTCGATAAATGACCGCGAGCACAAGCGACGGGGAATCTCTCGATCCCTGCCACCCCATGTTCAAAAAGATGGGAACCTGGTACACCAGAACGGTGCCAAGTTCCCAGGGTTATATTTTCAAATCAAAACAAAATTCAAACGCCCTCGCCCTCCGTTTCGGGAATCTCGATGATGATCTCATCCAGCGGCTCGAACGGGTTACGCTCGCCGCCGCCCCGGGTCATCAAAAACTCCCGTAGCCAGGGATTCTTCTCCATGGCCCTGCGCCCCGGCATCGCATCCTCGGGATCGCTGTCATTGTCCAGCAGCGAGCTCAAGTCCACCAGGCTGTCGCCGTCGGGTGCCCAGCGTTCCCCTGCATCCAGCTTGGCGCTCATCAATTCGTCGGCCTCGGCCGCCGTGTCATCGTAGCCGAGCACATGGCCGATCTCGTGCATCACCACCGTGAGCAGATCCATCCGGCCTTCGTCGTCGCCGCCCGCCTCGCTGAATTCATCATCGGTAGCGGGATTCTCATCCACGTACCAGCCCCACCCGGCCGCGTCGGCGTCGATGTAAATTACTTCCGGGGTGGTCTGACCGAGAATACCGCGGCCGTACCCCTTGAAATCCACGATCTGGAAGTCGCCGAGGTCGAGG
>DQXI01000071.1 GCA_011042305.1 Desulfobacteraceae bacterium
AAATCGGCCTGTCCAGATCCTGGCGGGCCTGATCACCTATCTGTTGCCGGCCGTCTATTGCCATCAAAACTTCCAGGAAAAAGTCTCCATCCGACGGGTCAGACAACTGCGGACCGCCATTGAAAATGAGCTGCGCTGTAAGGTTAAAGGACGCCACCGCAGGGGGCGGCCTATTTACCGGAACCGGCATCGATATCGAAGATCTTCTGCCCCTGCACGTAGTCCTTGGCAGCGTAGCGGGTGATGTTCTGGATCCTGAGGATCTTTTCGCGCAGCACCTGGATATTCCTGTCCATCAGCCGGTAAAGCTTTTCTCCCTCGGCATCCGCCCGGGCCATCTTCTCGAACCGCTCCGAGCAGGTCACGATCACCTGCAGCGGGTTGTTGAGCTCGTGGCCCACGGCGGCGGCCAGCTCGAGGATGGCCTTCAGCTTCTCCTTTTCCAGGCTTTCCTTCTCGGCTTCCTTGCGCCGGGTGATGTCCATGAAATAGCCCAGCCCGGCCCGCCGCTCCTTGAACTGGATCGGGGTGGCCGTCTCGGCGATCCACTTCACCGCGCCGTTGCGGTCCACGATCTGAAACTCGTAGGGAAAGTCGCGCTGGCGCTTGAGCATGCGGATGAAGTTGGCCCGCACCTTCTGGCGAAAATCCGGGTGCACGATATCCAGCGGATAGCTTCCCAGCAGGGCGCTCTCGCTGTAGCCGGTGATCCGGACAAACTCGGGGTTGACGTAGACGAACTTGGCATCCTGGACGATGTAGCAACCGATGGGCGAATTCTGGATACTGAGAAAGAACTCCTCCTCGGCCTGCCGACGCCGGGTATTGTCGCGAATGAACCCCTCGATGGCCACCGCCTTGCCGTCGGTGTCCCGGGTGATGGTCCACTTGTCCTGAACCCAGCGGATGGAGCCGTCAGGGTTGATGATGCGGTAGTCCACTTCCCCTTCCCGCAGGCCACCCTTGATGGTGTCACGCTGGGCCGCCCGGGCACGCAACCGGTCGTCGGGGTGGATGCGCTCAAACACGCTCTCCAGGGACAGGCGCTTGCCCCCGGGCCGGTCGCTCCCGTAGACTTCCAGGAACAGCTTGTTGAAGAAGGTGAAGCTCTGGGACTCGATGTCGAACTGGTAGATGGCATCCTGGGACCGGTCGGCCAGGCGCTGAAACTCCTCCGACAGGGTCTGGACGATACCCTTTTGCCCGTTTGCGCGGTTGTCGGCATCCCCCGGCAGCGGGTGTTTTTCGCTTCCCTTGCCGGAGCCGGCTTCTTCTCGGGCCATTGAAGCATCCCCTTTCAGGCAGCCGCGACCTGCGCCTCGTGGACCGGCCGGGCCAGGGCCACGGCCTCAACCGGGCATTCCTCGACACAGAAGCCGCAACTGAGGCAGGCCCCGGGATCGGCCAGCACCGGGTAGGCGGTCTTGTCCCCGGGGCTCGGCGGCCCCGGGGCCAGGCATCCCGCGGGGCAGGCGTCTATGCACATGCCGCAGGCCATGCAGGCGTCCAGGTCGAAGACCGGCTTTTTCCAGTCCTTCCTTTTTTCACCCTTCACCGTCTCACCGAAGGGGTCCTGCACCGACTGCTTCGGGCAGATCCGGCCGCAGGCGCCGCACTCGATGCACAGCTCGGCGACGATGCGGTGGCGCTGCTTTTTCTCGCCCAGGATCGCTCCGGCGGGGCAGAGCCGGGCGCACAAGGTGCACCCGGTACAGTTTTCCGTAATCAGGTAGGCCATGGTTGTCCTTTCAGGCCGCGTTGCCGAGTTTTTCCATGATTTGCCGGTCGGGTTTGCCCGTTTGCGGATCCCAGCCGAACTGCTCCCAGTAATGGGTCATCATCGCCTCGATATCAATGCTCCGTCCCTTGTTGGCCCCCTCTCTCTGGGGCGGGCGGCCCAGGGCCCGGTCGCTGATCTTGAAGTCCCGCGGCTCGAGGCCGTGCTTGACGTTGAAGGCCTGCTTGAGGGTGTGGATGGCGCCGGCCAGGTCCATATAATCGTTGGGGGCCAGGTCCCAGCCCGTGGCCGCGTTGATCCAGTCGAAGAGCCGGAAGCGCCGGGCGCCGAGAAAGGCGGCGAACAGGCAGGCGCCGGTACAGTTGACCAGGGTCATGAACCGACTGTTGGCCGCGGCGATGGCCGCCTGCCGCCGGGGGTTCCGGTACTTGCTGCCCTTGAGGTACATGGGCGGCATCCTGGGAACGCCCCGCACCACCTTCCAGAGCTGAAACATCTCGTAGTAGAGGTGGGCGCCCAGGGTGTGGCGTCCCGGGGTGGGTTCCACCGAGTAGTGCAGGGCGAAGCCCGGATCGTTGCGCCCGTCGTGCATGGCCGGCTCCTGGCCGCCGGCAAGGACGGCGCAGGCCTCGCTGCCCTTGCCGATCCGGTGCACGGCCTGCCTGACCCCGTCGGCCAGGACGTGACCGAAGCCTTCCCGCCTGACCATCTGCTCCACGAGGGCCACGATGGCCTCGCTGTTGCCCCAGGTCAGCTCCAGGCCGCCGGTATCCTCCCGGCCGATAATGCCCGCCTCGTAGCATTCCAGGGCGAAGGCCACGGCGTGACCGGCGGAGATGGTGTCCATCCCGGCCCGGTTGAGCAGCTCGTTGAGGTAGAAGATGGCGTCCACGTCCTGGTTCAGGCAGAAGCCGCCGAACGCCAGCACCGTTTCGTACTCGGGTTTGTGGGTGTGGGGGTACTTGCCGTCCATGGTGCAGATGCCGCCGCAGCCCAGCGGGCAGGCGTAGCAGTGAAATTTCACCGTTTCCCGTCGGCTGAACACACCGGGATGGGAACTGTAGCTTTTGCGGAAGCCCCAGTCCCTGGAGCTGCCCTTCCAGTTCTGGATGGGGGCGTCTCCCATCTCCGGGGACATCTGGTTCATGGACACCGTGCCCCACTTTTTCAGCAGGATCTTGTACAGCAGGCCGTCCTGGGTGACGGCCGCGGGCAGGATGCGCAGCAGGGCCCCCACCAGGGCCGTCATGGGGCCGGGGACGAAGGGGGGCTGGAAGCGCACCCACTTGTTGCAGATCCGGCTCAGCCGCTTCATCTCTTCCCGGTTGTGGGCCATGATGCGTTTTTGCCCGGACAGGACAACGGCCTTGAGGCGCTTGGCCCCCATCACGGCCCCCAGCCCCGAGCGGGCCGCCAGGCGCCCCTGGTCCGTGGCGATACCGGAAATCAGCGACACCTGCTCGCCGGCCGGGCCGATGCAGGCCACCTTGGGTTTCTTGCCGCCCGTCTTGGCGTTGGTCTTGAGCCAGGCCTCGGTCTCCACCGTGTCCAGGCCCCAGAGGGCCGAGGCATCCCGCAGCTCCCGGGTGTGGCCGTCCACGTAGAGATAGACCGGGGTGGGGCTGACGCCCCGGATGAAAATCCCGTCGTAGCCGCAGCGCTTGATTTCCGGCGAAAAGGTGCCGCCGCAGTTGGCGTCGCCCCAGCCGCCGGTGAGGGGGGATTTGCCCGCCACCATCCAGCGCCCGGTGAACAGGCTTCCGGTTCCGGTGAGCAGCCCGGGCAGAAACCCCAGCATGTTGTCGGGCCCCAGGGGATCGGCGCCGGCGGGAATGCGGTCGTAGAGGATGCGGGCCGCCAGCCCCATGCCCCCCAGGTACTTGCGGTAGACGTCATCGGGAAGGGTTTCCTCCCGGATCGTGCCCTCGCTCAGGTCCACCGTCAGGATCTTGCCCATGTATCCCGTTCTTTTCATCGGGTCGTCCTCCTTAGTGTCCGTCCATAAATGGCCTTTTTGTCCAATCTCTGCGTTCTGCTCAAAAAATAATCCTCGGAATATCAACCATATGCCTGCGGTTATTTTTTTCGCAGGCCTTGATCTTGAACAAAAA
>DQXI01000181.1 GCA_011042305.1 Desulfobacteraceae bacterium
ACCGATAACAGATAACCGATAACATCCTCGCTGGCGCTCAGAATGACGGAGGAGGCGCAACCACCGCGCCCCCTCCCAGTTTCCGATTTTACTTATACTGCTGCCGAATCAACTTCTTGTCCAGCTTGCCCACCGAGGTCTTGGCGATGCTCTCGACGATCTGGACCCGGTCCGGCATGCCGTACTTGGGAATGGTGCCGTCGGCCACGTAGCGCTCGAAGTGCGCCTTGAGGGCCGCTTCGTCCACCTTGCCCTGGAAGTCGGGTTTGAGCACCACCAGGGCCATGGGCCGCTCGCCCCACTTTTCGTCCGGCACCCCGATCACCGCCGCTTCGCTCACCGCCTCGTGCTGGCTGATGATGTCCTCCAGTTGCAGCGATGAGATCCACTCGCCGCCGGTCTTGATCACGTCCTTGACCCGGTCGGTGATCTGCAGGTAGCCCTCCGGGTCGATGAACCCGATGTCGCCGGTGTGCAGCCAACCGTCCTTCCACAATTCCTCGCTGCGCTCGGGATCCTTGACGTAGCCCTGGGTCAGCCAGGGGGCGCGCACCACCACCTCGCCCACCGCCTGGCCGTCGTGGGGCAGGGGGCGGCCGTTGGCGTCCACGATTTCCAGCAGCACGTTGGGCACCGGGTAGCCGGTGCGGCAGAGGATTTCCACCTTGCGGTCGATGTCCCAGTCGAGCATGTGCGGCTTGAGGTTGGCCACGGTGAGCACCGGGCAGGTTTCCGACATGCCGTAGGCCGAAAAGACGTTGATGTTGTGGGCCAGGGCCGCCCGGCAGAGCCCCTTGGGCATGGCCGCGCCGCCGATGACCACCTTCCAGCTGGACAGGTCCACGTCCTTGATGGCCGGGCTGGACACGAGCATGTGCAGGATGGTGGGCACGCAGTGGGAGAAGGTCACCTTCTCGGTCACCAGCAGTTTGAGCAGCATGGCCGGCTCGTAGCGGCCCGGGTAGACCTGCTTGAGCCCGAGCATGGTGCACACGTAGGGCACGCCCCAGGCATGGACGTGAAACATGGGCGTGATCGGCATGTACACGTCGCCGCTGTCCAGGGAGGACTGGCACCGGTAGCCGCTCAGCCCGGTGAGGATGCCGTAGGTGTGCAGCACGAGCTGGCGGTGGCTGAAGAACACCCCCTTGGGCATGCCGGTGGTGCCGGTGGTGTAAAAGGTGGTGGCCATGGTGTTTTCATCGAAGTCGGGGAAGTCGTAGCTCGTCTTTGCCGCGGTCAGCAGAGCTTCGTACTCGCCGTCCAGGGGAACCGGCGTCTCGGGCGGCTGGGGTTCGTCGTTGAGCAGGATGATCTTCTTTACGGTGGTCATCTGGTCGCGCACCGCCGCCAGCATGGGCAGAAACTCGCTGTTGACCAGGATGACGTCGTCCTGGGCGTGGTTGATGGTGTAGATGAGCTGCTCGGGGCTCAGGCGGACGTTGATGGTGTGCAGCACGGCGCCCATCATGGGCACGGCGAAGAAGCACTCCAGGTAGCGGTGGCTGTCCCAGTCCATCACGGCCACGGTCTGTCCCGGCTTGACGCCCAGGTCGGCCAGGGCGTTGGCCAGCCGGTGGATCCGCTCGGCCAGTTGGCGGTAATTCATACGCACCTTGTCCCGGTAGACGATCTCCTGGTTGGGCGCGTAGCGCAGGGGCGGATCGAGCAGGTTTTTGATCAGCAGGGGATAGCCATAGGCCGACGGGGTGGGTTCGATGAGACGCGTTTGCATGACTGCTACTTCTCCTTTTGTTGTGGGTTTTAGGTTTTGGCTTCATCGCAATAACGCCTTGATATCCTTGAGCAACAAAAACAAATACGCCGGGTCGGTGTGGGGCGTGGGGCGGCGGCCCCCAAAGGCTGGATAACCTGATAGCGGGGACAAGCTAAAAACCAGAAGAACTTATAGAAGTAAAAAGGCATCAGGCAGCCTCAGCGTGGGAAAGAGGCAAATTATAGCCTAATTTGAACGATTCAGGCGCAAAAAAAATCCCGCCTAATGGGCTAAGTGGTTGGTATGGCGAGGTTATTGAGGCCATCACAGAGCGCGCAACAAAAAACCAAAAAGTGGAAGGTAACGATGAAATCTACCACGGCAGCGACAAAAAGCAAAGCGATCATTGACGGCGTCGAGATCACCAGCGACACGCTCACCGGCCGTGGCGGTTTGAGCCTGTTTGTCCGCTATCTTCGCCACATCGAGATCTTCCCTTAGATCGAGACTTAAATTCCTCCTATGCCGTCGGCCACTGCGTGACGGTGTACTGGTTGGCCGCTGCTTCGAACCCGGCCTGAACCTCGGCGTGTTCGTCCTTCTGCCGGAAACGCCATCGCAGACAAGGCTTGGAAACGCGGAAGCCGGCGGCGTTGAGCGGCATGAGTCCCAGCCGCATGGGACGGGTGCGATCCGCGGAAAGGCGCAGACCCGTGTGGTTCAGCCTGCGGTTGTTGAGAAGCAGCGTTTCCACGCGACGGCGGCGGGGAACTCCGGTGTCCACGACCATTTCGAATGAAGCCCGCGCCTCGGTCACGTAGGCGTCAGTAATCTCGGTCGCGTTCAGGGTTCGGTTGTTCAGGGAAAAACCGGGACGCCTGGCACGCCAGCGGTCCACCACATCCCAGGCCCCGCTGACTTCCGCCCAGTCCGCATCCGCGTATGCCGTGATGAACAAATGCCTGCCAGCCGCCGCGCCCGAAACCTTGTCCAAGCCGTTTATGCGGGAATGTCCCACCCGGAACCAACTCGTGAGTCGGGAGCGACGGCCGTAACGATGGGTTCGCCCGTCGCCGCGGTTCACCGGTTCGACGTGGATCGCTTCGGAAAGCAGGTCTTTCTGCCGGAACTTGATTCTGCATGTCGATGTGGATCGATTGAGCCGCGAACGGTTGATGCGCGCCGTCCATGGCGCCCCCCTCAGGGGCGGTCGGCGGCCGTCCAAATCCGCTGTCCTGCGGATTTGTCTTTGCCCGTGTGGGCGCTACATCTGCGCCGTGCCTGCCTGTGCGGGACACGCAGACAGGTGGCGAGAAAAACCAATTCTGGGGGTTATCTACCGGAGGCGGGGAAGAAGCGTCGGTTTGGCGGGAGGATGCTGATCGAGTGCGGCAGTCGCCGGGAAGAACCTAAACGATCCTGGCGCAACGAAATTTCCTGTACAAACCAGTTTCGTAACTGTTTTTCTGGTGCTGTAACTATTTTTCTTGGCGGGTCGAGAGTGGTAAGGGATGGCGCTTGTAATTATTTTTCTTGATTTATGTTAAAATATAACGATAATTCTTGTGTTGTAATCATTTTTCCGCCTGCCTGCCGCGACCTGTCTGCGTGCCCCGCACAGGCAGGCGTAATGCGGCGCAGGCAGGGAGGAAGCCATGGCTGAAAACAATCAGGATAGATCGACTGACAGACCTGCCTGCGCCGCAAGCGAATGCGCCGCGGCAGGCAGGCCCGCAGGGTATGCGGCACTTGTCGAGCGATATGACCTCGATGTTATTCCGAATTGGCGCAAGTCCCTGGTGACTACCAGCGGAGTCCACCGGATCGACTCGAGCGGGGGCGTAGTTGAGGAGGTATATCCGCCCAAGTACTGGCCGGGGGATGCACTGGGTGATCATCTTGAATTTGCGCTCAAATATGACGGAACGAATCTCGCGATACTCGCCACCCTGTTTCAGAAAGTTGCAGAGGAAGATTTTCTCGAATATGTCCGCTCCAAACCAACCGGCAAATACGCTAGGCGCCTGTGGTATCTGTACGAGTTTCTGACCGGGAAAACGCTTCCGCTCGACGACGTGAAGCGGGGTAACTACATTGATCTGCTCGAGCCGGATGAATACTACACGGT
>DQXI01000229.1 GCA_011042305.1 Desulfobacteraceae bacterium
CCTGGCCAACTGCCACCCCTTCCTCGATGAAACCCGCCAGCGGGCCATCGCGGTCAACGGCCAGTTCGATGCCGGCATGGAAACCCGGCTGAAGCGCTACCTGAAAAAAGTCGCCGGTTTCTCATTCCGCAGTGAAAACTCCGGAGAATACTTCTCACTGCTCTGGGGATACTATTTTCGGATCCTGCGCCAGGAGCAGCGGCGCTTCGAGGCGATCCGGGAGCAGACCGAAGAGGGGATGATCGACCTTTCCATCGGCAGCCAGGCCATCGATTACCAGATTTATCACGCGGTGCACCACCGGGATGAGGCCTACCTCGACGAAATGGCCTTCGTGGCCGCGGTACGCCAAATGATGCAGCACGGAGGCCAGATCGCCGTCATCGGCTTGAGCCGCATCTCTTCCCGCCGGCTCTACGTGGCCGCCAACAACCGGCCCATCTTCATCGTGCGCCGCCGCGACAACCACGACGTGATGGTGGTCTCGGACATCAACGCCGCCATCGGTCTCTTTCCCCAGAAGCTGATTTACGCCCGCTGCCGAGAGCTGATGGAACTGGCGCAGAATCGTGAGCAAGCCATCGCCCGGATGCGCGCCGAGGGCGCGCCGCAGGCGCAAATCGACGCCCTCTGGCGCCGGTTCGAACAGGACGAAGAGGCCCTGTGCCGCGTTTTTGCCGTGGAAATCTTTCCCCTTGAAAGCGAGAGCCACTTCGCCCGCATCGACACCGTGATGCGCAAGGGGGAAATACGCAGGGACGTGTTTTTGGCCAACCTGCAGCAGGAGCCGATCCGGGATATCGACCCCATCGCCGCCACGCTCAAGCCGCCCCAGGTACGCCGCGACCTGTACGCCTCGCTGTTTGTCTCGCACCAGCGCGAAATTCCCGACCGTCTCGAGGACCTTCTGCGCACCTATATGCCCCGCGAAGGTGAGAGACCGGAGCCGGGACTCAACGAAAAGCTCCTTCACCGGCGCTTCGGGCCGCAATTTCAGAACCTGCGCCGCATCGTCCTGGTGGGCTGCGGCACCGCCTTTCACGTGGCCCTGGTCGCCCGGGGCATTTTCCGGCGGTACCTGCCCGAACTGGAAACGGTGGCGGTGGATGCGACGGCATTCGAGCTGCTGTCGCGCTCCTTGAGCCCGGAACGGGACCTGGCCATCCTGGTGAGCTGGTCCGGCACCACGGCGGAAATGGTGGAGCTGGCCAAGCTGCTGGTGCGGCGCAACATCGTCGCGGTGGGGGTGACCGAGAAAAAATTCTCCGACATGGCCCTGGTACTGGCCAAGAGCGGTGGGTCGGTGTTGTGCCTCAGCGGTGAGGAAGTCACCGTGGCGGCGGTAAAAAGCACATTCAGCCTGGCCTTCAGCCTGGCCATGCTGGCGGTATGGGTGGCCCGGGAAACGCGGCAGACCGAAGCCGCCGAATCCATGGCGGCCATCATGCGCCAGCTTCCCCACCAGATCCGAGAACTGCAAGGCGACAAGGCCATGCAAGCCTTTTGCGCCCGCATGGCCGCCGCCTACGGCGACGCCGCCGCCTGCCTGGTGATCGACGACGTGTATCGCAGCGGTACCGGCCGGGAAGCCGCCATGAAGCTGGAGGAAACCAGTTGGACCTCGGTGAGCCGGGCCATGGATTTCCAGGACCTGCCCGAAGATGTGAGCGACCTGGTCAAGGCGCGCACCCTGGTGCTGGTCAACGCCACCGGACGGGGCAATATCGCCGCAGCCCTGAAGGCGATGCAGCGGCTCTCCAAAGCGGACATCGATTTCATCGCCGTCAGCTACGCCAGCCGGGAAAGCGGCCAGGTGGAGCGCTTCAGCGGGGGCCAATGTTTTTGGCTGCCCAAGATCCAGGACTGCTTCCAGCCGTTCCTGGACCTGGTTTTCCACTACGAGCTGGCGTACCAGTACGGCATCAGCCATGGTCAAACCAGCGAAGGCTTCCCGCGCAACCGGGCCAAGTCGGTGACCGTTGCCCGTACCCGCCCGGCCGACACCCTTTCCCCCCAAGCCGCCGTATCGGCGCTGCCGGTTCCGGCTGCCGTCGAGACCCCGGTCGCCCCCATTTCGGAAGACGGCATCCACGCCTTGGTCGCAGCGGACCGGACAGTTGATTATTTTGATCATTTGCAACAACTTGCCGGCGGCCCGTCCTGGCTGGAGGACATCGTCACAAAAAACAACTCGGAATCGTTGGGCCCGATCGCACTCGCCCACTGGCTTTTTGACGAGCTGCCCCCCGACGGCACCCTGCTCCTGGCCCCCACCGACCGCATGGCTCACGCTGCGGCCCTCTCCACGGCCGCCCAGTGGAAAGCGTTTCTGCCCTGCGGACTGCGGGTGGAACGTCTAACCGGCTTGCGCGGCCACCTCTTACCACAGACCCTGGTGCTGGCCTGCGGCACCCGCGCGCCGGATCCGGCCTTGCTGTCGCGACTGCTGGACACTGCCAGGGTGCCGGCGGCCTGGATCGGGCCGGCGCTGGATCCGCTCCTTGAACGCCGATTCAACGCTTCGGCCGGCATGCTCGCCCTCCCCGAAACCGCGTCGCCGGCGGCCGTTGACGCCCTTTACCTGGCCTTTTGCCACCTGCTTGCAGCCGCCTGGCAGTCCAGGGACTGGGGCCGGGGCAGAATCCTCTCGGATCACCTGAGACTGCTGCCCGAAACCCTCCATGCCGTACTCGGCGATGCGGCCCTGCACGCTGGGCTGGCCGGGTGTCTAGGGGCCAACCGTGCTTATACCACCGCTTTTTACATCGGCGCGCCGGGCGGCAGCGGCCTGTTCTGGGAGGATGCCTTTGCCCGCCACGGCCGGCTGGTAGTGGTCCCCCACGTCTTCGGCGAAGCGGCCCACGGTCCCATCGTCACGGTGGACAGCCGTGCGGCGCAAAAATACATCCCCTTGGAAAAACGCGAAATCATGGTGGAGGCCTACGGCGCAGAGACCGTGGCCCGCTGGGAGCGGGATCTTCTCGGCGGCATTACCGTGGATGACTTCAGCACGGTGGCCCAGCTTCCCAAGGGGCTGTTTCCGTCTCCCTTTTTTGCCGAAGGACACTGGTACCTGCCGGTGCTGCGCGATGATTACGACACCCGCCAGGACAACCTCATTTTGCTGGATGCCTCCAGTCAGCGCCATTTCAACCTCGCCTTGGACGAGCTGTCGGTGTTCGGCTGCCGCTATGCGAGACTGGCCGTCATCATCCAGTCGGCCCTGGGCCGACGGCCGGAAACGGGGGCCCTCCAAGTGCAGCCGATCAGCCATTTCATCCAGGTGCCGGGCACCGCCGCCCTCGACGGTACCATTTCCGAACTGCTCTTGCCCGTGGTGTCTCACGTGGTGGCCATGGCAGCGGCGGATTTGTCCCATCAAGCCGACGATTGACCCCCTTTGAAGGCCTTCCGCCAAATTCAGAGAGAAAAAAGCTTTTCGGGGGAAAGGCGAGCTTTTGAAGTGTTTTTGAAAGATGTTTGGAAAAGGTTCAGGTTTTTTCGGTCAGCAGCGTGCCGGCCATCTCCGGGTAGCGTTCCTTCAGACAGTCCTCGCAGAAACCGTGGGGAAGAAAAGCCCCCCCGGAAACAGGATACTGGTCACCGGGTGCATCCTCAGCGGCGAGCATGCCATTTCTCGGGGGGGGCGAAAATCGAAATTCGACAACCGGCTGTCAGCGATTAGCGACCTGAAACAACGTTGTCATTTCTTCTTCAGAGAAAGCCCTGCGGGGGACTTTCTCAACTCGCAGGCGTCGTCAATTTTGGATCCGATGTGATTGACCAGCTGCCTGGGAATGATCAGGCTGCCCCGCTTGTTGATGC
>DQXI01000013.1 GCA_011042305.1 Desulfobacteraceae bacterium
CGGCCGGATATCGCTCATCTGCCGCGGCTGGCGGTCGATTCCGAGGCCGCCTGCACCAGCTGATCGATCACCTCAACAACCCGCCCTGAGGCCCGGAAGATGCCCGAACTGCCCGAAGTGCAAACTATCGTCGATGACCTGGTCCAGGCCGGCCTGATCGGCCGGATCATCGTTTCCTGCACCATCTTCTGGCCGGGATGCCTGGCCGGGATCGATCAATACGCTTTTGCCGACGGCGTGTGCGCCCGACGCGTGGCCAGGCTGTGGCGCAGGGGGAAATACATCGGCTGCCGGCTCTCCAGTGGCCGGAGTCTTTTGGTGCACCTGCGCATGACAGGCCGCATGGTGATGCATGATTGGGCCGCGCCGTATGGCAAGCATGAGCACGTGGCCCTGGGGTTCGACGACGGCCGTGAGCTGCGTTTTTACGATCCGCGCAAGTTCGGGCGCATATGGCTGACGGACAACCCGGATGCCCTGCTCCACCGCTTGGGCCCCGAACCACTGAGCAGAAACTTCACCGCTCAGGTTCTGGCCGAGCGCCTCGCCGGCCGGCAACGGGCCATCAAGCCGTTGTTGCTGGACCAAACGTTTCTCGCCGGGCTGGGCAACATCTACGTGGACGAGGCCCTTTGGCAGGCGCGGCTGCACCCGTTGCAGGCGGCCGGGAGCCTGTCCATGGATCAGGTCCGCGCGCTGCACCGGGCCGTGCGCCAGGTCTTGCGCCGGGGTCTGGCCAACGGCGGTACCAGCCTGGGGCGCGGTCAGGGGAATTTCAGCGCCACCATTCGGGGAACCGGGCAAAACCGGCACGCCCTGAAAGTGTTCCGGCGCACCGGGCAGGACTGCCCGCGCTGCGGCGCGGTCATCCGGCGGCTGGTGGTGGGCCAGCGCAGCACCCACATCTGTCCGCAATGCCAACAAGCGGGTGCTTGAAACGGAAAATCGTCCGTTGATTCCGGACGACAGGATGCCATGAAGATTCAATTCATCTCCGACGTTCACGGATCCCCCGGTGCCCTGGAAGCGGCCCTGGCCGCCGGGCAGCGCGACGGCGCCGACCAGATCGTCTTTCTGGGCGACGCCCTGTACCACGGTCCGCGCAACCCCCTGCCGACCGACTACGATCCGGCGCGGACCGCCGCGGTTTTCAACCGCTTCAGCCACCGGATCCTGGCCGTGCGGGGCAACTGCGACAGCGAGGTGGACCAGTTGATGCTCGACTTTCCGGCCATGGCCGACTATGCATGGTTGGTTTTGGGCCGTCGGCGGCTCTTCCTTACCCACGGCCACCGCTTCGATCCGGGCCACCTGCCGCCCCTGGCGCCGGGAGATGTTTTCGTCTCGGGCCATACCCACATCCCGCTGGCTGAGCGCCGGGACGAGGTCTTCGTCTTCAACCCCGGATCGGTGGGGCTGCCCAAGGAGGGCCGTCCGCCTTCTTACGGGATCTGCCGCGGGGATCGGCTGATAGTCAAGACGATAGAAGGGGTGCTGGTTTGCGATTGCCATCTATCGGCTTGATTTCATTGGTAAAGTTGGCTGTCCACGCAATTTTGATAGGGAGGAAAGGAGGGATCCATGCGAATCGCGGTTTTCGGCGCCGGAGGTGTCGGCGGGTACTTCGGCGGCCGGCTGGCCCAGGCCGGTCACAACGTCACCTTCATCGCTCGCGGCGCCCATCTGGAGGCCATTGGCCGCGATGGGCTGCAGGTGGCGAGCATTGCCGGCGACTTTCACGTGGTGCCGGCGAAAGCGACCGACGACCCCTCTGCCGTCGGCGAGGTGGACCTGGTGCTGGTGGGCGTCAAGGCGCCCCAGGTGCCCGCGGCGGCCCGGGCCATGCGACCGATGGTGGGCGCCGGGACGGTTGTGCTGCCCCTGCAAAACGGGGTGGAGGCGGCCGATCAGCTTGCCGAAGCCCTCGGCCGGGAACCGGTGGTGGGCGGGCTTTGCAAGTTGATCGCCATGATCGACGGGCCGGGACGAATCCGCCATTCCGGGATGCCGCCCCAAATCGTCTTCGGCGAACTGGACAACCGCACCAGTGAGCGGATCACCCGGCTCAAGAGCGTATTTGACGGGTGCCGGGGACTTGAGGCGCAGATCGCCGAGGATATTCACGCGGCCCTATGGGGAAAGTTTCTTTTCATCGCCGCTTTCAGCGGGGTGGGGGCGGTGACCCGGGTGCCGGCCGGGCTGATGCGTTCGGTTCCGGAAAGCCGCCAACTGATCCAGGAAGCCATGGACGAGATCCGAAACCTGGCCCTGGCGCGAGGCGTAAGGCTGGCCGAGGATGTCGTGGACCGCTCCATGGCTGCCGTGGACGCCCTGCCGCCCGAGGGGACCGCTTCGATGCAGCGCGACATCATGGCGGGCCGTCCCAGCGAACTGTCTGCCCAGAACGGCGCCGTCGTCCGCCTGGCCGCCGAGGCGGGGGTCGCCGTGCCGGTGAACGATTTTCTCTACCGGGCGCTTGTCGCCCAGGAGAAGTTGGCCCGCGGGGAAATCGGCCTCGCGGCGCCCGGAGCTTGAGTAAAGACTGTCTTCACAACCACAGCGTCCACAGAGAGGCACAGAAAAGACATGAATTTTAAATTGATTTCCTTTGTGCCCTCGGTGTGGTGAAGATGTTTTCGTTTTGTCAAACGCAATAGGACGGAGACGCCATGGTGCGTTCGGAGCGGATCAACCGGCTGCTCATCCAGCTCGGGACCCTGATCTTCAGGCTGTGGTTTGCCACCTGCCGCATCAAGATCGTTGGCCGGGACATCCATCAGCGCTACATCCTTGGGCCGGCCTCCATCGTGGGGGCCACCTGGCACCGCAACGCCATTTTCCTCGTCTGGTTTTTCCGGCGCCAGCACCCGTTGATCATGTTCAGCCGCAGCCGGGACGGGGACTTGTTGGCCGGTTTCGCCGCCAAGCTCGGGGTGGTTCCGGTGCGCGGCTCGTCGAGCCGGGGCGGGCGCGAGGCGTTGGCGCAGATGCGCCAGCGCCTTCTGGCCTCAACGCCGGTGAAGGCCGCCACGGTGCTCGACGGGCCACAGGGGCCCCCGTTTGTCGCCAAGAAAGGGATGATCGTGCTGGCCATGCAGACCGGCCGCCCCCTGGTGCCGATCATGATGAGCGCCCGCCCGGCGGTCACTCTGCGCCGGGCCTGGGACAAGACGTTGATCCCGCTGCCGTTCAGCCGAGTCGTGGTGGCTTACGGAACACCCTGGGTCGTGCCGCCCGATCTGGACGAGGAAGGGTTAGAACGATTGCGCCGGGAGGTGGAAGAAACCTTCAACCGGATGATGCGCGCAGTCGACGCCGACACCGGCTACCGGGCGCCGGTGGACTGAACCACCCAAGAGACGTTGAGTGATTCAACCCTTCAAAGGAAGCGAGCGATGCAGACTGTTTCCCTGGGAAATACCGACATCAAGCTGTCGGCCATCGTTATGGGCACCTGGCAGGCCGGCCGGAGCATGTGGACCGGCATCGACGACGCCCAGACCCTGAAGGCCGTGCGAGCCGCCTTCGACGCCGGCATCACCGCCTTCGACACCGCCACGGTTTACGGCAACGGCCACTCGGAGCGCATCGTGGGCCAGGCCCTGGCCTGGGTCATCGCCCATGAAAACACCTGCGCCATCGCCGGGGCCCGCAACCCGGAGCAGGTGCGCCAGAACGCCGCCGCCGGCGACCTGGTCCTCGACGAGGTCGTCCTGGCCGAGCTGGACCGCCTCGGCCGCACGGTGACCGATCACCTGGACGACAATCCGATGTTGTGGGATTCTTAG
>DQXI01000070.1 GCA_011042305.1 Desulfobacteraceae bacterium
GGTCCCCCAAATCAGTACCAGGGCAAACGCCAAAGCGGTGGCAAAAACTAATCCTTTTTTCATGTGGACCTCCTTTGAGCTTGGGTTGGGGTTCGTCGAACGGTTTTCCGAACGAAGAAAAAAGTCCGCCGGCACGCACCGCGCGCGACTTAGGGGGCCTGGCGCTGAGGCACGGCAAACTTATGAATATAATTATTTAATTAATAACAAATCCTGGCCTGGAACACAACCATCGCTTCATGGCCTCGTCAAAACAGAGCCCGCCGCCCACTTTCCTCGTCGAAGAGAAGTATCACTCCGCTTGTCACCGTTTCCCGCCGATTTTCTCAACCGCGGATTTCTCTCTGACGTTTGGAATGACACTGTAAAGCGGGTGTCATCCCGAGGAGCACAGCGGCGAGGGCTTTGCAGTCAAGAACCCAGGCTATTTATTGCCCGGCGCCGGTGGCGCGGCATCCTTGAGAATGATGCGGGCATCGACCACGCTCAGGCCCTGTTCATGGACGATGACCGGATTGAGGTCCATCTCCTCGATTTCCGGGTAGGCTTCCACCAAATCTGAGCACAACAGCAGCAAGTTGACCAGGGCTTTCTTGTCACAGGGCGGATTGCCGCGCAGGCCGTCGAGCATCTTCGATGACTGGGTCTCCTCGATCATCCGCTTGGCGACGCTGCGGCTGATGGGCAGAACGCGAAAGACCACGTCCTTGAGCACTTCCACCAGGATGCCGCCGAGGCCGTACATGATGGTGGGGCCGAACTGGTCGTCGATCTGGGTGCCGATGATCACCTCCACGCCCGACGGCGCCATGGGGGCCACCAGGACGCCCCGGATGTCGGCCTTGGGGTTGTAGCGCCGGGCGTTCTTGACGATGGTGGCAAAACCCTGGCGCACCTGCTTTTCGGTTTTGAGCCCCACCATGACCCCGCCGGCGTCGCTCTTGTGCAGGATGTCCGGGGAGACGATCTTGAGCACCACCCGCTCGTCGATGTCGCGGGCCAGGCGCACCGCTTCTTCGGCGGTAGCGGCGATGCGGTCCCGGCTGGCCGGGGCGCCGTGGATTTCCAGCAGGCGCTTGGCCTCGGGCTCGAGCAGGGCCCGGCGGCCGTCGCGGCGCACCGTCTCGATCAGGGCCCGCCCCTCGGGGTGCGCCTTCTGGTCCGGATTGAGCTCGAAGTTCATCTTGGTGTGGTAGGCTTTGAGGTAGCGGCCGTACTCGGCCAAGCTGCCGATGCATTTGCAGGCCACGTCCAGCGAGTCGTACACCGAGATGTCGTAGTAGCGCAGCAGGTCCAGGGCATGGGGTTTTTCCGAGGCGAACAGGCTGTGGACGACGATGGGCTTCTTGTACTTGCGCACCATCTTGCCCATCTGGTGGGCGGCGTCCTCTTCCTTCAACGCCAGCGATTCGGCAAAACGGATGCCGTAGCCGCCGAAGAGGCCCACCAGCAGCAGCCCGCCGATGTTGGGATCCTGCAAGATGATGCGGGCGCAGTCGGCGAACAGGGACGGGTCGGCGTCAGTGCCGCCGGCCACGTCCACCGGATTGGGCACCGAGGCGGCCGACGGGAGGATGGCGCGGAGTTTTTCCTGGGTTTTCTCGGCGAGCCGGGGCAACTCCACCCCCAGGTCGGTGAGCAGGTCGGCGGCGATGGTGGCATGGCCCCCGCCGTCGGCCAGGATGGCCACCTGGTTGCTCTTGATGGGCGGCAGGCTCGACAGGGTCTCGGCCACGGGAAAAAGCTGGTCGGATTTCTCGATCCAAATGATGCCGGCGCGCTGGAAGGCCGAGCGGGCCACCTCGCTCATGCCGGCCAGGGCGCCGGTGTGCGATCCGGCCGAGCGCTTGCCGGTGGCCGAGCGGCCGCTCTTGAGCAGCACCACCGGTTTTTCCAGGGTCGTCTTGTAGGCCTGCTGCAGGAATTCACGCCCCTGGCGCATCCCTTCCACGTACATCAGGATGGCCCGGGTGTTCTCATCCTGGCGGAAGAACTCCAGGTATTCGTGGAACTTGATGTCCGCCTCGTTGCCGACGCCCACGTAGTAGGAAAACCCCTTGCGGCTCTTGAGCTTGGCTTCGGTGATGAGGGTCAGGGCCATGTTGCCGCTCTGGGAGAGCAGGGCGATGTTCCCCTCGGGGGCATCGCGCAGACCGACCAGATTCAGGCGTTGATGCAGGTTCATCATGCCCGAGGTGTTGGGGCCGATGAGCCGGATGTTGTTGGCCCGGGCCGTTTCCACCATCAGGTTTTCCAGTTTGCGTCCCTCGGCACCCGTTTCACCGAAGCCGCCGGCGATGATCACGGCGCCCTTGACCCCCTTGTGCCCGCACTCTTCCAGCAGTTTGGGGATGGTCTTGGCCGGGGTGGTGATCAAGGCCAGGTCCACCGGTCCCTCGATGTCCGAGATGCTCTTGTAGCAGCGCAGCCCCAGGATGCTGTCCTCCTTGGGATTGACCGGATAGATTCGTCCGCCGTACTTTTCCTCCAGCAGAATACGGATGGCCTGGTAGCCCCGCTTGGTCACGGCGCGTGATGCGCCCACGATGGCCACCGATTCGGCCTTGAGCACGCGGTCCAATGTCATGGTTGCTGTCTCCCCCGGGTGTTGTTTTAACCGTTTTTTTCTTATTGATCCTTCTTCTTGCGATCCTCGAACTCGGCCAGGGACGCCTGGCGCTCCTTGGTGGACACGCAGGCCAGGCAGGCCTCCACTTCGTAGTCCATCAGGGCCTCCAGGCTCACCTCGCCCCGGGCCATCAGCAGGCCCTTTTTGATCATGGCGATGGAAAAGGCCGAGTTGGCGGCGATCTTGGCGGCCAGCTGCAGGCATTCGTCCATCAGCGATGCCAACGGTACGCTGCGGTTGACCAGGCCGATGCGCTCGGCCTCCTTGCCGGAAATGTATTCGCCGGTGAACAGCAGCTCCCGGGCCTTGGCCGGTCCGATGAGGTCCTGCACCAGGCGCATGGCGCCGCCGGTCACCGACGAGGTCACCTTGGCCTCCGGTGAACCGATCTGGGCTTCGTCGGCGGCGATGCGGAGGTCACAGGCCAGGGCCAGCTCGTAGCCGGAGCCGAGGGCGTAGCCGTTGATGGCCGCGATGGTGGGCTTCTCGAAGCGGATCAAGCGCCGGGAGGCCTCCTGCAGCTCCGCCAGGTAGTCACGGTAGACCTCGATGCTGCGGGTCTTGGACTCCTTCAGGTCGGCGCCGGTGGAAAAGGCCCGGCCCTCGCCGGTGATGATCAGCACCCGGATGGCCGGATCGTTGCGGACATCCTCCATGGCCGCCTGCATGTCGAGCCAGAGCTGCTTGTTCATGGCGTTGAGCACCTTGGGCCGGTTGAGCTTGATGATGGCAACGGCGTCGCGCTTTTCGAAAATGATGCATTCATAGGCCATGGGATGCCTCCTCGCAAACGTCTATCTTGGAATTTGAGGTTTTTACCCGTACTTTTAAATCCTACCATAGACCTGCCATAGAATGGTGGCGCTGGCAACCGAAAAACTGTTACACTCATAAACAGCGAGAGCTGCGGCACGGTCAGGCCGACGGCATGGCCGAACTTACTTTCCCCACCCCATTGAGGTTCTTGCCCGGCAATTTATTGCGAAGTAGTGTCCGTCCAGAAATGAGAATTTTTGTTCAAGATCAAGGCCTGCGAAAAAAATAACCGCAGGCATATGGTTGATATTCCGAGGATTATTTTTTGAGCAGAACGCAGAGATTGGACA
>DQXI01000106.1 GCA_011042305.1 Desulfobacteraceae bacterium
GGTTTGTCGTTGCGGCGGCAGCACTCCAAGATCGGTTCCATGGCCTCGGCCGCCAGGTCGAAGCACTGCACGTGGGCGTGCAGTTTCACCCCGGCCAGGCCGGCGTCGAAAGCTTCCTGCAAGATGTCCGCGGCGCCCGCTTCCCCCGGGAAAACCGTGGCCAGGCCGGTGACCCGGCCCGCGTAGGGCCGGCATTGGGCGATCATGTAGCGGTTCAGCCCGGCGGCCATCCCCGGCCGGTGGGCGTACTGCAAGGCGACGACGTGCTGCACCCCGCGCGAGAGCAGGAAGTCGAAGACCTCGGCGGTGGACATCCGGTAGCGGATTTTCCAGGCATAACGATCGAACCACTGCCGGACGGCGTCGAACAGGCTGTCGGGAAAGACGTGGACATGGGCGTCGATCACCGGCGGCAGGCCGCCGGGAACCCGCTCGCCGTCCGGGTCGTCGAATGAAGGCAGGTTGGTGGTCAGCAAAAATCCCTCCCCGGCTTTATGGAAAGTAGGCGTTTGCGCTCAGGGTGATCCAGGGGACGAATTTCCCGGCAGGCCGGGGCGCACCTTGATGACCCGCTCCCGGCGGATGGCCACGGTGCCGGGCTTGGCGTCCTTCGGCTTGGAGACGTGGCGCGCCTCGGTGCAACTGACCGCCACGCTGCCGCCGGAGCGGGCCTTGGAGTGGTAGGCGGCAATGGCCGCCGCCCGCCGCACCGTCTCCCGGTCCGGTCGCTCGCCGGGCCGGGCGCGCAGGATCACGTGGCTGCCGGGCATGCCGCGCACGTGAAACCACAGGTCGTCCGGGGCGGCCAGCTTCAGGCTGAGCCGGTCGTTGTCCGCATCGGTGCGTCCGGCCAGCACCTGCCAGCCGCGGGGCAGTTCGTAGACCAGCAGCCGCGGCGCCGGGCGTGTCCACGGTTTGTCGTTGGTTTGCGCTTTCATTCCCGTATCGGCTCACTCCTCCCCATAATCCACCCCCACCAGAAACAGGCCCCGGGCCGGCGCGGTGATGCCGGCCCGGTGGCGGTCCCGGGCGGCCAGGATCGCCGGCATGTCATCAGCGGGCCGCCGGCCCGACCCGATCTCCACCAGGGTGCCGGCGATGTTGCGCACCATGTGGCGCAGGAACCCGTCGCCTTCGATGTCCAGGTGCAGCAGATCCTCCCCGCAGGGATTCACTTCGCAGCGGGAAACAGTGCGCACCGTGCTTCGGCGCGGGCTACCGGCCCCTTCGAAGCTCTTGAAGTCATGGGGGCCGCAAAGGGCGGCGGCCGCCTGGCCCATGGCGGCCAGGTCCAGGGGACGGCGCACGTGCCAGGCGTAGTGCCGGCCGATGGCCGCCGGCAGAGAGCGGTTGAGAACGCGGTAGCGGTAGTGCTTGCCCCGGGCGTCGTAGCGGGCATGGAAGGCGTCCGGGACGCGGCGGCAGCCGCGGATCACGATGTCGTCGGGCAGCAGGCTGTTGAGCCCCTTGAGAAACACCCCGGGCGTGAGGCGTGTCTCGGCCTTGAAGTGGGCCACCTGCCCCAGGGCGTGGACCCCGGCGTCGGTGCGGCCGGCGCCGATCACGGAAACAGGTCGGTTGACCATCGCGGCCAGGGCCGTCTCGATGGCCTCCTGGATGGTGGGGTCGCCCGCTTGCCGCTGCCAGCCGCAATAGGCGGTGCCGTCATACTCGATGGTCAGCTTGAAGTTGGGCATGGCCGCCTCGTACAGAAAAAGCCCGCCGGTTGGCAAACCTTTTTTACCACACCCTTTGCAAAACTCAATCCGGGCGCCGCTTCTTTCCCCGTGTCATTGCGAATTCCTGTCGACCAATCTCGCCCGAAACGGCCCAAGGCTGGCCAATTGTTTTGGCGCCAATAAAAAAGGGTGCTTAGCGAAGCACCCTTTTTTATTGCTTTTTTTTGGTGGAGCTGAGGGGACTTGAACCCCTGACCCCTTGACTGCCAGTCAAGTGCTCTCCCAGCTGAGCTACAGCCCCACGAGGTAGGGCGGATTTCTAACAAACACGCCGCGGGGTGTCAACGGAAAAAAACAGGCCGTCGGTGCCGGGGCAGTATTGACAAACCGGAGGCGGCCCAATAAGTAACGCATGCGCCGGGCCCCGGTAGGCTCGGAGCCGGTTGTGGGGTTGCCGCCCAAGGGGGGCAGGATATTTTCGATGCGGGGCGCGGTTTGTCAACGGAGCAGGGGAGACGGGAATGCTGGATCTGATGCGCAAGAAGGCCGGCTCCTGGATGATCAAGTTCATCCTGGGGGCCATCATTGTCGTGTTCGCCTTTTGGGGGGTGGGCACCTACAACGCCAGCCGGCTGGTGACGGTGGCCACGGTGGATGACGAAGTGATTACCTACGAGGCTTACCGGGACACCTACGGCCGCCTGGTGGAAGAGGCGCGCCAGCGCTTCGGCGGCAACCTGGACGACAAGCTGCTCAAGGCCATGGACCTCGAGCAGCTCGCCCTGGACCAACTGATCAACGATCAGCTGTTGATCAACGAGGCCCAGCGGCTGGGCCTGGCCGTCACCGACGAGGAGTTGGCCCGTGCCATCAGCGCGGTAGGCGCTTTCCAAAACGAAAACGGATTCGATCCCAACCGTTACCGTCGGGTCCTGTCCGCCAACCGGCTGACGCCGGAAAACTTCGAACGCCGCCAGCGCCAGGCCATGTTGATCGGAAAATTGCGCTCCCTGGTGACCGATCCGGTCAAGGTGCCGGAGGTCGAGGCCCGGCAGTGGTACGATTTTGCCTACGCCAAGGCCGCGGTGGCTTACGTGCGCATCGATCCCGGGCAATTCGAGGACACCGAGGTCGCCGACGAGCAGGTGCAGGCCTACTACGAAGCACACAAGGAAGACTACCGCATCGAGGCCAGGCGCCGGGCGCGCTACCTTGTTTTTCGCCCGGAGGCCTTCGAGGCCCAGGTGGAGGTCTCCGACGAGGAGGTGGCCGAGTTTTATGCCGCCAATCCGCAGATGTTTCACCAGGAGAAAAGCGTCGAAGCCAGCCACGTGCTGATTCGCACCGCCGAGACCGATTCGGCAGAAGCGGTGGAGGCCGCGCGCCAGCGGGCCGCCGAGGTGGCCCAAAAGGCCCGGCAGGGGGCTGATTTCGCCGAGCTGGCCCGGAAGTACTCCGAGGGCCCCACCGCGGCCAACGGCGGTTACCTGGGGCGCTTTACCCGCAACCAGATGGTCAAGCCTTTTGCCGACCAGGCTTTTTCGATGAAGGCGGGTGAAACCAGCGATCCGGTAAAGACCCGGTTCGGCTGGCACGTGATCCGGCTGGACCAGCTGCACCCTGAGGTGACGCGGCCTCTGGAGGAGGTGCGAGATGAGATCCGGGACCAAATCGTCGCCCGCAAGGCCCGGCTCCTGGCCTTCGAGGCGGCCGACAGCGCCTGGGACCTCGCCTACGACGAGGGGGGCCTGGAAGCGGCGGCCAAGGCCCTCAACCTGGCCTTGGCCGAGACCGGGATGTTCGCCCGCACCGGCGGCCCGCAGGGAGATGGCATCGAGGAGCCGGGGAAATTCGCCCGGGCGGCCTTTGAAACAGGCGTTGGCCAGATCAGCGATGTCCAGGAGATGCGAGACGGCTACTACCTCATCGAGGTCATGGAAGAAGCGCCGGCCCGGGTTCCGGAGCTGGCCGAAGTCGCCGAAACGGTGCGCGCCGA
>DQXI01000131.1 GCA_011042305.1 Desulfobacteraceae bacterium
CCGCTGGTGAGGTCCTGGATGGGAAACTTGCCCACGTAGCCGGCAAAGCGGTTGTAGACGGCGTTGCCCAGGGCGCGGCCCAGGGTGGCCTGGTCCTTGAAGGTGCGGGCGCCCACCACCAGGTCGTAGGCAGGCAGATGATCCAGCAGCCGGGGAATGTCGCCCGGATCGTGCTGGCCGTCGCCGTCCATGAAGACCAGGATGTCGCCGGCGGCGTTGCGGATGCCGGTTTTCACCGCCGCCCCGTTGCCGATGTTGTACGGATGGCGATGCACCTCGGCGCCGGCGGCCCGGGCCGCCTCGGCGGTATCGTCCGCGGAGCCGTCGTCGATGACCAGGACCTGGAACTGCGGTCCCACGGCGCGCACCTTCGACACCACGTCGGCGATGCTCTGGGCTTCGTTGTAGGCCGGGATGATGACGGAGACACTTGGGCTTGGCATAGGATGCAGGGGCTCTCTACTTGTAATGATAACGGCAGGCCGGGATACGAATCCTTTTTTCCTTGACTTCGTAGACGAGCCGGTGTTCTTGATCGATTCGACGGGACCAACACCCGGAGAGCGCGTGCTTCAATGGCTCGGGCTTGCCACTGCCGCCGTAGGGATCACGTTGGAGTTCCTTGATAAGCCTGATGATTCGCAACCCTGTCTTGCGGTCTTTTTTCAACCACCAGGACAAATCCTCGAACGCTGCCGGATCAAACTCCAAGCTCTTGACAGACCTTGTCAAAAGGAATCCCCTCTGCACGGTTTTTGGCATCGAGCAGGCGGTTTTTCATCGCCTCACTTTTCAACAGGTAAGCGGTCTCCCTTTCGGATTCGATCTCTCGCCAAAGATCAATGGGCACGATAACACCCGTGATGATATTGTTTTCATCGGCAATGTATTGAATTTGCCCCATCTGCCACCTCCAGCGATTCGTTGTAACCATTTTGCCTACAATTTATACCTGAATCGGATATCTGTAAACCGTTCAGCATCTCCTCTGACGCAACCGCAGCAAATGGACATGGCCTTGGGTGCATTGTTTTTCAAAATGATGAGTTGCTCCGTCTCCCTTTTTCAAGGACCTTCAGTTGTTTTCGCGGGCATGGCCCGCTCCTACGACAGCACGGTTGGAGCGGGCCATACCCGCGATTCCGGGGGAAATTGTCGTCAGGCGGCCGAAACGATGATAAAGGCCTTCGTTCACTCCTCGGGAGGGCATCTTTTTCCCATGTCATTCCGAAGGTCGGCAAGGAATCCGTGACTGAGAAAATTGGCGGAAAAAGTTGAAATTCGGCCAGAAAAGCGGCAGAGGCCCTCACTTTGACAGGGCTCTGCTTACGGCCAGTCTCACCAATGCGATCCTTCCAGCACTTGCGCACCCCATTCCACCCGCATACACGGATTCCTTTTCGCTCCAGCGATTCGTTCCCGTCGTAAACCAGGGCCGGGGCCACCGCCCTGTTGCCGGCCAGGGCCATCCATCGCTCCAGCCCGGCGAAAAAATCCCGGTTGAGGGTCTGGCCGGGCTTGATTTCGATGGGCTGCAACCGGTCGCCCACCTCGGCGATCACATCCACTTCATGGCCGCTGCTGTCCCGGAAAAAATACAGGGCTCTTCCAGGCTGCATTGTCGCTGACTCCACCGTGGTATGTTCACAAGATCACCTTTGATCCGACACGGCAGGTTCTCGATATTGAACTGAATTTCGAGCCAGGCGCCCAGTTCCCTTGCCCAGTGTGCGAAGCGCAAGGCTGCAAGGTAGAAACCGGCCTATCGCTTCGCCCGCAACAAAATGTCATTGGTTGTCCGTCAGAAGTTATCAGGAAAAATTCAAAGCACTTATAACCGATAACAGATAACCGATAACCGACAACTTCTCTCACCGGTCCTTCGCCTCACCCCCCGCAGCCAGCCATCGCCAACAGTTCGTAGGGCCCATTGCGATGCAACGGCTTCAGGTACTGGCGGGCAAAGTCGCCCAGGCGCTGCCGGCAGGCCTCGTCGCAGTTGTTTTCCACCCATTTGGCGAAGAGGTCGTGGCGGACGATGAGGTGGGTGAATCCTGCCTGTCTCAGCCGGCGGCAGACATCTTCGGCACCGCCGGCCGCTTGCATCGCCCGGGCGAAGATGCCGATGCCATCCACCGTGTGGCGCCGGCTGTAGTAGAGGCGGTTGCCCAAATATAGCGCCAGTATCCGGGCCTCGGGCGCCAGGTTTGCATTGGCGTACTGCAAGACCGGGTACTCGGCCAGATGCCGCGCCAGGTAGGCGTCCCGGTCCAGCCGACCGCTGAGATAGTCCAGGGGTCGCACCCGCTGGAACAGCCCGGAGAGATAAACCGCGTTGAGCACCAGGAGCAGCGTCACCAATCCCCCCACCGCCAGGCGGCGCCAGGCCGGAGCGGCGGCATCCCTCCACCCTCTGGCCAGCCTCGCGATGCCGTAGACGCCCAGGATAGTCAGCGGGCCGTAGATCGGCGCCAGGTAGCGGATGCGCATGTCGGTGCCGAAAAAGGCAATCATCAGGTAGCAGAAGCTGAAGCCGGCCAGCAGGTACAGCTCCCGGTCGTGTACCGGATCCCGTCGGCGGCCGGGCCAGAGGGCCGCCAGGGGAAAGATCAACAGGTACGGGTTGAGCCGCCCGTCGAAATACTGGGGGTCGTCGTCGCGTCCCTCGAAGAAGACGCGCAGCGGAACGGCGGCGATGCGCCACCCCGACTCGCCGAAGGCCAGGTGGCGGTAGATGAAGTGATTGATCCCCACCGGCCGGGGCTCGGCCTCGTCCGACGCCTGGTCTTGCGCCAGCGGCCACCGGGGCAATTGCAACGGGTAGATCGGGCTGACGTTCCAGTGCAGGTTGCGCACCATCCAGGGGGAAAAGACGATGAGGGCCGCCAGCGCGAAGGCCAGGGCCCATCCGGCCGTTTTCACCAAAGGCCAGCGGCGGTTGCCCATGAAGGCCGCCGCCAGCCCCAGCAGCACGAAGACCACCATCCCGTTGGGCTTGGTGCCCATGGCCAGCCCGCACCAGATCCCGGCGGCGATGAGATGCCGGGCCCGGTGGCCGCTTTCCAGCCAGCGCACCAGGGCCAGCAGGGCGGCAGTGGAAAAGAACACCAGCCCCAGGTCGACGTAGGCGGTAATGGACAGCTTGACCACCACCGGCAGGGTCAAGAAGAGCAAGGCCCCCGGCAGCCCCCAGCCCGGGCCCAGGCGCCGCCGCAGGTGAACGGCGATCCACGCCGCCGTCAAAAACCCGAAGGCCATGTGCACGTACTTGGCGCCGATGTCGCTGCCCAGGGCCAGGGGGACCAGGTAGAGCAGGTCCAGGTTCATCGGGTAGTAGGAAAACGGGATGTGGGGAATTTCGTAGATTCCACCGTGCTCCAGATAGAGCCGGGGGACGAGGAGATGATGGGTCAGGGCATCGCGGCTCACAGGGGGAACGGCCGCCAGGAGGATCAGGCAGACGGTCCACGCCGCCAGCAGGCCGGCCGCGGCGTAGGGGAGAAATCTTCTATTTTCCTCTCTTGTCGGCTCCAAGCTTGGCGCCAAACCCGTCAAAGCGCCGGCGCCTCGTAGACGATCCGTCCGTTCACCAGGGTCACAACGGCCCGGCCGGTGACCTGCCAGCCGTCGAAG
>DQXI01000128.1 GCA_011042305.1 Desulfobacteraceae bacterium
CCTTCAAGGATTCAAAGCCGGACCTGAACCTCCGCGACAGTTGCCGGACATGCTGCAGGAAACCGGGCCGGGCGGTTTCTTCCAGCACCGCCATGGCCACCGGGACGCCCACTTCAGCCCCTCCGAAAGTGGAGATGTGGATGAATGGGTTCTGCTGGAAGAACGATTCCAGTGCCGGCCGGAAACAGGTGGCCGTCATGGGATAGATCCCTCCTGAAAGCCCCTTGCCCATGACCATGATGTCCGGGACCACGCCGAAATGCTCAATCCCCCACATCCGGCCGGTGCGTCCCAGGCCGGTCTGGACCTCATCGATGATCAGTAGCGCCCCGGCCTGGTCACACAGGCGCCTGGCGTGCTGGAAAAAGTCGGGCTGCGGGACCGGCATGCCGTAGGTGGCGGGGATGGTCTCGAAGATCACCGCCGCCGTATCCCTGTCCACGGCAGCGGAGAGCGCTTCCTTGTCATCGAAGGGGACCTGCCTGAAACCGGGCGGATTGGGGCCGAAAGGGTCCCGGTACCGGCCGTCGCCGGCGGCCAGGGCCAGGCCGGTGTGGCCGTGGTATCCCCCACCGGCGGAAACGACATTCAGGCGGCCGGTATAGCCCCGGGCCAGCTTGATGGCCAGATCGATGGCCTCGCCGCCGCCGACGCCGAAAACGGTGTAGCTCAGGTCGCCGGGCGTCAGCGCGGCGATTCTGGCCCCCAGGGCGGCGCGCATTTCGCTGACAAGGTGGTGGTTGCCGATGTCCAGCTCCGCCAGGCTTTCCTTCAGGGCAGAGATGATGCGCGGATGGCGATGCCCCAGGTTGAAGACGCCCCCGTTGCAATGGCAGTTGATCAGCCGCTTGCCCGAGGTGGCATCCCAGACAAAGGGGCCCTCGCGCTTTCCAAAAACGAAGTCGATGCCCACCGCCTTGAAGAAGTCCGCCTTGCCGGAGGAAACATGGCTTCTGAAACGGGAAAAGATCGTTTCCTTGTCATCCTGGCCGATGAATTTCACGAGGTCTCCTTGTGTCCATTAAAGCTGTTCTTTCAGGCATGGCGCCGCGTCACAGGCCCCCTCCGGCGTCTCCGCTTTTGCCCCGGTGCCGGACAAAGATCCCCCGCCGGCGGTCCTTGCGCACCTGGCGGGGATGAAAGAACCGCCCGTTCATGGCGACGAACACCCCCTCGGGAAGAACCTGGGCGAAGGACAGCGCGCTGCCGAGATTGAACAGGCCGTCCGAGCTGCCGAAGGTGTACGGGACCATGGCGCCGGTGAGCACGATGGTCTTGCCGGGAACCTTGCCTTCCAGGAACCGGGCGGTATCGACCATGGTGTCGGTGCCGTGGGTGATCACGATGCGCGATTCCTCGCAGCCCCGGCAGGCGTTGAGAATCTGCCGCCGGTCCCTTTCGGTCATCTCCAGGCTGTCTTTCATCATCACCACCTCGATCCGCACCGGCAGCCGGCAACGGCCCATCGACAGCATCTCCTGGAGGTGTGTCTTCTTGAAATACAGCGCCCCGTTGATCTCGTTGTATTCCTTGTCGAAGGTCCCGCCGGTGGCAAGGATGGCAATCTTCATGCGGCTCCTTCCATGCGAACAACCATGCCGACATGGGCAGTATCACAAAATCGTCCCGCCGCTGTTTGACGCCTCGCCGGTCACCAGGTCCCGCAGCTTATGATAGGGCTGGGCCCCCACCAGGCGGCGTCCGTTGGCCAAAAAGGTCGGCACAGCGGTGATATTCTTCTCCCGCGCCCGTTGCCAGTCTTCGTCAACTGCCGCGGCGAAGCGGCGCTCCGCGATCACGACTTCGGCTTCCTTCGGGGAAAGCCCCGCCGCCCTGGCCAGATCGACAAGCACATCGGGTTGGGCGATGTTGCGACCGTCGGCGAAATAGGCGCGGAAAGCCAGGTGGTGAAACGCGTCGCCGCGGCCGCAGGCTTCGGCCCACTTGCCCAGCTCCTGGGCCAGGCGACTGTTATAGACATGAAATCGATCGCCAAACGGCAGCCCCTCGCGCGTGGCCACCCGTTTCATCTTTGCCAGCATGGCCGGGATGTCCACATCGCGGCCGGCGAGATAATCCTCAATACTTTGGCCTTTCGCCGGTACTGCTGGATTCAGGGGAAATCCGATCCAGCGCACGGCAAGCCCCAACTCCGATATCAATCTTTCGATACGCCCGGTAACGAAGTAGCACCACGGTCAGATGTAGTCGGAGAAAATCTCCAGGGTCGGCAGTGGGTTCATAAAGTTCCTCAGGTATCGGCCCTGCCACCGGCAATTGGCACGCAGCCTTCCCGGTCAAATCGGTCACGGCGGCTTTCAGAGCTTCCGGGTTGCCTTCCGCCATTTCTTTCCGGTGTAAAATGTTGGACGCAACTCATGCGCCGATGGCGGCCCCCGTGTCCCGAAGGTCGCCTGGCCGGCAGGATTCTTTGTCGGATATCGTGGCCGCTTTTGCGCCGCATCCCTCTCAGATCGTATTCAGATTGCAGGTTCAGCCAGAACCGGGCCTCAATGCCAAAATATTGTTCCAGCCTCAGGGCGGTATCAGCCGTGAGGCTCCGCTTGCCGTTGACGATCTCGCTGATTCTATTGGGAGGAACCGCAAAATCCCGCGAAAGCTGGTTGATGCTGATCGCCAACGTAAGGAGAGCTGCCACCCGTCTTGCCGAATGTTACCGTTTCCCGCCGCTCTTTGACAAGGGGCAGGCAGGTTCCTATAGAACGAGATCAAGCCTTCGGCGCATATACCTCGAACAGCCCGGGACACTTTTCAGAGGGCTGAACGTTTCCAGCAGATTTCTGCAAACAACTCTCCAAATCCTGAAACCTGGAATTCGGAATCTGGAACCCGGAACGCGCCGAAGGCGTCTCTGCTAAGCGACCGTAAACCGCGCCAACGCCGGCGCCACGGCCCTGAGCCGGGCGGCCGCCTCGCCGGCCGGGGCCATCAGCTCGAAATCAACGTATTCGAAGCCCGGGGCCACCGAGCAGCCCACCAGCACAGCGTCGGCGATGGGCTCGGCCGCCTGCCATATACCGGCGGGAATGACGTGGCAATAGCGATTCGCCTCGGCAGAGAGGACGACACAGTCGGGCGGTCGCCCGGTGCCGTCCCAGAAGTGGAGTCGAAGCCCCGCCCCCCGGTACAGGTTCCAGACCTCGTCGCTTGCCACCCGGTGAAAGCGGCTCTTCTCGCCGGGTTCCAGAGAAAAATAGATGTGGGTCAGGGCGGCCCGCTGCTCTCCGCCTGCCGTGCGCACGATAGTCTGCGATTGGTACACCCGGCGGAAGCGACCGCCTTCCGGGTGCGCGACGAGATCGACGGGTTTCATGATGGCTGCGCCGTCCGCCTTTCCGCCAGGTCCAGCCAGCGGCCGCCGGTGAGCGGGGCCAGGTCGTCCGGCTTGAGCTGGAAAAGGGCAAACGGGGTACCAGCGGCGGCCCAGATGGTTTCGTAGCGCTTGAGGTCTTCGTCCAGGAAAGTTTCCAGGGGTTCGTTGTGGCCGGCGGGGGGCACGCCGCCAATGGCGAAGCCCACCCGGGCCTTGACGTAGTTTCCGTCGGCCCGGCCGAGCTTCAAGCCGGTGGCGGCTTCGATCTTTTTCAGATCCACCCGGTTGA
>DQXI01000208.1 GCA_011042305.1 Desulfobacteraceae bacterium
GGCACCGGCGCGCCGGTGCCCGGATCCACCAGCTTCAGCTCGGTGTTGATCAGGGGCAGGCCGATGGAACCGAGTTTCTTCTTGCCGGCCGCCGGGTTCATGGTAGTCAGGGGAGCCGTCTCGGTCATGCCGTAGACCTCCAGCAGCTTCCCCTTGCCCACCACGTCCTCCAGGTCCTGCTGGGATTCGGGAGGAAACGGCGCCGCGGCGCAGATGCAGCACTCCACCCGGCTGTGGTCCAGGGTCTTGAACTTTGGGTTGGCCAGGAGCATCTGGAACAGGGACGGCACGTTGACGATGGTGGTGGGCCGGTACCGGGCCAGCTCGCCGCAGATGTGGTCCGTGTCGCGCGGATTGGGCACCAGCACCTGGGTCCAGCCGAGGTAGATGCAGTTTTCATTGAAGAACAGTCCGGCGATGTGAAAGAAGGGAAACCCGGAGAGGGCCAGCCCCTGGCCGGATTTCCAGCCGAGCCAACGCTGGACGATGAGCAGGTCGGCCACCGCGTTGCGATGGCTGAGGATGGCCCCCTTGGGCACACCGGTGGTCCCGCCGGTGTACTGGATGTAGGCAATGTCGTCCTGGGTGACGGCAATGCCGGGATCCGTGTCCGGGTAAGCCCCCGGCTTGATGACATCGCCCATGAGATGGACCGTCTTGCCGGCCAGGGGAGTAACGGCCCCGGTGGGAATCTTCTTGAGCAGTTTTCCCAGCAAGCGCTTGATGCCGGGCAAGAACCCGCCGATGCTGGCCGCCGCCACCACCTTGAGCTGCGGCAGCCGCTGGTGAATCTTCACCAGCCGGCCGGCGAAGATGGCATCCAGGGTCACCAGGGCCTTGGCGTCCGAGTCGGCGAGCTGGTAGGCCATTTCTTCCTCGCTGAGCAGGGGCGACACCCCCGAGACCGCGCAACCGGCGCGCAGGGTTCCCAGCCAGGCGATGACGTACTCGGGAGTGTTGGGCAGGTTGATCCCCACCACATCCCCTTTTTCCAATCCGGCCGCCAGCAGCATGTGAGCGAAACGGTTGGCGTAGCGATCCAGGTCGGCAAAAGAAATTTCGGTGCCCATGTAGGCCAGGGCGGTTTTCTGGGGGTAGTTGCGGAAAGCGGAACGGACCGCATCGACGTAGGAGATTTCCCAATCGCGCGGATCCACCGGCTGGACGTTGGGGTCATAGGATTTTTCCCAGAATCGAGTCTCGTACATGGCAACCTCCTTAGCCTCACGGTGGGGGCCTGGCCGACGCCGTATGACCGGGGCATTTCAACATGGTGCTTCGAATCCCGGCAGCTGAGACAAAATTATGATTTTAATTCATTAAATGTTTATCTTTTATTCTTATCTATCATCAAACCCGGAAAAAAACAATCGCTGTCGCAATGGACCGGACCAGCGGCATTCAAATCGCCCTGAAAAAATGCTACGGCAAGGGCATGAAAACATTCTACGATTGTCTGCCTTGTTTCGTGGCCCAGGCCGTTGCCGCCCTGGAGCGTTGCGGGCTGGACGAACCGTCCTTCCAGGAGACGATGCGCGCGGTGTTCGGAGAGCTGGCCCGGGTTGATTTCGCCGCCCCGCCCCCGGCCACGGTACGCAACCTCTACCGCCTGATCCGGCAAGCCACCGGCACAACAGATCCCTATGCGGCGGAAAAGAGGCAATCCAACCGCCTCGCCCGGGCCCTGGCGGAAAAGTTCAAGGGAAAAATCGAGGCCTCCGGCGATAGCTTCACCGCCCGGCTCAAGCTGGCCCTGGCGGCCAACAGCATCGACTACGGAAGATATGGCCGGTTGCAGGAAGAAGACGTCCTGGAAGCAATGGAGACGGCCTTGGCGGCGCCGCTGGACGCGGATGCCGCCACAGCGCTGCGCCGGGCCGTGGCCGAGGCGGACCGGATTCTCTATCTTTGCGACAACGCGGGGGAAATCGTCTTCGACCGCCTGTTGATCGAGGTTTTGCCGAGGGAAAAGATCACCGCGGTGGTGCGTGGCATGCCGGTAATCAACGACGCCACCCTGGAAGACGCCCAAGCGGTGGGGCTCACCGAGGTGGTCCAGGTGGTGGGGAACGGCTCCGATGCCCCCGGGACCCTGCTGGAGACCTGTACGCCAATTTTCCTGGAGCGCTTTGCCGCCGCCGACCTGGTTATCGCCAAGGGCCAGGGCAACTTCGAGACCCTGAGCGAAACCAGCGGCAAACCGATCTTTTTTCTGCTCAAGGTCAAGTGTCCCCTCATCGCCCGGGACATCGGCGAACCGGTCGGCCGACTGGTGGTTAAGCGGCATTTTCTCCCGGCGGCCGCTCCGAAGCCCTGAATCGCTCGTCTGTGACGGCGTATCGATTGTGCGGCAACCTTCAGCCCTCCGGCATGGCCCCAGGGTCACGCCCGGGGTGACGGGCACCTGACTTTCTGGGGCCTGTCGATTTTAGCGCCGGTGCCTGGCTAACGTCCGCCTTTCCACGGGCACGGTAATAGACCGCGCCCCCGCTGCGGGTGGATTCCACCAATCCCTGGGTAACGAGCTCCTCCAGGTACTTGGCCACCGCGTTCAGGTGCATCTGGAGGCCGTCGGCGATACCACCGGCCGTGCAGGGCCGCCGGCGCAGCAAGTCGAGCATCTCCTGGCGGCCGGCGGCGAACTCGCCCAGTTGATGCACGCCGCGAAAATCGGCGATCACCTCGGCCTGGGGCGCAAACCGCCTGGCCAGCTCGGCCAACCGCTCCAGGCGGACCCCGTTGGCAAAGTCCTCTGCCGGCGGGCGGCACACCGTGTTGAGCTGGACCCGCTCCGGGCCGACTTCCTTGACCCGCCGGACCAAGTTATCCACCTGCGAATCGGACGTGAAACCGTCGAGGATAAAGACCTCGAGCCAGAAATGGCCGCTGAACTCCCGGCGCATGGCGGCCAAACCGGCCACCATGGCATCGAAATCGATGGCTGGATGGGGACGGTTGACGGCGGCGAACACTTGCGGGTCGCCGGCATCCAGGGACGGAATCAACAAATCCGCCCCGGCCAGGTCCCGGCGCACCTGCGGATCGTAGAGCAGGGAACCGTTGGTGAGTACCGCCACCGGGGTGTCGGTGAGGTTTTTGATGCCGGCGATGAGCTCGCCAAGCCTCGAATAGAGGGTCGGCTCACCGGAGCCGCTCAGGGTGATGTAGTCCGGGCGCCGGTCGAGACTGGCTTTGAGGTCGGAGAGCACGGCCTCCAGGGGAACGTACTCACGGCGCTGGACAGTAAGGTCGGTGGTCCGCCCCAACTGGCAGTAGATGCAATCGTAGCTGCATGTCTTGAACGGAACCAGATCGACGCCCAGGCTGCGCCCGAGGCGTCGTGAGGGCACCGGGCCAAAGACATAACGGCCGCCGGGGCGGCTCAATGTCCACCTCCGCATCCCGGTCGGTCACAGCGCTCACTGCGGCCGCAGCAGGTCTGGCCGGTACGTTCGAGGGACCACCCGCCGGCGCCCCGGCCCCTGCCAC
>DQXI01000016.1 GCA_011042305.1 Desulfobacteraceae bacterium
AGCGCAAGAACCTGTACATCTTCTGCGCCGCCAACCAGCATGGCACCACCGTGATCGAACAGCTGCTCGAGGCCAAGGTGCAGATCGGCTGGGGCACCCGCATCGTGCCCTTCGGGCCGGACATCACCTCGGCCATCTTCGCCCTGGGCTTCGCCAACCGGGCGGCCATGTCCTTTGGTGGGGTACAGCCGGGCGACTACAAGAAGATCCTCAAGTACAACAAGGACCGCATCTTCGCCTTCGTCAACGCCCTGGGCGAAGTAGGCACCGACTGGGCCGCCGCGGCGGCGGGCTGCGTCAACTGGGGCTTTCCCACCATCGCCGACACGGACATTCCCGAGATCCTGCCCACCGGCATCTGCACTTACGAGCACGTGGTGGCCAACGTGCCCCACGACGAGATGGCGCAAAAATCGATCGAGATCCGCGGCCTCAAGGTCCAGGTCACCGAGATCGACATCCCCTGCGCCTTCGGCCCGGCCTTCGAGGGCGAGCGGGTGCGCGGCGCCGACCTGTTCTGCCAGATGGGCGGCGGCAAGACCCAGTGCACCGAGTATCTCCAGCTGGCCGAGATGAACGAGATCGAGGACGGTAAGGTCACCGTCGTCGGCAAGGACATCGGCGACCTGAAGGAAGGCGACGTCCTGCCGCTGGCGATCTTCATGCAGGTTGCCGGCCGCGAGTTCCAGCAGGACTTCGAACCGATCCTCGAGCGCCAGACCCACCACCTGATCAACTACATCCAGGGGGTGATGCACATCGGCCAGCGCGACATCGCCTGGGTGCGGGTGAGCAAGGCGGCGGTGGAAAAGGGCTTCACCCTCAAGGACATCGGGGTGGTCCTGCACGCCAAGTTCCACCAGGATTTCGGCAAGATCCTCGACAAGGTGCAGGTGACCCTCTACACCAACCAGGAGGACGTGGACGAGATCACCGCCAAGGCGCGGGCGGCCTACAAGCAGCGCGATGAGCGGGTGGAGAAGATGACCGACGAGGACGTGGAAATCTTCTATAGCTGTACCCTGTGCCAGTCGTTCGCCCCGACCCACGTCTGCTCGGTGAGCCCCGAGCGCACCGGCCTCTGCGGGGCCTACAACTGGATGGACTGCAAGGCCTCCTTCGAGATCAATCCCACCGGCCCCAACCAGCCCATCGAGAAGGGCGAGTGCCTCGACCCGGTCCTGGGGCAGTGGGCAGGGGTCAACGAGTTCGTCAAGAAGGCCTCCCGCGGTGCTATCGATCACTACAACTTCTACTCCATCGTTCACGATCCCATGACGACTTGCGGCTGTTGCGAGTGCATCGCGGCCCTGCTGCCGGCCTGCAACGGGGTCATGACGGTCAACCGCGAGTATGCCGGCGAAACGCCGTGCGGGATGAAATTTACCACCTTGGCCGGCGTCATGGGCGGCGGGGCTTCTACTCCCGGCTTCGTCGGCCACAGCAAGTACAACATCACCCAGAGAAAGTTTATCAAGGGTGACGGCGGCTTGCTGCGGATGGTGTGGATGCCCAAGATCCTGAAGGAAGAGATCAAGGAGCGGCTCCTGAAGCGCGGCGAGGAACTGGGGGTGCCCAACCTCTATGACATGATCGCCGACGAGACCGTGGGAACCACCGAAGAGGAGATCCTGCCCTTCCTGCAGGAAAAGGGGCATCCGGCCCTGAACATGGACCCGCTGGTGGGTTGACCCCGGCTGAGCGCAGCGTGGATGGCCGAGGGAGAAGCAAGGCGGCTGCCGGTTACTGGCCCGACCGGCAGCCGCCGAAAGACGCCGATTCCCAAGGCGGCCTGCTGCCGACGAGAACTGGTTCGCGGTGCGACCACCGCGGAGGACCAAATATGACAAGGAGACAACGATGGCTTTAACCGGGATTCAGATTTTCAAGCTCCTGCCGAAGACCAACTGCAAGGAGTGCGGGGTTCCCACCTGCCTTGCGTTTGCCATGAACCTGGCCTCGGGCAAGGCCGAACTGGACCAGTGCCCCTACGTATCCGACGAGGCCCGCGCCCAATTGGCCGAAGCCGCGGCGCCGCCGATCCGCCCCGTGGTGATGGGCAAGGGCGTACGCCAGCGCACGGTCGGTGGGGAAACGGTGCAGTACCGGCATGAAAAAACTTTTTTCAATCCAACCTTGCTCGGCGTGCGCATCGGCTCGGACATCGCTGCCGATGCCCTGGCCGTCAAGCTTAAGGCCCTCAACGCCCTGCAATTCGAGCGGGTGGGGCTCAACCTGCTGCCCGAGCTGGTGGCCGTGGCCGATGTCAACGGGGACGCCGCCGCCTTCGCCCAGGTGGCCAAGACCGTCGCCGAGACCAGCGAGTTCAACCTGGTCCTGATGAGCGACAAGGTCGAGGTGCTCAAGGCCGGGGTAGAGGCCGCCGGTTTCAAGCGGCCGCTGCTGTACGCCGCCACCGCCGAGAACGCCGATGAGCTGGGCGAACTGGCCAAGGCCAACGACCTGCCGCTGGCCGTCAAAGCCGATTCGGTGGAGGCCCTGGTGCCCCTGACCGAGAAGCTCACCGACATGGGGCTCAAGGACCTGGTCATCGATTCGGGCGCCCGGGAGATCAAGCAGGCCTTCAACGACCAGGTGGCCATTCGCCGGGCCGCCTTGAAGGACCTCAACCGGGCCGTCGGTTTTCCGACCATCGTCTTTCCGTGCGAAATGGCCGGAAACCTTGACATGGAGACCCTCATCGCCTCGATGTTCATCGCCAAGTACGGCGGCATCGTGATTTTGAGCGATTTTACCGGTGAGAGCCTCTTCCCCCTCCTGTTGGAACGGCTCAACATCTACACCGACCCGCAGCGGCCGATGACCGTCACCGAGGGCATCTACCCCATCAACAATCCCGATGAAAACTCCCCGGTACTGGTGACGACCAACTTCGCCCTGACCTACTTCATCGTTTCCGGCGAGATCGAAGCCAGCAAGGTTCCCTCCTGGCTGTTGATCAAGGACAGCGAGGGGCTCTCGGTGATGACGGCCTGGGCCGCCGGCAAGTTCTCCGGCGACGACGTGGGGCTTTTTGTCAAGAAGTCGGGGATTGCCGACAAGATCAAGCATACCGAGGTTATCATCCCGGGCTACGCTGCGGCCATCGCCGGCGACATGGAGGAGGAATTGCCCGGATGGACCGTCACCGTCGGACCGCGTGAAGCCGCGCACATTGCCGGATTCCTGCGCGGTCGGAAATAATTCCAAAGCCCCGCCGGCCGCTTGCAGCCGGGCGGGGCTTTCGATATGAGTCTTAATCTGTTTTATACAACTTATTATATTTTTCGCTAGTGTCCATCCAGAAATGAGAATTTTTGTTCAAGATCAAGGCCTGCGAAAAAAATAACCGCAGGCATATGGTTGATATTCCGAGGATTATTTTTTGAGCAGAACGCAGAGATTGGACAAA
>DQXI01000205.1 GCA_011042305.1 Desulfobacteraceae bacterium
ACTGGTTTTGACGCTGGTGATGGCGACGGTCCTGGCAGCACCGGCGGCCGCCGAGTTTTACCGGTACCGCGACAAGAACGGGACAATCCGCTTTACGGACAACTTGACTGAAGTGCCCCCCGAGCAGCGGGCCAACCTCAAGACCTACCGGGAGACGGTCTCTCCGGCACCCGGTCGTACCGCCGCTAAAACCGATGCGTCCCATCCGATACCGGAGACAACAAGCGCCGAGACAGACGAAGAAAGAAAGGCCGCCGAGGAGACGGCGGCGCGTCTGCGCCGGCGGCAGAAGGCCTTGATCGAGGAGTACGAGGCGCTTAAAAAGGAGCGCGCCGCCCTTGCGCAGCGAGCCGGGCAGCGGGTCAACAACGCCCAGCAGGCACGCTACAACGAGGCCGTCAAAGCCCTCAACGCCAGGATCCGCGACTACCAGCAGCGCCGCGAAGCCTACGAACGCGAGGTCCGGGCGCACAATGCGCGCATGGCCCGGCATGCCGCGGGCGGGGAGAATCCTGCGCCGGAGCCCTGAAGGCCCGCCTTTTCGAGATCTTCAACCATGACGTCGCATCCACCTCATGCCGCGCCGGAGTCTGCCATGCGAAACGACCTCAACACCCGCCCCTTCGATCCCAAGCTGGTCTGCCAGATCCTGATCCGGGCCGGCCTGCTCTCCAAGTCTCAAGCCAAGGAAGTCCTGGAAAAGCAGGAGCGCATCCGGACGCGCCTGGCCGAGCAGCAGCGCCGCCATGAGACCGACGACGAGCGGGTGCCGGTGACCATCGTGGATGTCATCGCCTCCATGAACCTGATGCGCGGCGACGGCGGAAAGGGGCTGGTGGACGAAGACAGCATCTTCCAGGCCCTGGCGGCGGCCTGGAAGATGCCCTATCGCAAGCTGGACCCGCTCAAGCTCAACCTGAACACCGTCACCAGCCATGTTCCCAAGCACTTTGCCAAAAAGCACCTCGTTCTGCCCGTCTCGGTAGATGAAGGGGTTCTCACCGTTGCCGCCCCCATGCCGCTCAACTTCGAGGTCCTGGACGACATCACCCGGGTCTCCAACCTCAAGGTGGAGCAGATCATCAGCGCCAAGAGCGACATCATCAAGCTGATCGACGAATTTTTCGGCTTCAAGCGATCCATTGCCGCCGCGGAGAACCTCTTCGGCGGCGGGGTGGACCTGGGCAACCTGGAGCAGTACGTCAAGTTGACCAGCGGCGACGAACTGCCGGCCACCGACCAGCACATCGTCAACGCGGTCAACCACCTGCTGGTGTACGCCTTCGACCAGCGGGCCAGCGACGTGCACATCGAGCCCAAGCGCGAGCAGGTCTTCGTGCGCCTGCGCATCGACGGCATCCTGCACACCGTCTACAAGCTGCCCAAGAAGGTGCACAACGCCATCGTCAGCCGCATCAAGACCCTCAGCCGGCTCAACATGGCCGAGAAGCGCCGCCCCCAGGACGGGCGCATCAAGATCGACCGCGGCG
Organism: Desulfobacteraceae bacterium; assembly: GCA_011042305.1. Classification (GTDB taxonomy): domain Bacteria; phylum Desulfobacterota; class Desulfobacteria; order Desulfobacterales; family UBA2174; genus UBA2174. Next base: position 1,491 of record DQXI01000205.1, read on the forward strand.
GCCGGGAGGTGGAGATCCGGGTTTCCACCGTTCCGGTGGCCTTCGGCGAAAAGGTCGTGATGCGGATCATGGACCCGGACGTCCTCTTCCAGGACCTCGACGGCCTCGGTTTCACCGCCGACGACCAGGAGCGGTACCAGCAATTCATCCAGATGCCCCACGGCATCGTGCTGGTCACCGGCCCCACCGGCAGCGGCAAATCCACCACCCTGTACTCGACCCTGCGCCACATCGCCACGCCGGAAAAAAACGTGGTCACGGTGGAAGACCCCATCGAGATGATTCACGAGGACTTCAACCAGATCGGGGTCCAGCCGGCGGTGGATGTCACCTTTTCCACCATCTTGCGCAACATCCTGCGCCAGGACCCCGACATCATCATGATCGGCGAGATGCGCGACCTGGAGACCGCCCAGAACGCCGTCCAGGCCGCCCTGACCGGCCACCTGGTGCTCTCGACCCTGCACACCAACGACGCCCCCAGCGCCATCATCCGGCTGCTGGACCTCGGGGTGCCGCCCTACCTGATCCAGGCCACCCTGGTGGGCATCCTGGCCCAGCGCCTCGTGCGGCGCATCTGCCTGTATTGCAAGGAGCCGTTTACCATGGAGGCGTCCCATTTGAAGGATCTCGGGCTGGACCCGGGCCGCGACGGCGCTGTCACCCTTCACCGGGGCACCGGCTGCAACCGCTGCAGACAGACCGGCTACTACGGCAGACTGGGGATCTACGAGGTAATGCCCTTTACCGAGGGGATCCGCCGCCTGACCACGGCCGACGCGGATGCCGAGCGCATCCGGCACCGGGCCCTGGCCGAAGGCATGGCCACGTTGCGTCAAAGCGGCATCCGGCGCATGCTGGAAGGTAAAACCACCTACCAGGAAGTGCTCAGGGCCACCTGGGGCTATCTCTGAACTGACCCCGGACAATTCCGGCCGTCTCCCGTCATTCCTGACCCTGACCAGGAATCCATGTGCATCGAAGCGAAAAAGCGGAAGGCAAGCCAGAAATTTCACAAGCCACTGTCACCCACTTGATCAATCCGGCCAGGCCACATCAGCGGCCACCCGGCGCAGGTAGCCCCTGCCTTCCAGGATCCGCAGCCCTTTGGGCCGCGGTGACGTGGCTGATGCCCAGATCGCCGACGGCCCGGCGCAGGCTCGGGGCGCTGCCGTCGCGCTGGATCCGGCGCCGCAGGGCGTCCAGCAGGCGTTTTTGCTCGGGGCCGATGATCACCGCTTGCGCAGCTGTTTCTTGTCGATTTTTCCCACCGTGGTCAGAGGGAGCGCCTCGAGGAATTCGATCTCCTTGGGCACCTCGTAGGGGGCGAGCTTTTCCTTGGCAAAACGCACGATATCGGCCTTGAGGGCCTCGTCGCCGCCTTCGAAGGCAAAACCGGGCGCTTTCTGGATGCAGGCCTTGACCAGCTCGCTGCCCGGTCGCAGGGGGTTGGCGATTCCCACTATGGCCACCATGCCCACCGCCGGGTGCTCGGCCAGCACCTCTTCGACCTTCTTGGAAAAGACCTTGAAGCCCGAGACGATGACCATGTCCTTGGTGCGATCGACAATGCGCAGGTAGCCCTCCTCGTCCATCACCGCCACATCGCCGGTGTGCATGAACCCGTCCTTGTCGATGGCCTTGGCCGTCTCGTCGGGCCTCTTGTAGTAGCCGACCATCACCTGGGGCCCGCGTACGCAGATCTCGCCGGCCTCGCCGAGAGGCACCGGCGCGCCGGTGCCCGGATCCACCAGCTTCAGCTCGGTGTTGATCAGGGGCAGGCCGATGGAACCGAGTTTCTTCTTGCCGGCCGCCGGGTTCATGGTAGTCAGGGGAGCCGTCTCG
>DQXI01000094.1 GCA_011042305.1 Desulfobacteraceae bacterium
CAATGCGGGCCGATTTTGTCCAAGACCCTTTACGACAATGGGGTTTTGAGTGTCTACGCCAACAACGACACCCGGGTCAGCCAACTGCTGCCGCCGCTGATCATCGATGAGGCGCTGGCGATGGAAATTCTGGAGCGGGTGGACCGGGGGCTGGCGGATGCCAAGGCCCTTGTTCAGTTATAGCCGAAATCCTTGACGGATCTGGAGGTCGTTGCATGGACATAGACGTGAAGCTTCTCCGCTGTTTCGAGGCAGGGCTCAACCCCCGGCACGTGGAGCAATCGGCCATCCCGGCCACGGTCGTCGGCTACGGCGAGATCTCGGCCATCTTTCAAATCGACTCGGATACGGAGACCGTGTTCAAGCGGATGCCCCTTTTCGACGACATGGCCCAGGCGCAGGAATACGAGCGGATGTACCATGATTACTGTCGCCACCTGGCCCGGGCCGGCCTGACGCTGCCGCCCTCGCAAACCGCCATCGTCTCGGTTCCGGGCCATCCGGTGGTGCTGTACATCGCCCAGAAGCGGCTTCCCGGCCAACGGTTCTGCCACCGGCTGATCCACCACCTGGACCAGGAGGCTTGCCTTTCGCTTCTGGAGCAGGTCGTACAGGCTGCGGCCAAGGTCTGGCATTTCAATGCCGAAACCGCGCCGGACATTGAGTTGGCCATCGACGGCCAGCTCTCCAATTGGGTCAGCCTGCCCGCCAACGGGAAAAACCGGCTTCATTACATCGATACCAGCACGCCCCTGTATCGCATCAACGGCGTTGAACAGCAGGATCCGGACCTGATCCTGCAAAGCGCGCCGGGTTTTTTGCGCTGGATCATCCGGCGCTTCTTCCTCGATGACGTCATGACCCGCTACTACGATCCCCGCCTGGTGTACACCGACCTGGTGGCCAACCTGTTCAAGGAGCAAAAGCCGGATCTCGTCCCGGCCGCCATCGCGGTGGTCAACCGCCACCTTCCCCCGGACGCCGCTCCCCTGAACGTAAACGAAGTGAAGAAATACTACCGGGAAGACAAGATGATCTGGCGCCTCTTTTTGGCCTTCCGCCGCATCGACCGCTGGCTGAAAACCGGGCTGCTCCGCCGGCGGTACGAATTCATCCTGCCCGGCAAGATTGAGCGTTAGGGCGGCTTACACGGGCTGGAAAACGTTCTGCCCCTGCTTGAGCCCATGAAGCACCTGTCGGAAAAATTGACGAACGTTCCGGGGGGAGGTGAGCTTTAGGTCTCAGCGCTGTCTCCTGCCACTGAAAAAGCTGGCCTTACAGCTCATCCCTGCCCAAGGCCTCGCGCCCCATCCAGTTGTGCATGGTGCTCCAGACCGCCTGATAGGCTTCGTGGCGGGCGGCGTCGTCCTGGGTGACGATGCTGTCGCGAACGTTTTCGTAGTTGAGGCTTTGCACGTAGTCGCTCAGGTACTGAATCCACGAGGCCTTTTTGAGAATCGCGTGAAACCGGTAGGATGGTTCCGGGCTTTCCTGGATAGGGCCCTGATCATGATTTCATCCTGTCGGCATTGCTTGGATACCGCGGTGAAAAAACCGTCCCTGGTAAACACCCACATGATCTGCACCTCCTCGTAAAAGGTTTCTCGCTTGCGGCAGTCGGCCGCTTGCCGTCAATCCAAAAGCACCATGCCGGTGAGCTTGTCGATGAGCAGGGTGCCCGGCCAGGCGAAGGGAAAAAATTCCCTGCCCGGCTCGAGGGAGGTGACCACCGCCTTGCCGACCACCCGGCGGCCGGCACCTTTCTCGAAAAGACGAACAGTTCTAAGTCCCCACATGGCATGGCAGGCCACGGGTCGTCCCGAAGCCGGGGCCCGGCCAAGATACAACATGACGTGGCCGGGCATGTACAAAATCGCGCGCAGGGGTTTTCCCTGCTCCAGGATGCGGCGTTTTTTCTCCCGGCGTTCCAGGCCCTCGAGGGAAACCCACCGGCCGGCGCCGGCCTGGTCCTTGGAGTTGCGCGGCAGCCAGAGACCGAAGGCGGCCATCGCGTCCTGGATCAGGGCCGAGCAGTCGCGGTTTTCGTAGAGGCCCCCCCAGCCATAATTTTTACCCATCAAGGCATTCAGGATGCGCGCCGCGTTTTCGCGGGTGGCGGGAAGCGGCAGCGGGTGCACGGCCGACCGCGGTACCTTCGCTTTCAGAAAACGGGCTCGGCCGAGGTGATCGCGCACGGGAACCTGAAGCGTCCAACGCTCAGCCGTTTCCTGCTCCGCCGCCAGGGGAAGGGCCATGCCCACCCGACCGGAAACCAGGAAACGGTTGTCCCGGCTCACTACCGGTACATCGTCGGCCCAGAATCCGGCCAAGGGCGCGGCGGTGTAGGCGGCGATGAAATCCCGGTCCACCACGGCGATCTCCGGCCAGCGAACCCAGCCGGCGGCCCAGTCGGTTTCCACCAGGGCCCACCGGCCGTCGCGGCTGCGGTGGGTCACCAGCAGCGGCGTTCCGGCGTCCACCAGGGAGTTTTGCATGAGGTCGAAGGGAAATCCCTGGCCGGGCTCGGACGGATCCAGGAAGACGGGTTTATGGGTGGGAAACACCCGCATGGCGGCGTGCACCACCGCGATGGCGCGCAGGTGCAGCGACGGGTAGGCGGACCGGCTTGCCCGGTGCGCCATGGTTTCGATCCAGGCCGCAGGCAGGGGAAGGTTGGTTTCGCCGTAGATGGGGCGCGCGGTGTAGCGCCGGAAGCCCGAAAACACTTCCCGGGCCGGGTGCCGGGGAGAGTCGCGATGCCAAGGGGCGAAAAAACGGGTCCGGAAATCCTGGTACAACTCGGCCTGGCGCGTTGGATCGATGAACAGCGGCGGGGCGTCTTGCAGGTAATGCCCCGCGTCCTGGGGTAGCTCCGCCAAGTCCCGGATCATTCCCGGCTGGTTCGCGGCGCAGGCGCTGAGACAGCAGGCCAGCATGAGGCAGAATAAAATCCTCGTTTTTTGGGGATGGGTGCTTTTCAAGGCGTTTTTTGGGGCCCGGGCGTAGCTTAAGCGGTGACGCTTGCGCGCCATGATCCATGCTTGTAATTTTTCGTTTTTGCTGCCGCGAGAAGCCTTTCATAAAACCGTCAACGCCCCGGACTGCGGGGGATGGTTGCAAGTAACGGCAACCCGGATGGCCCAGGGGATGTCAGCGCCATACATGATGCCAGGGGGGATTGCAAGCCGGGGATGCCGCACGGGGAAAAGGGACAGGGGCAATGCTGCCGATATCGGTCACGGGCGTTCGGCCGACTGTCATCAACGCGGACGTAGATGGGGCGCCAGCGGGTTGGCGAGAAACCCGCC
>DQXI01000079.1 GCA_011042305.1 Desulfobacteraceae bacterium
TCCTGTCTCGCGAAAGCAGCGGCTACGTCTTCAACGCCATGCTCACCCGCCTCTTCGAGGCGGCTCTCACCCTGGCCGCCAACGGGGTGGCATCGGTGGCCGACATCGACCGCTCCTGGATGGGAGTTACCCACATGCCCGTCGGTCCCTTCGGGATCATGGACAGCATTGGGCTGAAAACGGTCCACCAGGTCTGCGCTTACTGGGCCGAACGTCGCAACGATCCCCAGGCCCGGGCCAACGCGGCCTTCGTGGAACGCCTGGTGGCCGCCGGCCATCTGGGGGTCAACAACGGCAAGGGCTTTTACAGCTATCCGGACCCGACCTTCCGGCGCCCCGATTTTCTGGCCGCCGCAGGGCATCCCCGCAAAGGAGAAATCCCATGACCATCCATCGCGTATCCATCGTGCGTTACCAGGCGCCGGGCGAATCGGTGCGCCAGGCCGTAGAACTGGCCGGCGGCCTGCCCTCCCTCAAGCCGGGGGCCCGCGTCTTCATCAAGCCCAACATTGTCTATTGGACCCGGGCGGTGCCCTTTCCCAAGTGGGGGGTGATCACCACCAGCCGGGTGGTCGAAGACATGGTGGTGCTGCTCAAGGACAATGGCGTGGGCGACATCACCATCGGCGAGGGGGTGGTCACCGCCGACCCCAAGGATACCCAGACTCCGGCCCACGCCTTTGCCACCCTCGGCTACGCCACCCTGGCCAAGCGCTACGGGGTCAAGACCCTCAACGTCATGGAGGGACGTTTTGCACCGGTGGACATCGGCGGCGGCGTCACCCTGAAATACTGCGCCGACGCTCTGGAAAGCGACTTGATCGTGGATCTGCCGGTGCTAAAGACCCACAACCAGACCGTGGTGAGCCTTGGCACCAAGAACCTCAAGGGGCTCATCGACATCCCTTCACGCAAGAAATGCCACCGGATGGATGCCGAGGCCGACCTGCACGCCATGGTGGCCCGCCTGGCCGATCACCTGCCGCCTGTGTTCACCGTCATCGACGGCATATACACCGCCGAACGCGGCCCGGCCTTCGACGGCAAGATGCACCGCAGCGACCTGCTCATCGCCTCCGCCGACCTGCTCTCCGCCGATTTGGTGGGAGCCCGGACGCTGGGCCACGATCCGGCCGCCGTCCCGCACTTGGCCCACGCGGCCCGCAACCACGGCCGGCCGACGGATCTTTCCGACATCGAGGTGGTGGGCGAACCCATCGCCTCGGTGGCCCGCTTTCACGCCTACGACTTCGACTACGCCCAGGACCCGGACGGCAACTGGCTGCCGGTGCCGCTGATCAAGCAGGGGATCCGCGGACTCTCCTACCCCAAGTACGACTTGACCATGTGCACCTACTGCTCCGGAATCAACGGGGTGGTGCTCTCGGCGATCCGCTACGCCTGGAAGGGGGAGCCCTTCGATGATGTCGAGGTGCTCACCGGGAAGGTGATGAAGCCGACGCCGGGCAAGAAAAAGACCATCCTGCTGGGGAAATGCATGTATCAGGCCCACAAGGACAACCCGGACATCAATGAAATGATCCCCGTCAAGGGGTGTCCGCCCAAGCCGGAACAGATCGTCAAGGCCCTGCACCAGGCCGGCATCGCGGTGGATCCGGCCATTTTCGCCAACCGGGACCAGCTGCCCGGCCTCTTCATGGCGCGCTATCGGGACAGGCCGGAGTTCGACGAAAGGTTTTTCAGGATCCAGGAATGACAGCACCGCAGCAAGCCACATCCGCCCCCCCATTCATTAAGATGACGAAAAGGAGACATTTTACATGGCCCGAATGACCGAACGAATGAAGGAACTGTTCCAGAACGTACGCACCGCGGTGCTGGCCACCGCCAGCCAGGACGGCGAGGCCAACGCCGTTCCCGTGGGGGCCAAGCGGGTCATCGACGAAGAAACCATCCTGATCTCGGACCAGTTTTTCAGAAAGACCCGCGCCAACCTCGAAGCCAATCCCCACGCCAGCGTCATGTTTTGGGAAGGACACGAAGGGTACCAGTTCAAGGGGAAAGTCACCATCGAGACCAGCGGCCCCCTCTATGAGGAAACCGCTGCCTGGGTCCAGGCCCTGGGTGACAAGGCGGGTTTTCCCCTCAAGTCCAAGGGGATCGTGGTGATGAAAATCGAGGCCATCTACGGCTTGGCGCCCGGCCCGGAGGCTGGACGCCGGTTGGCCTGACGCTTTTTTAGACCTTCCAGCAGGCGCGCCACCGCTTCGGGGTGGGCCCGGTAAACGGCATCGGCGCTTTGCCGGAGGGTTTCCCGGGCCTGTTCCGCTGACGGGAGTATCGGAAAGCTCGGCAGATCGAGGCTGTCAAAATCCAGCGGTTTGTAGCAGAGGCGCTCGTCGAGGCCGCAGTTGCCGCCACCGCCGCCGGTAATGCCCTCGCGTTCGATCTTGGCCGGATCGAACTGCTTGACGTACTGGAGCATCTCCGATGGAACGCAGTTGCGGTTGACGGCCTCGATACGATCGTTGATGAGTCGGGCCATCTCCTCCACCAACCGGTAGTAGACCGGATGATCACCATCGTCTCCGGACACGGACGCTTCCGGCTCGCCGTCCCGGTAGCGCGCCACGGCGGCAGCCAGATCCCGGTAGGCCTCGGCCACGACCGCCCGGTAGCGGCGCCGCCGGCCCCAGAGAAACGGCACCCGGATCCGGGGGCGAGGGGCTTTGCCGGCCGTGGCGGTAAAAGGCCTCGGGTCCACCCCGAGGCGCTGAAACAGCGCCTCGACGGCCGCCGCGTCGATGAGCACGGTCCCGAGAGCGGCGGCGGCGGCGGCCACGCGCCCGGCTTCCCGGCGCAGGCGGGCGACGGCCCCCTCGAAAGCTTCGATCATCGCATCCAGCTTGCAACGGGCACCGAAAAAAGAGCCGGCCACCTCGACGAGAAACTCGTCGGCCAGATCCAGGACCTGTTTTGTTTCCGTTTTCATCGCTTTGCGCCTGAATTCGTGCCGAAACCGGCGGGGTGATCCTTGTGTCCGTCGAGGGCTTGGCGCAGCCGGTCGCGATCGGCCCGGACGCGGGCCAGCTCCCGCGACAACGCCTCCCGCTGCTCCGGGGGCGCCGCTTCAAGGGCCTTTTCCAGGCGTTCTACCTCACGGGTCATGCGGTACAACTCACTGGCCAGCAGGCGAATCGACATCCTTTTCCCTCTTTATTTAGTGCCCGTCCATAAATGGCCTTTTTGTCCAATCTCTGCGTTCTGCTCAAAAAATAATCCTCGGAATATCAACCATATGCCTGCGGTTATTTTTTTCGCAGGCCTTGATCTTGAACAA
>DQXI01000176.1 GCA_011042305.1 Desulfobacteraceae bacterium
GTGAGCTGCTCCGGGCCGAGCCGGCCGTCGGCCAGGCAGACCGCCACCACGTAGGGCAGTGAGAACTGGGCCGAAACGAAGGAGGGGTTTTCGCCGAGGCCCTTTCCCACCGCCAGCTCGGCGATGCCGTAGGTTTGCACCGTGATAGTGTCCACCGCCTCGGGCCGGATCGCCTTCTCGGCGGCCAGCTCAAGGGCCGCCTGGGCTGCCCCATGGGTGTGGCGGCAGGCGGTGAAGGGCTTGAAATAGACGTCCATGATGGAAAAATGCTCGCCCAGGCCGTCGGTGATCCGGTCCAGGTTGGGGGGTGAAGCCGAGGTGATCTTGGCGAAACCGCCGTTCAAGGCCGATCCCTCGAGTACGTAGGGTGCCCCGGTGACGCCGACGGATGCCAGGCCGGCGGCCATGATTCCGGTGCTGGCGGCTTGGCCGCCCTGGACGATCTTGATAGTGAATCCGCCCATGATCTGCTCGGCCATGGACAGCGGCAGCAGGTAGCCGGCGTTACCCAGGGCCGAAAGGAACTGGTCTCGATCCAGGCCCATCAGCCGCGCGGCGGCCGCGGCGGCCCCGAAGGTGCCGCAGGTGCCGGTGGGCAGAAATCCGCCCAGGGTGTGCCAGGGGTGCATGGCCGCCGCCGGCCGGTTGGCCGCCTCGTAGCCGGCCACAATCGCTTCGAGGACCGCGGCCCCACCGGCGCCCCGATCCTCGGCCACGGCCAAGGCTGCCGGGATCACCGCTGCCCCCGGATGATTGCCGCCGAAACGCAGTCCGTCCTGGGCCTCGATGGCCTCGGCGGCGGTCCCGTTGACGAAAGCGGCATGGTGAAGGTCTGTCTTGAACCCGCAGCCCAGGGCCGTGACCCGCGGCGGGCTACCCAGATCGCGGATGTGGGCAGCCAAGTCGCGCACGGTTTTCAGCGCCAGAGAGCCGTAGATGTTGGCCACGTAGTCCAGGAGGCAGAGCTTGGCCTTGTGGACCACTTCGGCCGGCAGAGAGGGCGACGAGACGGCATGGCAGAACTCGGCCAGTTTGCGGGTGTATTCCATGGGGTCAACCTCCTTTGTCAGAGACGCGCGGCGCTGCTCAGACATAGCCGCGTTGCTCGTAGATACGGATCATTCGGTGAGGGTCCAGGACCTCGTGCAGGACACGCAGTTCCTCCGCGGTGGGCGGCTCGGTGGGATGCACGTCCGGGGCCACCTTCAGGTCCCAGGGCGTGTTGGCGCGGATCTCCTCGATGGTGCAATCCGGATGATAGGTGGCCAGATAGGCCTCGCAGGTTTCCGGGTCGAAGCGCAGCACGGCCTTGTTGGTGATGATCACTGACGGGCCGGTGCCTGCGGGCAGGCCGCACTTTTCCCTGGCCCCGGGCCCGTCGATGTAGCCGGGGGTGGTGATGAAATCGACCTTTTCGGCCAGGCGGCGCCGGTCGTGCAGGGCGATGATGAGGATCTTGCGGGCCAGGGACCCGATGGGGTTGGCACCGCCGCTTCCCGGAAGCCGGCTCTTGGGGGCCTCGTAGGGACCGATGCAGGTGGTGTTGATGTTGCCGAACTTGTCCACCTGACTGCCGGAAAGAAACCCCACGTTGATGTTGCCGGCTTGCAGCAGCATTCCCATCACGTCCACCAGCCCGCCGATCATGGCCGCGCCGGGGTTGAGACACGGATCCCCCACCGACAGAGCCGGCCGCAGGGGCCGGGCGTCGATGACCCCGGACTCCTGGACCATGGTAGCGTGGGGGGCGTGGGTGTACTTGGCAATGTTGGCCGCCATGGCCGGAAACCCGGTGCCAACGATCACCACGTCGTGGTCGCTGATCTCCCGGGCGCCGCAGCAGGCCATCAGTTCCGGTTTGATGTACTCCTTGGCGTCGCTCATGCTGCCGATCTCCTCTCAATAGGCGTAGCTCACCGGGTAGCCGTAATCGAACTTGGCCTGAAGCTTTTTGAATCCCTGGTAGCCAAAACGCTGGATGTAGTGCTGGATGTAGGCGGTGCGGTCTGGCAGGTCCAGGACCCATTCCTTGACGAAAGCCTCGAACCCCTCCACCGTGTTGGAGGCTTGCTGGTAGAGATAGCCGAGGCCGAAGTCCACGTCGTAGAACCCCGGAGTATAGCCCGGATGGGCGCCGAAAGGCTCTTCCACCACGGCGGCCACCTTGAAGGCCGGCACGATGGTGCGCGAGGGGTCCTTGCCGATGGTTTCGCGGCTCACGATCCGTTCGCAGGTCACGATGACCTTCTTGGAAGCCATGGCCCCCACCTGGCAGTCGCCGCCGATGCCCCAGATCTGGGCGTTGCCGTCCTCGTCGGCTTGCTGCACGTGGATGATGCCCACGTCGGGCGTCAAGGCCGGAACCAAAACAGTGGGCCGACCGTCAAAGGGTGAATCGATCTGGCGATACTTGTTTTCACCCATGAACGAACGGATTTTGAGCAGGTCTGAGCCGGCCAGGTCCTTGGTGGGCAGGAAGGGCAGCCCCATGGCCCCGGCCATGAGCATCAGGGGCAAAGAGAGGTTGGTGTACTCCTCGACCTCGATCTTGTGGGGAATCCCCTTTTCCAGGGAGCGGCGGTAGCAGCGGCCCAGGCCATAGACGCCCAGGGAAAGGAAGGTGGAGATGAAACGGCGCACCGCCCCGACGCCGATGAGCATGTCGAAATCGTCGGCCGCGTTGGCGCGCGTCACGGTAAGATCCTTGATGCCCTGGCGGATGATTTCGTGAATGGCGGCCGACGGCGACCGGCAGATGTAGCCGCCCAGATAGACAAAGGCGCCGTCGGAAACATGCTGCGAGATGGCTTCCTTCATGCTGACAACCTTGCTCATAGGGCAATCTCCCTCCCGTCAAAGCGTGACAAGTGCCACGGCAACAACAATTACAGCTCGTACGTCATGCGGCTGATGATCTCCTCCTGGGCGATGTCGCTCAGGTTGACGAAGACCGCGGAATAACCGCTGACGCGCACCACCAGGTCCCGGTGGTGCTGCGGATCGGCCTGCGCTGCGCGCAAGGTGTCGGTGTCCACCATGTTGAACTGGACCTGAACCCCGCCGCGTTGGAAATACCCGCGCATCAGGTCGAACAGCAAGGCATCGCGGACCCGGCGGCCGTCGAAACGCATGTTAAGATTCAACCCGTTGGTGACTCGAACCAAGGGAAGCTTGGTCACTGAATTCATCAGGGCCGTGGGTCCGGCCGCGGCGGCCCCGTTGCTCGGGGTGATCCCGTTGCCGAGGGTGTCGCCGGCAAAACGGCCGTCGGCCGAGGCGCCGCTGA
>DQXI01000254.1 GCA_011042305.1 Desulfobacteraceae bacterium
GGCGGCGGCCGCCGCCCCGGCGCAGCAGGCGTTATGGCGGGCCAGGGCTTCGCTGATGACCGTTTCAGGTTCCAGGCGCAGCATGGCATCCACGATGCGCCGGTCGTTTTCGTCCCTCACCCACGCCAGGCTCTCCGGGCCAATCCCCCGGGGCGCGAAACCGTAATTGAGGCCGTAATGGGTCAGGTCAGTGGAACCGAGGACCTTGATGCGCCGGCCCAGCGCGGCGGCCACGGCCGCCACCCGGCGCGCCAGCGCGATGGTGGCCTTTGCCGGCGGCACACCGAGGGGCAGCAGCTTGGCATCGCCGAAAAAATGGCGAATGAAAGGCAGCTGAAGTTCGATGGTGTTGTCCTGGACGAAGCGCCGGGCCGTTTCCACCACGAAACTGAACTCGGCGGTGAGTTCGCCGGCCAGCTCGGCATCGATCTCCAGCACCCCGAGGGGGGTTTCCCAACCGCCCTCGGCCATGATGTGGTTGGCGCCCTCCGGCGGCAAGTGCATCCCGTAGACCACCACCGTGTCCGGCGGCTCCCCCTCGGCCAGGTAGCGGATCACGTTGCAGGCCACTGCCCCCGAATAGGCCCAGCCGGCGTGCGGCACGATGCCGCCCACCCGGCGGCCCGGGGCCGGGGGCTTGATCACCGGGTCCCGGAGAAAGGTTTCAATCTGGCGGCGGCATTCGTCCGCCGTGGCCGGGTACCAGCTTCCTGCCAAAATCGGTTTGCGAACGTTCATGATCGCCTCCTGTGGCCGCTTGGCCTGGATATTCAACCGCTGGATCGTCCTCGGTTTGCTTTCAAACAATGATGATTATGATACACTGAACTTGAAGCCAATCGCAAACCCGGGCGCCGCTCCGCCGTCACCCGAGCCCGGCCATATACGGAGGAACATGCCATGTGGGACTATACGGAAAAAGTCAAAGACCATTTTCTCAATCCGCGCAACGTGGGCAAGATCGAGGATGCCGACGCCGTGGGCGAGGTCGGATCACTGGCCTGCGGCGACGCTTTGACCTTGTATCTCAAACTCGATGATAATCAACGCATCCAGGATGCCAAGTTCCAGACTTTCGGCTGCGCCAGCGCCATCGCCTCGTCCTCGGCGCTGACCGAGATGGTCAAGGGGAAGACTTTGGAGGAGGCCCGGCAGATCACCAACGATCACATCGCCGAGTACCTCGGCGGCCTGCCCAAGGAAAAGATGCACTGCTCGGTGATGGGCCGCGACGCCCTGGAAAAGGCCATTTCCTGCTACCTGGGCGAACCGGACCGCAAAACCGAGGGGCAGATCGTGTGCGAGTGCTTCGGGGTCACCGACGTGCAGATCCGGGAGGCGGTGGCCGACCACAAGCTCAAGGCCATCGAGGACGTCACCGACTATCTCAAGGCCGGCGGCGCCTGCGGCAACTGCCACGAGAAGATCCAGGAAATCATCTGGGAAACCCTCGGGCTGCCCGAACCGGTGAAAAAACCGCCGGCAATGACCAACATCCAGAAGATCCGGCGGATCGAGGAAACCCTGGAAAACGAGATCCGGCCGGCGCTCAAGAAGGACGGGGGCGACATCCAGCTGGTGGACGTGGACGGCAACCAGGTGCTGATCAAGCTGCGCGGCGCCTGCGCCACCTGCACGCTGAGCCAGGCGACCCTGAAGGATTTCGTCGAAGCCCGCCTGCGCGAGGCGGTCACCCCGGAACTGGTGGTGGAGGAGGTGCCCTCATGAACCCGATCTATCTGGACAACAACGCCACCACCCGGGTAGCCCCCGAGGTGATCGAAGCCATGCGGCCCTATTTCGGCGAACGCTACGGCAACCCGTCGAGCATGCATGCCTTCGGCGGCGAGGTGGCCGCCGATCTGCGCCGGGCCCGCACCCGTCTCGCCGATCTCCTCGGGGCCAAGCCCGAGGAGATCATCTTCACCAGTTGCGGCACCGAGAGTGACAGCGCGGCGATCTGGTCGGCCCTGCGCACCCGCCCCGAGCGCCGGCACGTCATCACCAGCCGGGTGGAGCATCCGGCGGTGAAAAACCTAGCCGAGTGGCTGGCGCAAAACGGCTACCGGGTCACCTTCGTGCCGGTGGACGCCGACGGCCGCCTGGACATCGACTATTTCAAGAAGCACCTCGGCGAAGAGACCGCGGTTGCCAGCATCATGTGGGCCAACAACGAAACCGGCGTCATTTTCCCGGTGGAAGAGCTGGCCGAACTCTGCCACGAGCGCGGGGTGCTGTTTCACACCGACGCGGTCCAGGCCGTGGGCAAGGTGCCCATCGACCTGGGCCGTAGCCGCATCCACATGCTCTCGCTCTCCGGCCACAAGCTCCACGGTCCCAAGGGTATCGGTGCCCTTTATCTGCGCGAGGGGACGCCTTTTGCCCCCTTTTTGCGCGGCGGCCACCAGGAACGCGGGCGGCGCGCCGGCACGGAAAACACCGCCGGCATCGTCGGCCTGGGCCGGGCGGCAAAGTTCGTCGCCGAGCACATGGAGGAGGAAAACACCCGCGTGCGGGCCTTGCGCGACCGGCTGGAGAGCGAGCTGCTCAAGCGGGTGCCGGATGCCCATGTCAACGGCGACCGGGACAACCGGCTGCCCAACACCACCAGCATCGGCTTCGACGCGGTGGAAGGCGAGGCGATCCTGCTCATGATGGACCAGCACGGCATCTGCGCCTCCTCCGGCTCGGCCTGCACCAGCGGCTCCCTGGAGCCCAGCCATGTGCTGCGGGCCATGAACGTCCCGTTTACCCGGGCCCACGGGTCGATCCGCTTCAGCCTGAGCGTTTTCAACAGCGATGCCGACATCGACTTGGTCCTGGAGAAGCTGCCGCCGATCCTCCAACGGCTGCGCCAGATGTCGCCATTTTGGAAGGGGCCGGAGCAGACGACCTGACCCGTCCGGGCCGGCCCTTCGCTGTTTCAACGGACTCAAGAAAGGAGGCATACGAGCGCCGAAGCGCTTTGGGGAAATCCCTTTTCCATCATCCTGCCACTGAGATCTTCACATCAACCCGGACTTGCCGGGCCGGCCGGCCCCTTGGGTTGAGCAAACAGGCGCGCGTCGGCCGACAGAACCCGGGCGAAAGGAGAACCATTTCATGGATAGGATTACCCTCGAAGAGTTGAAAGCCACTTTCCTGGAAAACCGGTTCGATTGGTGCGTCTCGATTTACATGCCCACCCATCGCGCCGGGCGCCAGGCGGAACAGGATCCCATCCGTTTCAAGAACCTGCTGAGGGAGGTGGAAAATCGTTTCCTGGCGCAGGGGCTGCGCAGCCCC
>DQXI01000252.1 GCA_011042305.1 Desulfobacteraceae bacterium
CGGGGATGGTGAACCGGATGGCCGAACGCGGTCTGGAGCGCGTGCCTTTCACCCGACCCGCCAATCTCTGCGGCATCCAGTTCATCGGCCCCTTCGGCACCGGGGACCGGTTCTTTCGCCTGGCGGTCCAGCTCGAAGCGGCCCGGCCCTGGTTTGCCCGCCGTCCGCCGGCGCTGACCCATGACCTGCCTTCCGGACATCGGGCTCAAAAATGAAAAGGTATCTTTAATGAAAAACGATATCGATGTGCTGACCTTGGCCGATCAGATCAAGACCACCCCGGACAGGGCCGTCTACGACGTGCGGATGCGCGCCGACCTGCTGGCCAACCCACAACGGATTCCCGGGGCCCAGTGGCGCGACCCGGAACAGGTGGATCGCTGGGCCGCCGAGTTCAGCCGGGGCCAGGCGGTGGTGGTCTATGATCTGACCGGGGGACCGGTGAGCCAGACAGTGACTAAACGCCTGCGTCAAAACGGCATTCAAGCCCGTTACCTGGCCGGGGGGCTGGCCGCCTGGCTCACCTGGGCCGCTTTCCAGGCCCGCCAGGGCTGAAACGGAAGGGTCGGCGCGATGGAGTGGACCGAAGAGGCCGAGGCGGCCATACGCAAGGTGCCATTTTTCGTGCGGGCCAAGGTCCGCGCCCGGGTGGAAGCCGAGGCCGCGGCGGCCGGCCGTCACCGGGTGTCCCTGGAAGAGGTGGAGGCCAGCCGGCGGCGCTTTGTCTCCGGCATGTCCCGGGAGGTCAAGGGATACCAGCTGGACGGGTGTTTTGCCGCCGGCGGATGCCCCAACCGCATCGGCGACGGCAGCCGGCTGCTGGAGCGCCTCGAGGCGGTCCTCCAGGAGGCGGACCTGCTGGCCTTCCTCAAGTCCGCCGTGGACGGGCCGCTGAAGTTTCACCACGAGTTTCGCGTCAGCCTGGCCGAATGCCCCAACAGCTGCAGCCAGGTGCAGATCAAGGACATCGGGATCCTGGCGGCCTGCGCGCCGCGGAGCACCGACGTCCCGTGCAGCGCCTGCGGCGCCTGCGTGGAGGCGTGCCCGGACGATGCCGTGTACCTCGACGACGAGGGGCCGCCCCGCATCGACCCGGCGCTGTGCCTGCGCTGCGGCCGCTGCATCAAGGCCTGTCCCACCGGCACCCTGGCCGAAGGTGAAAACGGCTACCGGGTCCAGCTCGGCGGTAAGCTGGGCCGCCACCCGCGCCTGGCCCGGGAGCTGCCGGGCTCTTACAGCGAGGACGATGTCATCGAGATCGTGAAGGCCTGCGTGGCCCTGTACAAGGAAAAAAGCCGGGGCGGCCGCCGCTTTGCCGAAGTGCTGGACGACGCGGCCTTCGAAAACCTGGCCCGGCGTTTCGCGCCGGATTTTTCCGGCCAAAGAAAGAGCAAAGCGTGACGGCAGGAATTTTCTGCGCCTTGATGTCCCTTGCGCCCTTTGGGTCCTTTTTGCCCCGGAAGCCCGCCATTCAAGCCCAGGTCAGCGGCTCGCCCTAATCCGTCCCCGCCAGCCGGTTGATGGAAAGCCCCCGGGGCCGGGCGAAATGCATGATCCGGGCCGGGTCGAATCCGCCGGCAAGATAGAAAGCGCGGAATTGATCGTCATCGAGCAATTCGAGGATGTAGCTCAGGTGTCCCGCGTAGCCGTTGGCATCCAGCCGCTGCAAGGCGGCCACCGTCTCACGGGCCAGGTGGGCGACTTGACGGTGCACCGTCGGGCCGGCCCCGGTGCATGGGGTGAGGGAATAGACCTGGCGGCAGGAAAAGGGGCGCACCGGGTAGATACGGCAGGTGTCGTTCTTCTGTAGAAATGGACAGCGCACGTATCCGGGTTTCCGCTTGAGCCGGCGGTTTCGTTCCAGGGCCTTGCCGATTTCCAACCGCTGGGGCCGCGGCAGAGAGTGAAGAAAGGCCCGGATGCGCATCCCTTCCAAGGTGGTGGCGTCCACGTTGCCCACCTCGATACAGCAGCGGGCGCAGCCGGGGCGGCAGACCGCCCCTTCGAGAAACGGGGCCGCCTGCCGCTGGAAATCCTGGTAGATCCGCTCGAGGCGTTCAGCGATGGCGGCATCTGCAGCCGTTTTCCGGGCAGTTTCGTCCTTCACGAGACCCTTTTTACGCCGCAGCGTATCGAGGCGCAACCCCAATGGAAAGCAAGCCTTGGCCAAAATCGGCCGATTGTGCTAAATCAGGATGAAAATCGACGACCATCAACCGTGCAACCATTGCCTGTGACTCTCGCTAACCGATCCAACGCCGATTCCAGCAGCCCCGACCTGCGCGTCAACGTGGGCGGCATCCGCATGGCCAACCCGGTGATGACCGCCTCGGGAACCTTCGGCTACGGCGCCGAATTCCAGGATTTCGTCGACCTGGACCGGCTCGGGGCGATCATCGTCAAGGGGTTATCACTAGCGCCGGCCCGGGGCAACCCGCCGCCGCGCATCGTGGAAACCCCCTGCGGCATGCTCAATGCCATCGGGTTGGAAAACGTCGGCCTGGAGGCGTTTCTCAGCGAGAAGATGCCCTTTTTGAGAACGCTGACCGTGCCGGTGATCGTCAACCTCTACGGCCGCAGTATCGACGAGTACGCTGAACTGGCCGCCCGACTGGACGACCAGGCGGACATCGCCGGACTGGAGATCAACATCTCCTGCCCCAACGTCAAGGCCGGCGGCGTGGCCTTCGGCGTCGACCCGGACGCCGCGGCACAGGTGGTGGCCGCAGTGCGCCGGAGCACGCGCCGGCCGGTGATGGTCAAGCTCTCGCCCAACGTCACCGACATCACCGCCATCGCCCGGCGGGTGGAGGACGCCGGCGCCGACGCCATCTCGCTGATCAACACCCTCACCGGCATGGCCGTGGACATCGCCAGCCGCCGGCCGCGCCTGGCCAACATCACCGGCGGGCTGTCCGGACCGGCCATCCGCCCGGTGGCCTTGCGCATGGTCTGGCAGGTGGCCAGCGCCGTCCGCATCCCGGTGGTGGGCATCGGCGGCATCATGAGCGCCGAGGATGCGCTGGAGTTCCTGATCGTAGGGGCCACCGCCGTCCAGGTGGGCACGGCCAATTTCGTCAACCCGTCGGCCACCGTTGCCATCATCGACGGCATCGCCGCTTACCTCGAGGAACAGAAAATGGCGGGCATCGAGGCGCTTATCGGCAGCCTGCGGCTCGATCCCCCGCCATCCTGAACCCGAATCCATCCTGC
>DQXI01000033.1 GCA_011042305.1 Desulfobacteraceae bacterium
CCAGCGTCCCTCGGAGCTCGACGAGACGGTGCTGTCCCAATGCAACACCCTCCTGGCCATGCGCTTGAGCAACGAGCGGGATCAGGAAGTGCTGGCCAGGGCCCTGCCGGACAACACCCCCGGACTGCTGGCCTCGCTGCCGGTGCTGCGCACCCGGGAAGCGGTGGCGGCCGGAGAGGGGGTTTCCATACCCATGCGTTTCAAGTTCAAGGAGCTGCTGACGGCCAACCGGCCCAAGGGGAAGACGGTGAGCTTTGCGGAGAACTGGGGAGAGGCGTTCCCGGTGGGAGACCACGTGCGCGAAACGGTGGATCGCTGGCGTCGGCAGGTGAAGTAGCCGGCGATTTGCCGCTTTTTTCGAGCCCGCTTTAACCAGAAACAAATTGACATAAAAGGGTTGAAACTGCCCCCCGGACTGACGGGGCGGCAAGGAGTCGCTGTCGATGCCGATCCAATGGGAATGGGCCGCAGCCATCGGCGGGGCGCTGGCCGTGGGCGCCTTGGTGGCGGTGCTGGTGTTGCGCCGATGCATCGCCCGGGCCTACGTCGGCGGTCGTGAGGCCATGGCACCGGAGATCGAGCGCCTCACTCGGGAGCTGGCGCAGACGGAGGCCGCCCTGAGCGAGGCCGAGGCCGCGCGGCACGCGTTGGAGACCCGCCTGGCGATCAGTGAGCAGAAGGCCGCCCAGGCCCTGGAGCGCCAAGCGGCCGCGGCTCAACGGGAGGCGCGCCAGGCGGAAACTGTCGCCCTTCTCCAGGAGCGGCTGGCGCAAAAAGAGGGGCAAATCGGCCAATTGCGCACTCGCCTGGAAGAGGCGCGCCGGCAGGCCGAAGAAAAGCTCGCCTTGCTGCAGGACGCCCGCCGGGAACTTGGCGACCAGTTCCGCCTGCTGGCCCAGGAGATCCTCGACGAAAAGGGGAGGGTGTTCGGCCAACAGAGCCAGACGGATCTCAAGCGCCTGCTCGATCCGTTTCGCGACCAGCTCAATGAGTTCAAACGCAAGGTGGATGATGTCTATGTCCACGAGGCCGCCCAGCGGGCTGCCCTGAAAAAGGAGATCGAGACCCTGCGTGACCTCAACCGCCAGATGGGCCAGGAGGCCGTCAACCTCACCCGGGCCCTCAAGGGGGACAAGAAGGCCCAGGGCATCTGGGGAGAGCTGGTGCTGGAGCGGGTGCTGGAAAAATCGGGGCTCAGAAACGGGATCGAGTACGAGAGCCAGGGGGCCTTCCGGGATGCCGACGGCCGTCTGCTGAGACCGGACGTGGTGGTGCGCCTGCCCGAGGACCGTTGCGTGGTGGTGGACGCCAAGGTCTCCCTGGCGGCCTATGCCCGCTACGTGGAAGCCGATACCGAGCCGGCGCGCCGCAGCGCCTTGGCCGAGCACGTCCAGGCGGTGCGCAACCACATCGAGGCGTTGAGCGCCAAGGACTACACCGAACTCAAGGGGCTCCGGAGCCTGGACTACGTCCTGATGTTCATGCCCATCGACGCCGCTTTCGCCGCCGCCTTCCGCGAAGACGAGACCCTCTACACCCGGGCCTTCGAACGGCACATCGTGGTGGTGACCCCCTCGACGCTGCTGGCTACTCTCAAGACCATCGACAACATCTGGCGCTACGAGCGCCAGAACCGCAGCGCCCAGGAACTCTTCACCCGCGCAGGCGCCATCTACGAAAAGCTGCGGCTTTTCCTCGAGACCATGGAAAGGCTCGGCACCCAGCTCGCCACCGCCCGGGGGACATACGACGAGGCCATGAACCGGCTGACCCGGGGCAAGGGCAACGTGGTGAGCCAGCTATGCCGGTTTGCCGACCTGGGGGTGGCCACCCGCAAGTCCCTGCCGCCGCCGGTGCTGGAAGCGGCTGAAATCGACCCGGCGCCGGCGGCCGACACCGTCACGGATCGGTGCGCCGATTGACGGCAGGACGCCGGTTTCTGGTTTCCGCTGTTTCTGGCCGTCGGCCTGGCGCTGAAACCTCGCCACGCCCGGCTCGAGCCGCCTGGAAAGATCGTCGCATCGGCGTTGAGATGATGGTTCAGGGCCGGGTGTCCCAGGCGGACCGGTTCATGGGTTCACCGTCCCTGCAGACCAGGGCCCGGCGCAGATCGGCGCAACGCTCGAGGGCCCGGGGCAGGCCGTGCCGGGCCAGGGTGCGAACATACGGCAGCAGGGCCTGGCTCAGGGCCCGCGAGGCGTCGCCGGCCGCGATGGCGGGGATGTTGGGCACGGCGTAGTGAAGCACGCTATCAACCGTGAAGACCGGATCCTCGTGGGTGGTAAGCCGGTGGATGGTTTCCACCGCGCCGCCGATGGTGGCCGAAACGTCCACGATGACCCGCCCCGGGCGCATGCGCGCCACCGTCGCCCGGTCCACCAGGTGAGTGCGGCTGCCGGGCGGCACCGTGGCGGTGTTGATCACCAGGTCCGCCGAGGCCACGGTTTCGGTCAATAGGGGGGAAGGGACCGGGTGCAGCGCCACGCCGGACGGCAGAATGGGCCGCAGGCGCCGCAGTCGTGCGGTATCGATTTCAAACAGGTCCACCTCGGCGCTCCCCGCTGCCAGGGCTGCCGCCGTGCCGGCCGTGCCGCCGCCCAGGATGACCACCCGGCGCAAATCGATGTCCCTGAGCAAGTCCCGTCCGATGGACATGGCCAGGCGGCCGGCAAGCGTGCTCATCGGCGCCAGCAGGGGAAAACGGCCGTCCTCGGTTTGCACGGCTTCAAAGGCCAGTGCCGTGATCCGGCGGCGCAGCAGAAAGTCGACCAGTTCCGGCCGCTTGGCGGCCGTGAGAAAGCAAAACAGGGCCTGGCCGTCAAGGAAGGCGTCGAATTCGGCCGGGGTCGGGCCCTTGACCTTGATGACGAGGTCCGCCGCCCGCAAGACCGCCGCGGCGTCCGGGCGCACCGCGACACCGGCTTGCACGAATGACGCATCGGAAAACCCTGCCTTGGCGCCGGCGTCCTTTTCCATCGTTACCGCCGCGCCGGCGGCCACCAGCGCCCCGGCGGCCTCGGGCAGCAGCGCAATCCGGTGTTCACCGCTCTGGGTTTCCTTGAGGATGCCGATGTTCATCGAAGCCGGTGTCGTCCTGCGTTCTGTTTGCGCCCATTTTCCCTGCCCAGGGCGTGTAGGTTCCCCGGAGCGCTGGGAACCGGAACGCCTGTCTGGCGATGGCCATGGGCC
>DQXI01000196.1 GCA_011042305.1 Desulfobacteraceae bacterium
AAGCACTGTACCCCGGCGGCGCGGTCTGCAATTTTTCCACCCCTTACGAGCAGTTGAAACCCACCAACGTCGACGGGGTGGCCCGCTTGGCCGGCCTGGCCCGCGCCGCCGGGGTACAGTGCTTCGTCCACATTACCTCCACCAGCGTTTACGGTGCCTACCCCGGAACCCCTTTTACCGAGGACAGCCCGCGAAAGCCTAAGGACGACTACGGCCGCAGCAAACGTGACGGGGAAGACCGGCTCTTCGAAGAGATGGCCAGGGGCCTGCCGGCGGTGGTCCTGCGACCGTGCACCGTGTACGGCCCGCGCTGCAACGACGGGGCCGGCAAGGCCTTCTCGCGGCCCACTAAAATCGCGGCCATTCCCGGTAGCGGCCGCCAGCGCCTCTCCAACATCCGGGCCGAAGATGTGGCCGGCGCCGCGCTTTATCTCTCCGGCCTGGAGGCGGCCATCGGGCAGATCTACAACCTGGCCGACGACAGTCATCCGAGCCTGGAAGAAGCCCTGGTTCTGGCAGCGCAAACCTTCGGCACTAGGCCGCCGAGCCTGCATCTTCCCCTTTTCCTGGTCAAAGCCCTGGCCCGCCTGGATGGATGGATTTCCCGGCGCCGGGGCCGCATTCCCGATCTGGAGTACGATGCTGCGGCCTATCTTGACGCCGACTACATCGTGGACAACCGCAAGTTGAAGGGAACAGGGTTTCGTCTGCGTTTTCCCGACTTTGCCGCCTCAATGGCGCAACTGGGCCAGCGCTGATGAAAAAATGAAAGAGGGCGACGCGGCCCACCTCGAGAACCCCTCTTATCGCACGAAGGAGAAGCCGAATGAACCAAGTGGTCGTGATCACGGGCCTGGCCCAGGGAATGGGGCGCGAGGTGGCCTTGCGCCTAGCCGCCGGCGGCGACGTGGTGGCCGGTTTCGACATGGACGCCGATGGCATCGCAGAGCTTCAAAAGGAATTGGACCGGAAAGGGAGCACCCATTTGGTCGAGCCCCTGGACATCAGCGACCGGCCGGGGATCGCCGCCTTCCGCGACCGGGTGCTGGAACGTTTCGGCCACGTCGATACAGTCCTTTCCAACGTGGGCATCGGCTTTTTCGGCCCCTTCGAAGATGTCGACCTGGAAAAGGCCCTCAAGTGCCTGGAGATCAACGTCATCGGCACCGCGGCCATATTCCAGGCCTTTATTCCATCCATGCGGCAGCGCCGCAGCGGCAAACTCATTGCCATGAGCTCTCTGGTGGGCCAGGTCCCGTTTCCCTTCGAGTCGATCTACACGGCGAGCAAGTTTGCCGTCGAAGGGCTGGTGGAGTCGATCCGCTACGAGATCGAACCCTTCGGGATCAAAACGGCCATCATCCAGCCGGCCCAGGTCTCCACCAGGTTCGCCGCCAAGATCCACCACCTGCCCCCCGAGGGATCGCCATACCGGGAGCGGGCCAAACGTTTCATCGACCGGGACAACGAACTGATCCAAAAAGCCACCACCCCGGAACAGGCGGCCCAACGCATCCTGCGCGTGGTGCGCAGCCCCAACCCGCCCCTGCGCAGCCAGGTGGACGCCATGAGCACCTTCTTTCTGTTCCTCAACTGGCTCCTTCCCAAACGGATCCGCGATGCGATCCTGCTCAGCCACATGAACATCAAAGCATGACGCCCCGCTGTAAAGGAGGTCCCATGACCGCGCAACTGGCCACCGTCAAAGACATCGCAGGCTCCCGGATCGATCGGCTCCGGCGGCGGATCATCGCCGCCCCCCAGGAAATCTGTATCGAGCGGGCCCGGCACATCACCCGGTCCATGGCGGTCCACTGGGGCAAGGATCCCCTCACGCGCATGAGCCTGGCCTTGGAAGCGGTGCTGAACAACATCAGCGTCATCATCCGCGAAGATGAAATCATCGTCGGCTGTCGTACCAGCAAGCTCAAGGGCGCTCCGTTGTTTCCGGAAAACAAGATCCGCTGGATCGAAGGCGACGTGGAGAATTTCGACCTCCGCTTGGTGCAGCAGGCCCTGATCGAGGAAGAAGAAAAGCGCGAAGTCCTGGAGGAAATCGCTCCCTTCTGGCGAGGGAAAACCGTCGAGGAGGCCTTCGAGGCCATGCTGCCCGAGGATGTGGCCGCCGATGTGGACAAGTACATCTTCACCTTCATGCTAGAGATCACCTACGGGATCGGCCACTTCACCATGAATCACGAACGGATTCTGGCCGGCGGCATGACCGACGTGATCCGGGAGGCCGACCAGCGCTTGGCCCGCCTGTCCCCGGAAGCCCAAGCCGGAGAAGCGGGCGCCTTTTATCGGGCTGCCATCCGCGCTGCCCGCGCTGCCATCACCTTCGCCCACCGCTATGCTGATAAGGCCGAGGCCATGGCGGCCACCGAAACCGATTCTGGCCGGGCCGCCGAACTGCGCCAAATCGCCGCCGTCTGCCGCCGCGTTCCCGAACACCCGGCGCAAACCTTCCACGAAGCGGT
This sequence comes from Desulfobacteraceae bacterium, assembly GCA_011042305.1. GTDB lineage: Bacteria > Desulfobacterota > Desulfobacteria > Desulfobacterales > UBA2174 > UBA2174. The sequence goes on from DQXI01000196.1 coordinate 2,481, forward strand.
CCAGTGCGTTTACTTTGTCCATCTCATCGCCCAGATCGAGTCGGGAGGCAATTCCATCTCCCTGGGCCGCATCGACCAGTACCTCTGGCCTTACTACCAGGCCGATCTGGCCGCCGGGCGCACCGATCCGGACCGTGCCGGCGAGCTACTGGCCATGCTCTTTCTGAAGACCAACGAGATCTGGAACGTGCTCGAGGAAGCCTACGTGCCCGGCGGCGAAGGCCCCGAAGGCAAGACCACCCAGAACGTCACCGTGGGCGGGATGGACCGCGACGGGCGGTGCGCGGTCAACGCCCTTAGCCACATCGCACTGAACGCTTATGCGTCGATCCGCACCGTCCAGCCCAACTTCGGGGTGCGCATCTGCGGCGGCGACGAGCTGCTCTTTCGCCGAGCCATCGCCTACGCTCGCGACGGGGTGCTGCTGCATTTCTTCAACGACCCGGTGATCGTTGATTCGCTCACGGCCGCCGGCCACAGCCTGGAAGACGCCCGGGACTACGGGGTGGTGGGGTGCCTGGAGCCCAACGCCCAGGGCCGCAGCTTCGGCTCCACCTTCGCCGCCCAGTTCAACGGACTCAAGTGCCTCGAATTCGCCCTCTCCAACGGGGTGGACAACATTTTCGGCTATTCGTCGGGGC
>DQXI01000240.1 GCA_011042305.1 Desulfobacteraceae bacterium
ATCGCCGCGGCGGAACTCATCGCTCTCGGCGCCCGCCAGGCCCGCTGCACCGGCGGCGGCGTTGAATTCGAATCCGACCAGGAAGGGCTCTACCGCATCAACTACCAGGCCCGGCTCGTCTCGCGCGTCCTGGCCCCCCTGGCCCAGTTCGACTGCCGCGGCCCCGAGGACCTCTACCACGGCGCCCGGGCCATCGCCTGGGAGCGGATCTTCTCCCCGGGGCATACCTTCGCCGTCTTCGCCAACGTGCGCAGCCAGACCCTGCGCCACTCGGGCTTTGCCGCCCTGCGCGTCAAGGACGCCGTGGCGGACCGGTTCAGGGAGCGTTTCGGCCGACGGCCCGACGTGGATCCCCGCAGCCCCGACCTGTGGATCGCCCTGCACCTGGAGGCCGACCGGGCCACGGTGTATCTGGACACCTCGGGCGGCTCGCTGCACCGGCGCGGCTACCGGCGCCAGACAGTGGCGGCGCCGATCCAGGAAACCCTGGCCGCCGCCATGGTGCACTGGTCCGGGTGGAAGGCCGACCGGCAGCTGGTGGATCCGATGTGCGGCAGCGGCACCCTGGTCTGCGAAGCCCTGATGGCGGCCTGCCGTATCCCCGCCGGCTACCTGCGGCGAAGCTTCGGTTTTGCATTCCTGCCCGATTATGATAACAGGCGATGGGCGACCATAAAACACCGCGCCGACGGGCAGATCCGCGCCGCTGCTGCAGGCCTGATCCAGGCCGGCGACGTGGCGCCCCAGGCCGTGAGCGCGGCCCGCGGCAACCTGGCCCGGCTGCCCCACGGCGAGAAGGTGCGCGTGCGGCGCTGCGATTTTCAGGACTGGAAAAGCCTCGAAAACGCCCTGATCCTGTGCAATCCGCCCTACGGGATCCGGCTGGAGCAGGGCGGCGACCTGGCCGGCTGGTACGCGCGACTGGGTGATTTTCTCAAGCAGCGCTGTCGCGGCGCCACGGCGCTGGTCTATTTTGGCCGGCGCGAGTACCTGAAACACATCGGCCTGCGGCCGGCGTGGAAAAAACCGATCCCCAGCGGCGGCCTGGACGGCCGCCTGGCGCGTTTCGACATGTATTGAAAGGACCGTCATGAAACATGCTGCAACCGATGGTCGACAGGACCGACCGACGCGCATCGGGGTGATCTCCGACACCCACGGCCAGGTGCCTGCCCCGGCCCTGGGCGTGCTGGAAGAGGTTTCCATGATCATCCATGCCGGGGACCTGGACACGCCCGAGGTGCTCGACCACCTGCGGCGCATCGGCCCCACGGTGGCCGTGCGCGGCAACATGGACCGCGGCGCCTGGACCGAGCGCCTGCCGGTGGCCGATACCATCGATGTGGGCGATGTTCGCATTCACATCCGGCACATTCTCGCTGACATCGACCTCGACCCGGCGGCGGCCGACATCCACCTGGTGGTCAGCGGGCATACCCATCGATTCGAAGAAATCCGTAAAAACGGGGTCATCTACCTCAACCCGGGCAGCGCCCGGCTGCCGCGCGCCGGAAGCCCGGCGTCCATGGCCGTGGTCATCGTACGAGGGAATCGGGCCCAAATCGAACGAGTGGACCTCTAACCCCCTACCAAAGCATCATGCCTGACATGTTTTCCGAGCCCCAGCGCCTCCTGGCCATAGGTGCCAGTCCCCGCCCCGGCGGCAACACCGACGCGATGTTAAAGTGGATCGTCGAGGGCGCCGCATCCGTCGGCCAGGCCATGGCCGTTGTCCAGCTGCGCGACGTATTGGTGCTGCCGTGCATCGGCTGCGAACGCTGTCGTCGCGACAAGCGCTGCACCGGCCGCACCGACGCCATGCAGCTTCTCTATCCGCTCATCGAGGCGGCCGAGGGGCTGGTGCTGGCCTCGCCCACCCACCACTACAACGTTACGGCCTGGATGAAGGCCTTCATCGATCGACTTTACTGCTACTACGATTTCAGCGACCACCGGCCGCGGCGCTGGTCCAGCCGCCTCGCCGGCCGGGGACGCCGCGCCCTGGTGTGCACCGTGGCCGAGCAGCCCGCAACCGAGGACCTCGGCTTCACCCTGGAAGCGATGGCAAGGCCCTTGACGGCGCTGGGATACCGGGTGATCGACCAACTGGCGGCCCAGCCTTTTTTCGACCGCGGCAGTGTACGCCGGGATCCCCTGCTGGCCGAACGGATGCGTACCGCCGGCGCCCGCCTGGCCCGTGCCGGCGCGGGGGATGCCCATGATGCTTGAAAACTTTTTACTTCCAAGTCTTGCGACGAAGATGAACAGGAGGAGATAGATGGGGGGACTTTTCGGCGTGGCGGCCAGGCAGGACTGTGTCAGCGACGTCTTTTACGGTACCGACTACCACTCACACCTGGGCACCCGGCGCGGCGGCTTGGCCTTTACCGCCGGAAAGGGGTTCACCCGCTCGATCCACAGCATCGAAAACAGCTATTTTCGCACCAAGTTCGAGCCGGACCTGGCCAAATTCAGCGGCCACCTGGGCATCGGGGTCATCAGCGACACCGACGCCCAGCCGCTGGTTATCGGCTCGCACCTGGGCCCCTTCGCCCTGGTCACCGTGGCCAAGATCAACAACCTGGCCGAACTGGCGACCCAGGCCTTCTCCCGGCGGGTTCATTTCACCGAGACCGCCGGTGGGGCACCGACCCCCACCGAGGTGGTGGCCATGCTCATCACCCAGCAAGCCAGCTTCGAGGCGGGCATCGCCTACGCCCAGGAGCAGATCCGCGGCAGCTGCAGCATGCTGGTGCTCACCGAGAAGGGAATCTACGCCGCCCGGGACCGGCTGGGGCGCACCCCCCTGATCCTCGGCCAGCGCAACGGAGCCCTGGCGGTGAGCTCGGAGACGGCCGCCTTCCCCAACCTCGGTTTCGAGACGCGCCGCGACCTGGGGCCGGGCGAGATCGTCTATCTCGACCCCGACGGGGAAGAAACGCGGCGGCCCCCCGGCGACCGCATGCAGATCTGCACCTTCCTGTGGGTCTACTACGGCTACCCGGCCTCCTGCTACGAGGGAATCAACGTCGAGACGGTGCGTTACCGCTGCGGCGGCTACCTGGCGGCCAACGACTCGGTCACCCCCGACGCCGTGGCCGGCATCCCGGATTC
>DQXI01000179.1 GCA_011042305.1 Desulfobacteraceae bacterium
GAAAGAACTACTTAGAGGCTGGCCGCCGGGCTGTCAAGCCACGCGGCAGGCGCCTGCGGCGCGTTCCGGATTGCCGCGAAGCGGATTTCAGGTTTCAGATTGCCGCTGCGCGGATTCCAGGTTTCAGGTTCCAGATTCCAGATTCCAGATTTTTAAGCGGCCGGGATTCTTTAGCGGCTCGTCACCCCGGGCTTGATCCGGGGGGCATGTCGAGGGCTGGGGGTTCACGGAAATTTCACCGGCGCCCTGCCGCCGGGTTGCGGGGCATGGTCTTCTGCCAGAAAAGGCGTCACCGCCACGCCGTGGGCGTCGATGGTCACGGCGACGGCCCCGTGCCAGTCGGTGCGCCAGACCCGGGCCCCGAGCGCCCCCAGGCGCTCGAGCACTTCCGGGTGGGGCAGGCGGTAGCGGTTTTTCCAGCCGCAGGAGATGATCGCTTCCTTCGGCTGCACCGCCGCCAGCAGGGTGGTGCTGCTGGAGCTGCGACTGCCGTGGTGCGGCACCAGGAGCACGTCGGCCGCCACAGCGGCCGCGGCCCGGGACACCAGGGAGCGCTCCGCCGGAACCTCGATGTCGCCGGTGAGCAGGATCGCCCCGTGGGCGGTTGACACCCTGAGCACGATGGACTCGTTGTTGGCCTCTCCATTTGCCGGCACCGCCCCTTGTGGCGGGTGCAGCAGCTCGATGTGCGCCTCCCCCAGCCGGCTTCGCCGCGGCAGGCGCTCAAAGGCCGGCCAGGGGATCCGGCGGCGCTCGATGATCTCCACGAACCGCCGATAGCCGAAGGTGTCCGCCGCCTGGTGGTTGCTCCAGACCCGGCCCACCGGAAAATGCTCCAGCACGTAAAGCAGGCCGTTCAAGTGGTCGGCGTTGGCGTGGGTCAGCACCACCAGGTCGATGGTCCGGATTTTCTGGTAGCGCAGAAACGGGGCCAGCACGGACCGGCCCACGTCGAAAATGCGGTTGTCGGAAAACCCACCGCCGTCCACGACGGCCACCGCCCCCCGGGGCAGTTCCAGCACGACGGCGCTTCCCTGCCCCACGTCGAGCACCGTGGCCCTGAGATCCGGATGCCAGAACCGCCGATGCCCCCAGTAGAGCCCATCGGCCGCCCCCCCGGCCAACACCAGCAGGAAGATAACAATCCTGCAACGACGCGCCGCGGCTGAGGCCGGCCAGCGTCGCCATGCCAGCGCAAGTCCCAGTGCGGCGTAATAGAGCACGATCTCCTCGGGACGCGGCGTAAAGGTGCTCAAGGCGCTGGCCGGCCACTGGGCAATGGCCTTCAACAGATCCAGCGTCGAAGAGAGCAGAACGCCGGCGACCCGGAAAACCACGGCCCCCGCCGGCAGGCTTACCGAGGCCAGCAAGGTGGCGGCCAGCGCCACCGGGACCACGCCCATGCCGATAACGGGAACGAAAATGAAGTTGGCCGGCAACCCCACCAGGGACACCTGGTTGAAGGTTTCCATCACCACCGGCAGGGTGCCGAGGGTGGCCCAGAGAGAAACGAGAAAGAACTGGCGCGCCCGGCTTGCCAGGCGCACCGCCCATCCCGGCGCCGCGTCGGCAGACTCCGGCGCCCCGGCAGGATCCGCCGGCGGGGCGGATGCGGCACTGAGCCCGGCGACAATCCAGGCCACCGCCAGGAAGGAAAGCCGGAAGGAAACGCTGAACAGCGCCGGGGGGTGGATCACTAGGATCACCAGGGCCGCCAGGGCCAGGGTGTTGGGCAGGTCGCGTTCCCGCGCCAGGAGCCCGGCGCCCAGCCAGGCGCTGATCATCAGGGCGGCCCGTTGGGTGGAGGGGGACAGGCCGGCCAGCAGGGCGTATCCCCACACCGCGGCCAGGGTGCCGACAGAAGCGGCCTGGCGCGGCAGACCGCGGTGCAGCAGGAAAGACAGGCGGCTGAAGCCCTGCCACAGCAAGGCGTAGACCAGCCCCGCCACGATTCCCACGTGCAGCCCGGAGATGGCCAGCAGGTGCCCGACGCCCACCCGGTTGAAGGCGCTGCGCAGCCCTTCGTCGATCCGGCTGCGGTCGCCGACGGTCAAGGCGCTCAGAACGGCCGCCGTATCCGGATCCAGCTCCTGCTGGAGAAGGCGATCGACCCGCTCACGAAAGCGGCTCAAGGCGGCCGACAGCCGCCAGGAGGGGCGGGCGGGGGCCCACTGCAGCTTTTCGGCGGCGACCCAGGCGGTGGCCTGGACGCCGCGCAGCAGCAGGTAGCGGCGGTAGTCGAAGCCGCCGGGATTGCTGAAGTTGCGGGGCGAACGAAGGCGGGCGCTAAACCGGACCCGATCGCCGCGCGCCAGGGCCGGGGTCAGCCCCTGGACCGTGAGCCGGATGCGGCCGCAGGTCGGCCCCGCCGCGTTCCGCCGGCCGCTATCGACCAGGTCCAGGTAAAGCTTCTGACGGCCCGCCGCCACCCGCGGCGCGTCAACCACCCGGCCGGCGATGAACACCGGCCCCTGGTCGACAAACCGCGCCGCGTGGCCGGGTTTCATGGGCGGGTCCATCCACGGCTGGATGGACAGGTACCCCAGGATGGCGATCAGCGCCAGCGGCGCGGCCAGCCGATGGCCTTCGGCCTTGACGCCCGCGACCACCACGGCCAACGCGACCACTGCGCTCGGTACGGCCAAACGCCAATGGCCCGGGAACCAGGCGCCGGCGGCACAGCCGATCATCAGCGCGCCGGCCAGGGGGACCATGGGCCGATGGATCGCTTCGCAGGCCATCATCCGGGTTGTCTTTTTCCGTAAAATTCGAAACCGGCGTTCGTCTGCGAATACGTGCAATTACCTGAAAATTTTCCGGAAACCTTCAGCCCTCCGACTTGGGCCCCGGATCGGAGCCCGGGGTAACAAGCCACTGAAGAATCCCGGCCGCTTAAAAATCTGAAATCTTGAATCTGGAACCTGGAATCTGAAACCTGGAATCCGCGCAGCGGCAATCTGAAACCTGAAATCCGCTTCGCGGCAATCCGAAACGCGCCGCAGGCGCCTGGAACCCCTAGCCGCCGGCCGGCACCCGCCGGATGTCGGCCCCCAGGCCGGCCAGCTTGCCCTCGAGATCTTCGTAGCCGCGATCGAGGTGATAAACC
>DQXI01000115.1 GCA_011042305.1 Desulfobacteraceae bacterium
CAACTGCTTCGTGATCGCCGCCGTCAACGTCGTCTTGCCGTGGTCAATGTGCCCGATCGTCCCCACGTTCACATGCGGCTTCTTCCTCTCAAACTTTTCCTTCGCCATCTTCCCGTCCTCCAGGTCATCGTTGGAATTATGGAAAAACTATCCGGCGGCACCGCATCGGGCCCCCACAGGTCGGCGACGCTGTCCCCTCCACGGGTTTCGGCAGCGCCCTTAGGACCCAAAAACCAAAAAAATGGAGCCCACGACCGGAATCGAACCGGTGAACCTCTTCCTTACCAAGGAAGCGCTCTACCTACTGAGCTACGTGGGCGCGACAACACCGTCCGCAAACGGAGGGACGGCACATACCGGAGCTTGAGAACGACGTGGCGGCATGTGAAGGCAGGCGCCAAAGGGGGATGGAGCGGGAGACGAGACTCGAACTCGCGACATCCAGCTTGGAAGGCTGGAGCTCTACCAACTGAGCTACTCCCGCTTCGGTCTTCGCAAGCCGCGCCAAGCGGCATCTCCCCTCATCTCTGCGAGGTGAATCCCCCCGCGTCCGCCCCCGCCAATGGCAGGAACAGCGAAAAGCCACGTAGTTTCAGGCGATTTCGCCCCAAGCGGGGCGAAATCTGCTACATCCAGCTCTTTCGTTCAAAAGTGGTGGTGGGGGGAGGATTTGAACCTCCGAAGGCATTGCCGACAGATTTACAGTCTGTTCCCTTTGACCGCTCGGGAACCCCACCATGCATTCACCAACCCAATCGGTTCGCCGGCATCTGGCAGCGCTGGAGCCAGAGACAGGAATCGAACCCGCGACCGGCTGATTACAAATCAGCTGCTCTACCAACTGAGCTACTCTGGCCCGGATGGTTGGCGTCATGCCTCAACTCAACAAAAAAACATGGCCAGCCCAGAACTGATCCTTGCCGCACAGAATCTGTCTCTTTAAATCCGATCTTTCAAAAAAGCAAGGAAAAAAATTCATCGTAGCCCCCATTCCGAATCTTTTTTCTCTCCTCCGTCAAATTTTCCAAACACCCCGCAAGGGCTTCCAGCGCCTTGATCACAGGCGTATATCCCTTGACAGGCCGCTTCGGGTTGTGTAATCGGACGACTCAAGCCGGAGGCGCCGTCAGCGCCCATCTTGCCCCGTCCATTGGCCGATGCGGCCGCCGGTGCGGCTGAGCCAGGGCCTTCGACCGACGCGCTGCGTCGCAGGCTTTTCCGGGCGACGCAGATCGTTCTCGTCGCTGCATGCCCCATCTGATAAAGGAAGAGAGAAACACGTGCCACGCAGACGAAAAGCCTGTTGGACCCTGATGCTGGTTGCGTTGCTCATGACCAGCTGCGCCGCCCTCCCCAAGACTCCGCCGAGCTCACCGGTCATCGTGGACGAGTCTCTGGCGCAGGTGCAGGAAAACTCGTCGAAAGGCGCCGGCGGCCAGGAGGCGTCCGAGGGCGGCTGCACCGTCGTGGGACGCGTTTCGGGCAAGCGGCATCAGGCCGTGATGGACGAGGCCCTGGAGTTCTGTCAGGTCGCCCAGGAATTCTGGCAGCAGGGCGATCTGGACAACGCCCTGGAGGCGCTGGACCAGGCCTATTCCCTCGTCCTGCAGGCCAACGGCGACGACAATCCCGAAATGGCCCAGCAAAAGGAAGACCTGCGCTACCTCATCGCCAAGCGGATCATGGAAATCTATGCGTCGCGCCACATCGTGGTCAACGGCCAACACGACGCCATTCCCCTGGTGCGAAACGCCCACGTGGAAGCCGAGATCAAGAGCCTCACCGGCCCAGAACGCTCCTTTTTCATCGCCTCTGTCAAACGCAGCGGACGCTATCGGCCCCAAATCCTGGAGGCCCTGCGCCAAGCCGGCCTGCCCGAGGAACTCTCCTGGCTCCCCCTCATCGAAAGCGGCTTCAAGGTGGACGCCCTCTCGCGCGCCCGGGCCCTGGGCCTCTGGCAGTTCATCGCTTCCACCGGTTACAAGTTCGGCCTCAAGCGGAACGTTTACATCGACGAGCGCCTCGATCCGGAAAAGGCCACGGCAGCGGCCATCGCCTACCTCAAGGAACTGCACAGCCTCTTCGGAGACTGGACCACGGTCCTAGCGGCCTACAACTGCGGTGAAGGCCGGGTGCTGCGCACCATCCGGACCCAAAACGTCAAATACTTAGACAACTTCTGGGATCTCTACGAACGGCTGCCGCGGGAAACAGCCCGCTACGTGCCGCGCTTTCTGGCCACCTTGCACATCCTGAAGGACCCGCAGGCCTACGGCATCGACGATATCGTCCCCGACGCGCCGCTGGAATACGAAACCGTCATGGTCTCGCGGCAGGTGCACTTGAAGGACATCGCCAAGGCAGTGGGCGTCGAAGAAAAAATCCTGCGCCAGCTCAACCCGGAACTGCGCTACCGCATCGTGCCGGGCGAAGGGTACAGTCTACGCATCCCGCCCGGAACTGCCGAGCTGTTGCTGGCCTCCCTGGACAAGCTGCCGGTCTCTACCCCAAAACCGCCGCGACCAGCCGTCGTCTACCACCGAGTGCGAAAGGGAGAGACCCTCTCGGCCATCGCGCAGCGTTACCATACCAGCGTGTCGGCCCTGATGAAGGCCAACAGGCTGCGCCGCAGCAACCACATCGTCGCCGGCCGTTCGCTCAAGGTTCCCACCAGAGGAGCCACGGCCACGACGGCCCCCGTTGCCGCCACCACCCGCCACGTGGTCCGCCGTGGCGACTCGCTGTGGAACCTGGCCCGCCGCTACGGGACCACCGTTCCCAAGATCATGGCGGCCAACAACTTGTCGAGCAACACGTTGAGCATCGGCCAAAGCCTGGTCATACCCGCCGGACAGGCCGTCGAGGCGCCCAAGGGCCTGAAAACCTACAGCGTGCGCAAGGGGGACACCCCCTTCATGATCGCCAAACGCTTCAAGATGCCGTTGGAAAGCTTTCTGCGCATCAATCGTCTCACCCCGCGCTGCACCATTTACCCGGGCCAAACACTCAAGGTCCAGTAAGCCAACCGCCCCCGTAGCTCAGTGGATAGAGCAATGGATTCCTAATCCATGTGCCGCGTGTTCGATTCACGCCGGGGGCGCCA
>DQXI01000170.1 GCA_011042305.1 Desulfobacteraceae bacterium
CGAAAAATTTTGGCGAACTTGGGCTGCCAGATTTTTGGCCAAGTGCAACGGTCGCATTTCTCCGGCCCCCTGATTTTCGGGCAAAGGCGGTTGACACCCCACAGGGGGTAAGCTATAGGATGCAGCCTGTTTTCGCTTTTCCCCGGTTCAGCCCCGTCTTCTCTTCTTCACTTCCGTCGCGACCGGACCTATAATAGATCTCGACCTGCTCTTTGGGCCACCGACCGACACCGGATGCCGAACTCCGCCTCGAGCTGAACCGCAACGGGGCTAAACCGGGGGAAACCATTATGGACAAGCACCCGGAACACAACGACGAGACCTGCCGCATCGACCTGGAAAAAGATACCCGAAGCCGGGAAAAGCTGCCGCCCATCATTGATGCCATCGTCAACACGTGCAGCGATGCGGATGTCTTCTCTCACATCGACCAAGCGCCTCTGGCCAGCGAGGCTTATGTCGAAGACCTGATTGCTGGCCTGCGCGAGCTGGTCTTTCCCGGCTACTTCAGCCGGGAAAAGCTCGACTCGGTCAACTACCGCTATGCCCTGGGCCAGACCGCCTCCCGGGTCTTCGATCGCCTGGTGGAACAGATCACCCACTCGGTGCGCCACGAGTGCCTGCGCCACGACCTGGCGTGCAGCCACTGCAGCGAGCGGGGCCGCAGCGGGGCCCTGGCCCTGATGGAAAGCCTGCCGGCCGTGCGCCGCATCCTGGCCACCGACGTACGCGCCGCCTTCGACGGCGACCCGGCGGCCCGCAGCTACGACGAGGTGATCTTCGCCTACCCGGGGCTTTATGCCATTACCGTCTATCGCCTGGCCCACCAGCTTCACCAACTCGAGGTGCCTCTGCTGCCGCGCCTGATGACCGAATACGCCCACAGCCTCACCGGTATCGACATCCACCCCGGCGCCACCATCGGTGAGCGCTTCGTCATCGACCACGGCACCGGGGTGGTCATCGGCGAAACCACCGAAATCGGCAACAACGTGCGCATTTACCAGGGGGTGACCCTCGGCGCCCTTTCCTTGCCGCGAGACGCCGGGGAGCGGCTGCGGGGCAAGAAGCGCCATCCCACCCTCGAAGACGATGTCATCGTCTACTCCGGCGCCACCATCCTGGGCGGCGACACCGTCATCGGCGCCCGCTCGGTGATCGGCGGCAACGTCTGGCTCACCGAATCGGTACCGCCGGATACCCGGGTAATCCTGGAAACCCCGCGCCTGATCATCGGCAAGATCAGGTCTTCCTGACCCGGCCATCAACTGAATTCTTCAAGGAGACGCCGCATGCCCATCTGCGACCGCATCGACGACACCATCGGCCGCACCCCCCTGGTGCGCCTGCAGGCCACCGCCGCCGGCGCCCAGGCCGAAGTGCTGGCCAAGCTCGAGTTTTTCAACCCCCTGGGAAGCGTGAAGGACCGCATCGCCCGGGCCATGATCGATGCGGCCGAACGGGAGGGAAAAATCGGGCCGGAAACCCTGATCGTGGAGCCCACCAGCGGCAACACCGGCATCGGCTTGGCCTTTGTCTGCGCCGCCCGCGGCCACCGTTTGTGCCTCACCATGCCCGAGACCATGAGCGTCGAACGGCGCAAGCTGCTGGTGCACCTGGGGGCCGAACTGGTACTCACCCCCGGGACCGAGGGAATGGCCGGCGCCATCGCCCGGGCCCGGCAGGTCGTGGCCGAAAACCGAAACGCCTTCATGCCGGACCAGTTTTCCAACCCGGCCAACCCCCGGGCCCACCGGGAAACCACCGCCGAGGAGATCTGGCGCGATACCGGCGGCAAGGTGGACATCCTGGTGGCCGGCGTGGGCACCGGCGGCACCATCACCGGAATCTCCCAGGCGCTCAAGCAGCGCCGTCCCGATTTCAAGGCGGTGGCGGTGGAGCCGGCCGGCTCGCCGGTACTGTCCGGAGGCGCCAGAGGGCCGCACCAGATCCAGGGGATCGGGGCGGGATTCGTTCCGGCGGTACTCGACCTGCAAATCATCGATGAGGTAATCACCGTCACCGACGCGGCGGCATTCGAAACAGCCCGAGACATGGCCCGCCAGGAGGGCATCTTGTGCGGAATTTCATCGGGAGCGGCCGTGTGGGCCGCGCTCCAGGTGGCCCATCGGCCGGAAAACGCCGGCCGGCGCATCGTCGTCATCCTCCCCAGCACGGGGGAACGCTACCTGAGCACGCCGCTGTTCGCTTAAAACTCGACTTTCGGCCTTCCGCTGAAGCCGATCCCGAAAGTTGGATTAGAACTTGATTTTCTCCGGCGGCCGGCGCTCGGGCACGTAGGCGTGGGGAATCTCGTCCTCGTTCCATTCCTTGGAGACGTAGAGGTTGCAGTAGCAGCTGCCGTACTCGGCCACGTCCGGCTCGCGGTAGACGCAGGGGCAGATGATATCGCGGTCGGCCTCCTTGTCGCCTGCGGCCAGGCGGCAGGGACAGGCCATGTAGCCGTAGCGCCGCTTGTTGACCAGCAGGGCCTCCATCAGGTCCATCACCCGTTGGCGGTCTTTGTTGAAGTAATACCCTTTGGGCTCCTGCGACTTTCTCAAGACTTGGCAGAGTTCCTCGGCATTCATGACACCCCCAGGGCCTCCTTGATCTCCTGCTCCTTGTAGCCGACGATGACCTTGTCGCCGATGATGATGGTCGGAAAAGAGCATCTTGGGTTGAACTTCTTGACATCTTCGATGATGGCCCGGCGCTCTTCGCCTTCCAGCAGGTCCACATCGACAAAACCGTACGCCACGGTGCATTCGTCCAGCAGCCGCTTGGTCGATTTGCAATGACTGCACGTACTCAACGAGTAAAGTTTCACGGTTTTGTCGTCCATTGATCCTCCCTTCGTCCGGTTTCACCCCATCAGCGCCAAACTGCCAACCATCCGACTTCATCCAACCATAGCCGACCTCACTTGACAACGGTTTGCGTGCTTCGCGGCCGCCTTAACCCAAGTTCGCCAAAATTTTTTCTACGGGGCCTATTTTCGGCAAAAATTGGCCCTTTCGGTTTTCCAAATATTTGATTTTATTGAATCACGTTTTTCGCCTGGCCAATGTAGTGGCCCA
>DQXI01000265.1 GCA_011042305.1 Desulfobacteraceae bacterium
CGCCGGGGGGTGGACGGCTTTCGCTGCGACGCGGGGTACATGGTGCCCTTGGAAGCCTGGCGCTACATCATCGCCGCCGTGCGCCAGCAGTTTCCGTACACGATCTTTTTTCTCGAAGGTCTCGGCGGCAAGGTGTCGGTGACCCGCGCCTTGCTGCAGGAAGCCAATTTCAACTGGGCCTACTCGGAGCTGTTTCAGAACTACGACCGGGGGCAGATCGAATACTACCTTCCGCCGGCCATCGAGATCGCCGAGGGGGACGGTGCCCTGGTGCATTTCGCCGAAACCCACGACAACAATCGGCTGGCGGCCCGATCCCACGAATTCGCCCGCCTGCGCACCGCTCTGTGCGCCTTGTGCGCCCATCAGGGCGCCTTCGCCTTTGCCAACGGCGTCGAGTGGCTGGCCACCGAAAAGATCGACGTGCACGGGGCGCCCAGCCTCAACTGGGGCGCCACGCCCAACCTGGTGGACCACCTGGCGCGCCTGCATGCCCTGCTGCGGTGTCATCCGGTGTTTCACGATCGCGTCGTCCAGCGTCTCGTGCAGGTTGGGACAGGCAACCACGTGGTCGTCGAACGGCGCCATGAGCCCTCCGGCCGGCGGCTGTGGATCGCGGCCAATCTCGATGATCGGTGCCCCGTGACCGCCTTTTGGCAGGGCGACACCGACCCCGGCGCCTGGACGGATTTGCTGACCGGGGAAACGGCGACAGTGGAGAGGAGGAACGGGGCGCTCGCCTGCGCCCTGGCACCTGGGCAGGTGCGCTGTCTCAGCTGCCGCCGGGAAGACTTGGATCTTGTGACGGACGCGTCCCGGACCCCGCCGCGGGCGCTGGACCAGCGTTTGCGGGCCGTGGTGCTGCGGGTGTATCGACACTTTCACGGCGACGGCGACCTGGCCGGCTTCGATCCGGGGGAGCAGGTGGCCGCCCTGCGCCGTGATCCGGAAGCTTTTTGCCTCAGCCTGGATCCCACCCGGCCGCCGGTGGCGCCGGTGGTGGTCTGGGACTGGCCCCGGGATGCCCGGCGCCAGGTGATGGTGCCGCCGGATCATTTCTTGTTGGTGCGTGCCGCGCACCGTTTTCGGGTGCGCCTGGTGGACGCCGGGCACACCCTGGCTGTCGAAGACGCCCTGGCCCTGGCCGGGGGAGGCTTTTTCGCCCTGCTCAAACCGCCGGCGCCGGTGGCGGCCTGGACCGAGCGCACCCTTGAACTGGCGGTGTATGAAGCCGCCGATCGGGCCCAGCGGACCAGCGCTCCCCTGCTGTTTCTGCCGCCGGCCGGGGTCGGCCAGCTGAAAAGGGTCTTTGCGCGTCCGGACGCCAGGGAGAACCTTCTGGCCTTGCTGACCAACGGCCGCGGCGGCATGGCCCGGGTCCACGCGGCCTGGGGGGAGCTTGCCAGCAAGTACGACGCCCTGCTGGCGGCTAACCTCGATTCCGCCGTGCCGGTGGACCGCTGGGTCCTGCTGACCCGCTGTCGGGCCTGGATCGTTTTCCAGGGATACTCGACTGCGGTCACCCGCGACTGCCTGGAGCGCTTTTTTCTTGATGCCGACGGCCGGCCTTGCTGGCATTTCACCCTGCCGGCGGGCCAGGGCCAGCACCTGGCGCTGTCGGTGCGCATGGAAATGCCCGAGGGGCGCAACGCCTTGCGGGTCAACTTCCAACGGGAGCCGGCTGCCGGCCAGGACGACCGCCTGGCCGACGACCGCCCCGTGCGCTTGATCCTGCGGCCAGACATCGAGGACCGCAGTTTCCACGACCTCACCAAGGCCTACTCCGGTCCGGAAAACCGCTGGCCCGGTGCGGTCAGCGCTTTCGATGACGGATTCCGCTTCGCCCCGGATCGGTCGAGGATCCTTACCGTGCGTCTGCCCGGCGGGTTTTTCCGGCCGGAGCCGGAATGGCAGTACATGGTGCACCGGCCCCTGGAGGCGCAGCGGGGGATGGACCCGGATTCGGACCTGTTCAGCCCCGGTTATTTCAGTATCCCGCTGGCTGGGGGGCAGGGGGTGCGCCTGGACGCCTGGACCGATGGCGATGCGCCCTCCAGTGTGCCGGAAACCGGTTTCGTGCCCGCGGCACCGCCGGCGCCGCTGCCGGTGCCGGACCTCCTCGGCCGCTCCCTGTCACGCTTTGTGGTGCGGCGCGACCGCCATCGCACCGTCATCGCCGGCTACCCTTGGTTCCTGGATTGGGGGCGCGACACCCTCATCGTAGTGCGGGGGCTCATCGCTGACGGACGCCTGACCGAGGCCCGCGATATCCTCATCCAGTTCGCGCGCTTCGAGGACCGCGGCACCCTGCCCAACATGATCCGGGGCCGGGACGCCACCAATCGGGACACCTCGGACGCCCCTCTTTGGTTCTGCGTCGCCTGCCGCGACTATCTCAAGGCCGCCGGCAACAAGAAACTATTGGCGGCCGATTGCGGCGGTCGCCGCCTGGAGAAGGTGATCCTGGACCTGGGCCGGGGGCTGTGCGCCGGCGCGCCTAACGGTGTGGCGATGGATCCGGCCAGCAGCCTGCTTTTCAGCCCGGCCCATTTCACCTGGATGGACACCAACCACCCGGCCGGATCGCCGCGCCAGGGGTACCCGGTGGAGATCCAGGCCCTCTGGCACGCCGCCTTGGAGCTGATGGCGGAGCTGGACGCCGACGGGCCGTGGCGGCGGCTTTCAGCGCAGGTCAAGCAGTCTTTTGCCCAATTGTTCTGGGACCCTGAGCTGGGTTATCTCGTCGATTGCCGCCACGCCGGTCCCGGGGTTTCGGCCCTGGAGACCGAAGCCGACGATGCCCTGAGACCCAACCAGCTTTTTGCCGTCACCTTGGGGGCGGCGACCGATCCGGCCGTGGCGGCCGCGGTGGTGAGGGCCTGCCGGGAGTTGCTGGTGCCCGGGGCGATCCGCAGCCTGGCCGACCGCCCGGTGCGACGGCCGCTGGCGGTGGTGCACCACGGGCAATTGCTCAACGATCCCCACCATCCCTACCAGGGACGCTACCAGGGCGACGAAGACAACCGGCGCAAGCCGGCCTACCACAACGGAACCGCCTGGACCTGGGTTTTC
>DQXI01000014.1 GCA_011042305.1 Desulfobacteraceae bacterium
GAGGTGATTTTTCTCATTGCGGCACTGCCCCTGGTCCAACGTTGCCGCCCTGTCCGGGCCTTACGGTCGCTTGGCGCCGAGTTTTTCGGGCCGCCGGACAAGACTGCCTGGCGGCCTCCGGCGCTGCAACCTCCGCCGAGTATTCTGCTCCGTATTCAGCCCTCTGAAACTACCGGGGCGTCCAGCAGGTTACCCCATACAACGTTCTTAATATCTCCTGCAGGGTTAAACAGAAAAGATCATGCACGATAGTCCCGGCCCCCATCCGCCTGGGCCGCGCCGATGGTCTCGGCGAACTCCAGCGGTGTGATGGATTGCACCAGGGGCAGCGAGCGGATGTCGGCCAGTGCCTCGGGCGGAATCGCGGTCGAGGTTTTCATGAAAATGATGTTGTGCTCGCCGGCGGCGTCCTGCCCTACCTGCATCTGGTCGATGTTGACGCCGTGCCTGCCGAGGGTGCTGCCGATACTGCCGATGGCCCCGGGCTTGTCCTGGTTGGAGACCAGGGCCAAGTGCCCGCAGGGGATCAATTCCAGACGGAAATCGTTGATGCGCACCACCCGGGGATCGTTCTTGCCGAAGATGGTCCCGGCAACGGTGTTTTTCATCTCGGTAGTTTCCACCGTGACGGTGATCAGCGACAGGTAGATGTCGCTGTCGTCACTGGTGGTCTCGGCCACCTTGATGCCGCGATCCTTGGCGATGGCCAGGGCGTTGACGAAGTTGACATCGTCCTTGACCTCCTTGGTGAGCAGACCCTTGAGCACGGCAATGGTCACCGGCGACAGGTCCAGCCCCTTGAAGTCGCCAGCGTACTCGATGGTCACCGACTGGATCGGTCCGCAGACCAGTTGCGCCTGAAGGTTTCCCATCTGCTCGCCGATGTTCAGGTAAGGCCCAAGCTTGGCCAGCAACTCGCCGGTAACCGAGGGCGCATTGACCGCATTGATGATGGTACCGGTCTGCAGATAGGCGATGATCTGCTCGGCCACGGCCACGGCCACGTTGGTCTGGGCCTCCTTGGTGGAAGCGCCCAGGTGAGGCGTACCGATGACCCGGGGCAGCTTGAACAGGGGATGATCGCCTGGCGGCTCGGTCTCGAAAACGTCCAGGGCCGCCCCGGCTACCTTGCCCGAGGCGATGGCGTCGGCCAGGTCGCTTTCCACCACCAGCCCGCCGCGGGCGCAGTTGATCAGCATCACCCCGTCTTTCATCTTGGCGAAGGCCTCCTTGTTGATCATGCCCAAAGTGTCCTTGAGCTTGGGCACGTGGAGGGTGATATAGTCGGCGCGGGCGTACAGTTCGTCCAGGGTGACGCTCTCGAAGCCGGCTTTCTCAATCCGTGCGGGGGTCACGAAAGGATCGTAGCAAATCACCTGCATCTTGAGTCCCCGGGCCCGGTCGGCAACGATGCTGCCGATCTTGCCGAAGCCGATCACCCCCAGCACCTTGTTGTAAAGCTCGCGCCCCTGGAGTTTCTTCTTGTCCCAGCGGCCTTCGCGCAGCGAAAGGGTGCCGTCGGGAATGTTGCGCGACAAGGCCATCATCATGGCAATGGCGTGCTCGGCAGTGGTGATCACGTTGCCGCCCGGGGTGTTCATCACCACCACCCCGCGCCTGGTGGCCGCCGGGATATCCACGTTGTCCAACCCGATGCCGGCTCGGCCCACCACCTTGAGCCGCTCAGCGGCCGCCAGCAGGTCGGCGGTCACCTTGGTGGCGCTGCGGATCACTAGGGCGTCGTAGTCGGCGATGATCGACCGTAGCGCCTCGGGCTCCAGGCCGGTTTTCACATCCACTTCGATGCCCTCGGCCTGGCGAAACATCTCGATGCCGATTTCTCCCAGATTGTCACTGACCAGAACCTTCTTCATTCCCTTTTCTCCTTTGTGCGGACCGCGGCACCCGTCCCCGCGTCAATCCACGGCTGATTCTCCCGCTTCACCCCGATCGCTCGTCGCCAATGCGACGACATGCGCCAAGCCGCCTACTTGGCCCCATTGGCGACGGCTTGTCAAGACGGTTGTGGTTTTTTGCGGCGGCTCAGCCGGCGCCACAGCCAGCGAATCTCCTCGATCCGAAGCAGCCGCCCTCCCGCCGCCAACAGCAAAACGAAAAGAGCGCCCACCGCGGACGCCACCAGCAGGCGCTCCAATGTTGTACCCGCCCCCACCAGGGCCCGCATCCACCGGGTGGCCGCTTCCAGCAGTGGAAAGAGCCCCAGGCTCAGCGCCAGCACCCGGCCGTAGCAACGGACCACGGCACCGCTGCCCCGATTATCGCTCCATCTGTTCCACCAGCCGTAGAGCACCCCGACTTGCAGCAGGGCCGAAAGCGACAGGGCCAGGGCCACGCCGGCGACGCCCAGCAGCCGCAGTCCCAGGATGTAGAGAGGGATGCTCACAAGGACCGCCAACGTGCCGAAAATTGCCGGCAGCAGCGTGTTCTGCCGCGCGTAGAAGCCGCGCACCACCACCGTCTGGGCTGCGAACCCCACCGCGCCGATCATCAGATAGGGCAGGATGCCAGCCGTCAGGGCCGTGGCCTCGGCATCGAAACGACCGCGTTCAAACAGCAGGCCCACCACCTCGTAGCGCAGCGCCATGAGGAGCACGGCGAAGGGGAGTACCAGCGACAGGTAGCGCAGGGTCTGGTCCAGCAGCCGGTTCATTTCCTCCAGTTGCCCCTCGCTGGCCAGGCGCACCAGGTAGGGAAAAGCCGCCACCCCGGCCGCCTGGCCGAAGAGTCCCACCATCATCAGCATCACCCGCAGCCCGTAGTTCAGGGCCGCGATGGCGCCCCGGGACAGGTAGGAGCCGAAGAACTTGAGAAAGAACTCGGCCGAGAACATCATCGACAAGCCGAGCATCAACGGCAGGGTCAGGCGCAGGTAGCGGCCCACGTCCGGATGGCGCCAACGGACACCGGTCCCCAGGCGCAGGCCGGCCCGTCTCGCCCCCCAGAACTGAAGGAGGAAGTTGCCGGCAAAGGCCCCGCCCAGCACCCCCCAGGCGAAACCGTCCATGCCGCCGCCCATACCGGCCAGCCCCC
>DQXI01000058.1 GCA_011042305.1 Desulfobacteraceae bacterium
GGGCGGCGTAAAGGTCCGCGACCAGGACGAGCAGCAGCAGGCAAGCCACCAGGCCGGGGCGCGCGCCCCGGCCTGGTGGCTTGCCTGCTGCTGCTCGTCCTGGTCGCGGACCTTTACGCCGCCCACCGACACCTCAACCCGGTCTGGCCGACGCGCCTCTACCATTCCCGGCACCGGGACCTGGCGCCGATCTTCGAGGATCCCGGCCAATTCCGGGTCTTCGTGGATCCGGCCAGCCGTCGTCCCGCCGGCTCACCGGGTCGGGTAGCCGCCTACCATCTGCACTGGCAACTGCTGCAGATGCCCCACCTGGGCATTCTCTCCGGCATCGATCACGTCGACGGCAACACCGGCATGGAGCTGCAGTACCAGTGGTTCATCCACGAAGCGGCACGGCTGCCCTGGCCGCAAAAGATCGGTTTTCTGCGGGCCGCCAACGTCAGGTACATCGTTTCCGACCAGCCCCTGGACCGCCTGGACGAATTGCGGCAAAGGGTGGAGAAAGTATCTCCCCTCCTGTTCCGCCTCACCGGGAGCCTGCCCCGGGCCTGGCTGGTGGGCCGTCTCCGGCCGCCGCGGGCCAATCCGCTGCTGGAGCTTGGCAGGGACGATTTCAATGCCGCCGATTGCGCCCTGTTCCAAGGCCGGGCCGAAGGCCGCCACATCAGGCCGTTTTCCGCGCCCGTGGATGCCGTCGAGTACCTCGGTCCGGGAAATATCCGGATTGATCTCACCGCGCCGGAACCCGCCGTCCTGGTACTCTCGGAGTCCTTCTACCCCGGATGGCAGGCAACGGTGGACGGGAAGGAACCATCAACCCCGCTGCGGCTGAACGCCTTTTTCCAGGGCGTGGAAGTGGAAAAGGGACGTCACACGGTGGAATTCGTCTATCGTCCTCCCCATTTCAAATTTTTCGCCGCTGTTTCCGTGGCCTCCTTGGCGAGTCTCGTTCTCTGGGCCTTTTCGGGGCATTCTTCGGATCACCGTCGTTTCATTACAAGCAGCGTCACCCGTCATTCCAGGCGGGAAAAGGACCCGCCAAGGCCGACACCACATCCGAACGCCCAAGCCGGTAGACCAGGATCGAATAGCCGATCCGGGCATCCGGCTCGCGGTGCCGCAAGTAGTTGGCCAGCCGCGCAAAGCGAAGCCGGTTGAAGTGCCGCAGCTTTTCAAGGTCAGCGGGCTTTCCCATTTCATCATCCCGGCGTAGCGCCTTGATCACGTCACGGTAGGCGTTCTCGAGCGCCTGGTTCCACTGGCCGTGAATGCCGTAAACCTGCTGGAGCGTCGTCGCGCTGGTGCAATAATAGCCGGGGCCCAGCGAATCGGCCCATTGGTTCACATCCTTGAACCACGGCCACCAGCGGACAGGAATGATTTTGGCATTTACCTGGTGATAGACAGGACTGGCAGTCCCGAAATAGGCCAGGTAAAACGACGCGCCCTCCTCCCCCGCGGCCCGGCGGGCATCGATCCAGCGTGCCAGCCCGGGAAGGTCCTGGCCCCAGTCCAGGGAACTGTCCACCAGGAGGCGATAGCCGTTGGACGGCCCGCCGGCGGCGGCGTTGAAAAAGGCGAGGTAATGGGGGTGAATCCACTGGGTCTCGAAGACCAGCACCACCGCGACCAGGGGCGCCAGGATCGCGAAACCTCTCCCGGATACGGCACGCCAGCGGGCCGCGGCCCCGGCCATGATGAACATCGCCGGGTAGACCGGCAAAATGTGCCGGTGGCCGATGTTGATGTCCGCGGACACGGCCGCGGCCCAATAGACGGCGAGAAAACAGAACAGCGGCGACAGTGCGTACCAGTCATCACGGTTCCGGGGGCCGGCCAGGGCCAGGGCCGCAACGACCAGCAGCAGCAAGGTGGTCAGGGGCGTCTTGACGGCCAAACAGAAAGGGAAAAAATACCACCAGCCGGTGAGGCTGTATTGCCCCATCAAGAATGCCGGTCGCCCCCGGGCGTTGGACACCACGTAGGTAAAGCCGTACAGGTAGGCCTCGGGAAGAAGCCTTGCCGCGCGCATCCAGGCGATGGCCGGCTTCAGGCCGCCGGCGCCCTCCAATTGCTTTTGCCAGGCCGCATCTGGAAGTTCCTCCGCCACCGCCTGCCCGGCCGCGCTTTCATAACGGAATCCATAAGCCCCCCAGATCACCGCTACGCAAACCGCCGCCACCACCAGGGCCGCCGCGGCGGCAGCGGCCGCCTGGCCGGTCCGTGACCGGATCAGGCAAACGTTTCCCAAATGGGTCGGCCGGCCAGCGCCCCACTGCACCCTGGTCAGGACCAGCAGAACGCTGACCGGCAGGATCAACACCCCGGACATCTTGGAGAGCAGGAGGCCGGAAACCGCCAGGGCGGCCCCGAGCACCGTCGCCAAATTGATGCGGTGCAGCAGTTTCCAGACGGCCCCGACGGAAAAGATGAAGAACAGGGCAGCGGCCAGGTCCGAGGTGGTCAGGCGGCCGTGGGCCAGGATGGTAGGGCTGAAACAATAGAGGGCCAGGGAGATCAATCCGCCGCCCGGGCCGAAGATGCGCGACGCCCAGAACCAGACCCCCAGGCCGAGCACCAGGCTCAGGCCGGCGATCATCATGCGGCCCCGAAAGAGCATGGCGTTGCCGTCATTGCCCAGGCGGAAGAAGAACTCGTGGGCCGCGTCGTAAACGTTCAACCCGGCTTCGGGAAAAGCCAGGTCCATGAACAGCAGGGGCACGGCGGCCCATCGTTGGGGAAAATTGCCGTTTTCCGGTTGAAAGCGGTAATCGTTGTATTTCCAGTAGCTGTAACCCGAGGTCAGGTGGATCAGCTCATCGAAAGTGTTGGACTTGTGGCGGACGCTGTGGGCGGCCAACCCCAGGTGCACCGCCAGCAGCACCACAACGCCGAAAACGGTGAGAGCGGATCGATTCATTTCGGAGGCAGGCTCCCTTCCATCCCGCCCATCGACGGCAGGCGGTAGCGACCCCGCGCATAGCGCCAGTAAATCTCGATCATCTCGGCGAAACTGCGAATCGAATCCTTGACC
>DQXI01000064.1 GCA_011042305.1 Desulfobacteraceae bacterium
CGGCCGCGGCCGCGGCCGGCGAAATCCTCGCCGAGGCCCGTGACACGCTCACCGTGGTCCCCGAAAAGGTGCCCGAGGTCAACGTGGTCAACGAGCGCCCCCGCATCGGGGTCTTCGTGTGCAACTGCGGCATCAACATCGCCGGCACGGTGGACGTGCCGGCGGTGCGCGACTACGCCGCCACTCTCCCCTTCGTGGAGTTCGCCACCGACAACCTCTACTCCTGCTCCCAGGACACCCAGGACCGCATGGCCGAGGTGATCCGGGAAAAGGGGCTCAACCGGGTGGTGGTGGCCGCCTGTACCCCCAAGACCCACGAGGCCCTGTTCCAGGAAACCCTCTTGGCCGCGGGCCTGAACAAGTACCTCTTCGAGATGTGCAACATCCGCAACCAGGATTCCTGGGTCCACAAGCACAACCCCGACCTGGCCACCCAGAAGGCCAAGGACCTGGTGCGCATGGCCGTGGCCAAGGTCAGCCTCATGCAGCCGCTCAAGGAGGCCGAGCTCGACGTCAACCAGACGGCCCTGGTGATAGGGGGGGGCATCGCCGGCATGGCGGCGGCCCAGACACTGGCCGCCCAGGGCTACACCACCCACCTGGTGGAACGCGAAGCCGTCCTCGGCGGCCAGGCCCGTCACCTCTTCCAGACCCCGGACGGTATTCCCGTCGCCGAACGGCTCGACCGACTGGTGGCCGCCGTGAGCGGGGACCCGAACATCCAGATCCATCTCGACAGCGAGGTCACCGCCGTGGACGGGTTCGTGGGCAACTTCAAGACCACGGTGAAAAACGGCGACCAGGAAGAGGAGATCGAACACGGCGTGGCCATCCTCGCCACCGGCGCCAAGCCCCTGGTGCCCACCGAGTACAGCTACGGACAGGACCCGCGGATTCTCACCAGCCTTGAACTGGACGCCAAGCTCAAGGCCGGCGATCCGGTCCTCGAGGAACTCGGCGCGGCGGTGTTCATCCAGTGCGTCGGCAGCCGGGAGCCGCAGCGGCCCTACTGCAGCCGGGTCTGCTGCACCCATTCCATCGACAGCGCCCTGGCCATCAAGGCCCGCAACCCCGAGGCCAATGTCTACATCCTCTACCGCGACATCCGCACCTACGGCGAGCGCGAGTACCTCTACAAGGAAGCCCGGGAGAAGGGGGTCGTCTTCATCCGCTACAGCCTGGAGGCCAAACCGCAAGTGGCCATCGACAACGGCCGCCTCGTGGTGCGCCTCACCGACCCGATCCTCGGCCGCCCGGTGGAGATCGACACCGACCTGATCTCCCTGGCCACGGCCATCCTGCCGCCGGACAACAACGCCCTGGCCCAGTTTTTCAAGCTGCCGCTCAACGACGACGGCTTCTTCGTGGAAAAGCACGCCAAGCTGGGGCCCTGCGATTTTGCCACCGACGGGGTCTTCCTCTGCGGCATGGCCCATTACCCCAAGCCCATCGACGAGGCCGTCAGTCAGGGCAAGGCGGCCGCCAGCCGGGCCGTTACCCTCCTGGCGCGCCAGCATATCAGCACCATCGGCCAGGTGGCCGAGGTCAACCCGGCCCTGTGCAGCATGTGCGGGGTGTGCGTGTCCGTCTGCCCGTATTCGGCCCCCTCGTTCCGGGCCGAAACCGAGCGCTTCTGGCCGGGGCGGGCCGAGATCAACCCGGTGCTCTGCAAGGGCTGCGGCTTGTGCGTGGCCTCGTGCCGCAGTGGCGCGATCCATCTCAAGGGATTCGACAACGATCAGATCTTCGCCCAGCTCTTCGCCCTCAACGAGGCGAGCTGAGCAGCGGTTTCATAACGGCAACTTCAAGGAGATTTCGAGATGGCTCAGTGGGAACCGAAAATCGTCGCATTTCTCTGCAACTGGTGTAGCTACGGCGCCGCCGATCTGGCAGGCGTCAGCCGGATGGAGTACCCGCCCAACATCCGGGTCATCCGGATCCCCTGCACCGGGCGCATGAGCCCCAAGTTCGTCCTGGCGGCCCTGCGGGAAGGGGCCGACGGGGTCTGGGTCTCGGGGTGACATCCCGGAGAATGCCATTACCTGGAAGGTAATTACTACGCTCGTCGCAAGTTCGCCCTCCTGCAAAGCCTGCTGGAGCACATGGGTGTTGAACCGGGCCGCGTCCATTTCTCCTGGATCTCCTCGGCCGAATCGACCAAGTTCGTCGATGTCGTCAAGAAGGTGACCGAGGCCGTCCGGGCCGTTGGCCCCAACGAGAAATATGTCAAAAAAGAGCTGAAGGTGGCCTGACATGCAAGCTTACACCGAAAAGATGCGCGAGATTGCCAGGCGCCTGCTCAAGGAATGCCGGGTCGAGACGGTGATCGGTTTCCGCAAGGGCTCGATGCCCATGATGAACGAGCCCTGCCTCGTCAAGAGCATCGATGACGTGGATCAACTCGTCTGGGACGGCAACTGCGGCATCAACCTGGCCAACTATCTGACCAACCGCACCGACCAGATCGCCGTGTTCGCCAAGGGGTGCGACAGCCGCAACATCGTCACCCACATCATCGAAAACAAGATCAAACGCGAGCAGTTGGTCATCATCGGCGTCCCCTGCAAGGGGATGATCGACAAGCGGCGCATCCGGTCCATGGCCCCCGGAGAGATCACCGAAGTGGTGGAGGACGGGGAGAATGTCCGGGTGAAGGGTGAAAATTTCGAAAACACCTATCCCCGCAAGGAAGTGCTCCAGGCCAACTGCGCCGTGTGCCTCCACCGCAACCCGGTCGTCTATGACGAACTGGTGGCCGACTTGGTGCCCGAGCAGCAGGACGTGGACCGCTATGAGGACGTGCGGGCCATCGAGGCCATGGGCCCCGAGGCGAAGTGGGAATTTTTCGAAGCCCTGCTGGCGCCCTGCATTCGCTGTTACGCCTGCCGCAACGCCTGCCCCCTGTGCTACTGCCCGACCTGCTTCGTCGATGAAAGCATGCCCCAGTGGGTCGGCAAGAGCCAGAACCCGGTGGATGTGCGCACCTTCCATTTTCTGCGGGCCTATCACTGCGCCGGCCGCTGCACCGAC
>DQXI01000184.1 GCA_011042305.1 Desulfobacteraceae bacterium
CTGGTCGATGATGGCCGCGGGGTTGGCCGCCGCACCGAAGCTCAACCCACCGGCCGGAAATCCGCCGATGACCCCAGGTTCGGCCGTCAGGGTAATGCCGTCCAGTATCCCCTCCTCGTTGGCGACGCTGGAGATGCCCTCGGGCATGCCGATGCCCAAGTTGACCAGGTTCTCTGGCCGGAGTTCAAAGGCCGCTCGTCGAGCGATGATCTTGCGGTCGTTCAACTTCAATCGAGGCAAGGACTGGGTAGGCACCCGGACCTCGCCGGAATAGGCGGGGTTGTAGCGCTCTGCGAAGGTTTGCCAGTGGTGTTCCGGGCGGGAGACGACGACGGCGTCGACCAGCACTCCCGGTATCTTGACCTGGCGCGGATTGAGGCTGTTGCGTTGTACGACCCGTTCGACCTGGACGATGACGATTCCTCCCCAGTTTTTGGCGGCCATGGCTTGGGCCTGCACCTCCAAAGTCAGTGCTTCCCTCTCCATGGTGATGTTACCGTCTTCGTCCGCCGTCGTGCCGCGCAGAATCGCTACGTCTATGGGGACCGTCTTGTAGGCCAGGTACTCACTGCCGTCGAAGGAAACCAACTCGACTAGGTCCTCAACCGTGCTGGTGTTGGCTTTGCCGCCTCCCTTGCGCGGGTCGACAAAGGTTTCCAGGCCCACCGTGGTGATGAGTCGGGGTTTTTTGGCCGCCGTGTCGCGGAGTATTTGTGACAATACGCCCTGAGGAAAGTTGTAAGCTGTGACTTTGTTCTCGGCGACGAGACGGGCTAGCTTGGGAGCGGCGCCGAAGAAGCCGCCGATCAACCGCTTGGTGAAGCCCTCATGGCCGAAATGGTTTAGCCCTCGTTCGCCATAGTCGCCTTGGCCGGCACAGTAGACCAGCGTCAAGTCTTTCGGATGGCCGGTTTTAAGGTAGTGTTCCTCCAGATGAATCGCAAAATCCTCGGCAAAACCGGCGCCGCAGAATCCGCCAGTGGTCACGGTTGCGCCGTCTTTAATCATTGATATGGCCTGTTGGGCGGTTCTTTGCTTGCTTTTTTTCATGGGCTGCAATCCATTCTTCGCCAAATGGTCGGCAGGATCGAAAGGTTTGTGATGGTGTCTGTTTCCGCCTTAGGTCCGTGTGTAAGCTCCCCATCTCTGAAAAGGTTTGCCGCTTACAGCGTTTCGATGGCGCAGGCCATGGCCACCCCGCCACCGCCGCAGAGTGTGGCGAGTCCAAGGCTTTTCCCCTGCCGTCGCAGGGAGTGCAGCAGCGTAACCACGATACGTGCGCCGGTGGCCCCCACCGGGTGGCCTAATCCGATGCCGGAACCGTTAACGTTGGTGATGGCCCGGTTCAAACCCAGTTCCCTTTCGCAGGCGATATACTGGGCAGCGAAAGCTTCATTGATCTCAACCAACTCGAAATCGCCAATTTTAAGGCCGCTACGGTCCAGTAACTGACGCACCGCCGGAACCGGTGAGAGGCCCATGACGGACGGATGGCATCCACTCCGCCCCACCGCTTTAATTCGGGCAAGGGGAGTGATGCCGATATGGTGCGCCTTTTCGGCCGACATGAGTAGGATGCCGGCCGACCCGTCGTTGATACCGCTGGAGTTACCGGCGGTCACCTTGCCGGTTTTGGGCACGAACGCCGGTGGCAATGCGCTTAGCTGATCCAGAGTCAAGCCTGGACGAAAGTGCTCATCCTTTTCAAAAAAGATGGGATCTTGGCGCTTTCTCGGGATCAGCACCGGAACGATTTCCTCGGCGAACAGGCCTTCGCGGGTGGCGTTTTCGGCGGCATTGTTGCTGCGGAGGGCTACCTCGTCCATTTCTTCCCGGCTGATGCCCATGTGCTGGGCCAGAAATTCGGCTGTGTGCCCCATGATGTAAGGTTTCCCAACGAAATTGCGCAGGGGCGCCTGGCTGGCATCGACCGGGCCTTCTTCCGGGTGGGGGATAAGGTGCGAGCCGCAGTGGAGGGCGTGAATCAGGGCGTCCACGAACACGCCGTCCTGGAGCCGATATCCCCAGCGCGCCCCTGGAACGACATAGGGAACGCCGGACATATGCTCTGTCCCGCCGGCCAGAATCACGTCGGCCATCCCGGCCTGGATCATGGCCATTCCCGAAATGATGGCCTCCATTCCGGAAATGCAGACCCGGTTGATCGTGACCGCCGGGGTTGTTTCCGGGATCCCCGCCATCAGTGCTCCCACCCGGGCCACGTTGCAAGCATCCGTTGGTTCCATACAATTGCCGTATCGGATATCGTCGATGATCGCCGGGTCGATGCCGGCTCTTTCGACGGTGGCCGTCATGGTGATTTTGGCGAGTTCCGCCGCACTGGTGTCGCGCAAGGAGCCGCCAAAACTTCCGATGGCGGTTCGACAGGCTGAAACGATGACGACGTCTTTCATCTTTTCCGTTCCTTGTGGTTGATTATAGAAAATGTAGTTAGTGTCCATCCAGAAATGAGAATTTTTGTTCAAGATCAAGGCATGCGAAAAAAATAACTGCAGGCATATGGTTGATATTCCGAGTATTATTTTTTGAGCAGAACGCAGAGATTGGACAAAAAGGCCATTTATGGACGGACACTATTTAATGTCAGTATATTGGACAATAGGGAGAAACCCCGAAATTTCAGGGGTTGAACACCTATTTGGCATCTGTAGGGTCCCGCATTATACCAACATGAACCCTGTGGCCGATTTCGGAATGAGTTTACAGGAAGCAAGCAGGTTTCGGATTAAATGGTCCTTCTGAGCGGGAGCCGGAGCAAAACAAGGCCTGCAAACTGGCCCGCCGGATAGTCCGCCAGCCCGATTCGCGGTGGACCTTTCCGGCGCATGAGCGTTGAGCCGACCAACAACTGGGCCGAGCGGGGATAAAGCAACATTTTTTCTGTAAATTCTTTTAGGCGGTTCGATCATCCTCCTCCGGTTTCAAGCAGACTCTGCCCGTTTCCCAGTCCTCGCTGATCTCCATGAGGATCGCGCTGACCAATCTCAGGAGCGATGCCTCGTTGAGCCA
>DQXI01000043.1 GCA_011042305.1 Desulfobacteraceae bacterium
CGGGGCGCAAGGGCATGTCCTACACCGAGGAGGACTGGGTCGATGACGATGCCGCTGCTCACCGGGGGCCGGATGAATGAGGATTGTTAAGCTTTGCGACAAGCGCATTGGCGCTGTGGTTAGGAAGTGTGGCTTAACGCCGCTTCCGGCAGTTCGAGAAGGAACCGCCATGCCGGGACCACTTCGATGGTCCCGGCGCCGGCCCTGATCCGCCCGTCTTCGTTGCGCGTCACGATGGTCCCGGTTTTCAGGCCCAGTTCGGCCATCGCCTCACTCAAGGCCGCAGTCTCCCGTTTCCGCGTCTGCGGCTCCGCCAGGGATTCGCACACCTGGACCAGCATCCGCGGCCGGCCACGCAACGGGACGATGAAATCAACCTCCCGGCCGGTTTTTGTCTTGTAATAGTAGATTTCCGGGTGAAGACGCCGGAGCGCCGTGAACACGAGGTTCTCCAAGAGGTGGCCGGAGTTGACCAGGATTCCGGACGACACCGAAGTGACCAGTGCGTGATCGATGCAGTAGACCTTTTTCGGATTGGTGTTGCTGCGCGCGAGAGACGGGTCGAATATACGCACGGTGAACAGGAAATAGGCGTCCTCGAACCATTCCAGGTAATCCGACACCGCGGACTTCGGCGCCTTGTGGCCCAGGGACTTGAGATAGCCCGTGAGACTGTTGACCGAATAAAGCGAGGCCGTGTTGTCCACCAGCCAGTGCGCCAGATCGGTTACCGCCTTCGGGTGTGAAACGTCGTGGCGCTCGACCAAGTCCCGAAACAAAATGGCGTGAAAGTATTCCTGGTGGGTCTTGATCCGCAGGTTCCGGCCAAGACCGGCGACCTCCGGGAATCCCCCGGTCTCCCAGTATTCCTCGAAGGCCTTCTGAACGAGGAGCCGCTTCTTCGTCGACAGCGCGCCCCCGCTATCGATTCCTTTGTAGTCCAAGAATTCCCTGAACGAGAACGGGAAGATCTCCCAAGAAAGCGCCCGCCCGCGCATTTGGGTGGCGATCTCCTTCGACAGCATTTTGGCAGACGAACCGGTCAGGTACACCTCGCACTTTTCCGTGCGCATCATGCGGTCGACGAAGGGTTCCCAACCGGCGGCGGCTTGAATCTCGTCGAAGAAGCAGTAAACCTTTTCGGTGTTTTTCTTCTCCGGGTAAATGGAGAAATAGGCCTCGGCGATCAGACCGGGATTGTCCTGCCGCAGGTTGTGGAGGCGGTCGTCGAAAAAGTTCAGGTACAGAATGTTCTGCCTGGGCACCCCACCGTCCAACAGCCGCCGGATAACCTGGAACAGGTAAGTCGACTTGCCGCTCCGGCGCACCCCGATGCAGACGGCGGCCTTGCCGTGAACCGTCTCGACACGCAAACGCCGGGGCACCCCGGTCTCCAGCCGCATTTCCTGGAAGTCCAGGATGATGGATTTGATCGTCTCTATCATATGGCCGCTTCTGGTCATGGTTTTTTCCGGTTATTGTCTCATCCGGACATTAATATAACCGGTTAGGCCTCTAAGCGTCAAGAAATGTTTCCGGACATGGTCTGCCAGCAGGGAATCAAGGACTGCATCGACATGGTTCCGCGCCACGCCAAGATGCTCGCAGATCAAATTAAAAACGCCCGGCCGCTGTTAGCGGCCGGGCGTTTTTTTGCTTTCGGCGGACGGGTGATAAAGGCGATCAGCTCTCCGGCGCCAGGCGGCGCACCCGGATCGACAGCTCGTCGAGCTGGGCCTGGGCCGCCTCGCTGGGGGCGTTGGTCAGCAGGCAGGCCGCCTTCTGGGTCTTGGGAAAGGCGATGACGTCCCGGATCGACGGCTGGCCGCACAGGATCATGGTGAGCCGGTCGAAGCCGAAGGCGATGCCGCCGTGGGGTGGCGCCCCGGAGTCGAGCGCCGAAAGCATGAAGCCGAACTTCTCCTCGTAGCTCTCCGGCGCCATGCCCAACGCCTTGAAGACACGCTCCTGGACATCGCGCTGGTGAATGCGGATCGAGCCGCCGCCGACCTCCGAGCCGTTGAGCACCAGGTCGTAGGCCCGGCTGCGCAGGCCCAGCGGATCGGCCTCCAGCTTGTCCAGGTCCGCCTCCAACGGCGCGGTGAACGGGTGGTGCAAGGCCTGGTAGCGCTTTTCCGTCTCGTCGTACTCGAACATGGGGAACTCGGTGACCCACAGGAAATTGAAGGCCGCGTCGTCCACCAGGCCAAGGCGATCTCCCAGGTGATTGCGCAGGTTGCCCAGGGCATCGTTGACGATCCGGGCGCTGTCGGCCACGAAAAACACCAAGTCCCCGGGCTGCATCTCCAGGCGCCGGGTCAGCTCGGCCTTTTCCGCCTCGGAGAAGAACTTGGCAATCGGCGACTGCCACTGGTCCTCGCGCACCTTGATCCAGGCCAGCCCCTTGGCCCGGTAGACGCTCACCAGCGCGGCCAGGTCGTCGATCTCCTTGCGGGTAAAATCGATGCACCCCTTGGCGTTGAGGGCCTTGACGATCCCCCCCTTGGCCACCGCCTCGGCAAACACCTTGAACCCCGACGTCTTCATGATGTCCGAGACGTCCTTGAGTTCCAGGCCGAAGCGGGTGTCGGGCTTGTCCAGGCCGAATCGGTCCATGGCCTCGGCATAGGTGAGGCGGGGAAAGGGCAGCGCCAACGAACAGCCCTGGACCTGGTCGAAAATCCGCGCCATCATCCCCTCGGCCACGGCCATCACGTCATCCTCGGTGACAAACGACATCTCCAGGTCGATCTGGGTGAATTCGGGCTGGCGGTCGGCGCGCAGGTCCTCGTCGCGAAAGCAGCGCACGATCTGGTAGTAGCGGTCGAAGCCGGCGATCATCAAGAGCTGCTTGAAGAGCTGGGGCGACTGGGGCAACGCGTAGAACTGCCCCGGGTTGGCCCGGCTGGGCACCAGGTAGTCGCGGGCCCCTTCGGGGGTGCTGCGGGTGAGAAACGGCGTTTCGATGTCCAGGAAGCCGTTTTCGTTTAGGTACTGGCGCACGCAGGCGGCCGC
>DQXI01000124.1 GCA_011042305.1 Desulfobacteraceae bacterium
GTGTGGTTCAAAAAACAATGATACCGCCGTGGATCGCATTGACGGCAAGCCTCGTCCTCGGGGCCGGCGGCGCCTGGGCGGTCTGCCGCTGGGGGCACGTCCTGGGGCTCATCGACGTGCCCACGGCGCGCAGTTCCCACCGGCGCGCCACCCCCAAGGGGGGCGGCATCGGTATCGCCGCCGGCATCGGGTTGAGCGCCGCGGCGGTGGGGCTGCCGACTGTATTCTGGGGACCGGTGCTGGGGATTTCGCTAGTGGGGCTGGCCGCCGACCGGTTCGACATCGGCCCCGGGGCGCGGCTGGCGGCGGCCTTCGTCCTGGCGGGCATTGTGCTGGCGGGCCTGGACCTTTCGGTTGGGGGAGCGCCGTGGCCGGTGACGGCCGTCTTCTTGGCCGTGTTCCTCGTGGGCACGGCCAATTTTTTCAACTTCATGGACGGCATCAACGGCATCGCAGGGCTCTCGGGGATCACGGCATTCGTGCTCCTGGCCTGGCACGGGATTTTCACCGGGGCCGACCCGGCGATGAACTGGCTGGCCCTGGGGGCGGCCGTGGCCTGCGGCGGTTTTCTGCCCTTCAACCTGCCTCGGGCGAGGGTCTTCATGGGCGATACCGGCAGCCTCACCCTCGGTTTCCTCTTCGCCGCTCTGGCGGCGGCCGGGGCCCGGGATTTTTTCGACCTTGTCTGCCGGGCGGCGTTTCTCCTGCCCTTTTACCTCGACGAGTTTTCCACCATGGCCCTGCGCCTGCGCGACGGCGAACCGCTTAGCCGGCCCCACCGGCGTCATCTCTACCAGCTGCTGGCCAACGAGATGGGCATCGCCCACTGGAAGGTGGCCCTGGGTTATGCCGCGGCCCAGATGGCCGTGGGGCTCGGTGTGCTGCGCATGGTGACCCGGGGGCCCTTGGCGGTGATTGTGTTTCTGGCCGCCTGCACCATCGGTTTTGCCGCCGTCAGCTTCCGGGTCCGCCTGGCGGTGGAAGGGAAGGTCGATTTGTGACAGTGTGCTTTCACGGGATCCCCTTTGGTCCTTTTCGCCCTTTGGGGCCTTTCAAATTCTGAGCCTCGAACCCCTTTATCCGAATGCCCATGAACCGCAACCTGCTGCTTATTCTCGCCGGTGACCTGCTGCTGCTGGCCGCCTCGCTCTACGGGGCGTACCTGGTGCGCTTCGAGTTCAGCGTTCCGTCCTTTTACATGGACCTGTTCTGGCGTAGCCTGCCCTACGCCCTGGTGGTAAAGGCCGCCGTTTTCTATTTTTTTGACCTCTATCGCGGAATGTGGCGCTACACCGGCGTCACCGACCTGGTCAACGTGATCAAGGCGACGGCCGTCAGCTCCCTGGCCTTCGTTTTTATCCTTGCCTTCCAGTACCGGTTTGAAGGCTACAGCCGGTCGATCTTTTTCATCGATGCGTGCTTCACCGTGTTGCTGATCGCCGGCTTTCGCCTCGCGATCCGTCTCGGCTACGAGGCCGCCGACCAGGGCGGCCTGGGAGGCGTTCTCAGCAACCTGGTGCCGGCGCTGCTCAACCGCGGCGACAAGCGGCGGCTGCTCATCGTGGGCGCCGGCGACTGCGGCGAGAGCATCTCCCGCGAGATCCGCAACAACCCCCACCTGCCCTACGCGGTGGTGGGGTTCCTGGACGATGACCCGGCCAAGCGCGGGCGAAAGATCCATGGGGTGCCGGTGCTGGGGCGCGTGGCGGACATCGAGCGCATCGCCGCCGGCGCCAGGGCCGAGGAGATCGTCATCGCCATTCCCACGGCCACGGCCGAGCAGATGCGCCGCATCGTGGATCGCTGCAAGGCCACCGGGCTCAAGTTTCGCACCGTGCCGGGGATGGGGGAGCTGATCAACGGGCAGGTGACGTTTTCCGCCATCCGTGAAGTCTCTTACCGCGACCTGCTCGGCCGGGAAGTGGTTCACCTGGAGGCCGACCGGATCGGGGCCTATCTTGCCGGCCGCAGCGTGCTGGTGACCGGCGCCGGCGGTTCCATCGGGTCCGAGCTCTGCCGCCAGATCTGCCGCTTCGCGCCCGGCCGGCTGGTTTTGTTCGAGAGGGCCGAAAGCCCCCTGTACGACATCGACCTGGAGCTGCGCGGAGCGTTTGCCGGCATCGATATCGTCCCGGTCCTGGGCGACATCCAGCAGCGCGACGAAGTGGAGCGGGCCTTCGAGCGCCACCGGCCCTCGGTGGTGTTCCACGCCGCGGCCTACAAGCACGTGCCCATGCTCGAGCTGCAGCCCTGGAAGGCCATCGCCAACAACGTCCTCGGCACCCGCTGCCTGGCGCAGGTCGCCGAGGCCCGCGGCATCGAGCGCTTCGTGATGGTCTCCACCGACAAGGCGGTGCGTCCCACCAGCGTGATGGGGGCCTCCAAGCGCCTGGCCGAGATGATCGTCCAGGGCCGCGACAGGGGGCGCGAAGAAGCGACCCGCTTCATAACGGTGCGCTTCGGCAACGTGCTCAACTCGGTGGGCAGCGTGGTGCCCCTGTTTCGCCGCCAGATCGAGCGCGGCGGGCCGGTGACGGTGACCCACAAGGAGATGACCCGCTACTTCATGACCATTCCCGAAGCCTGCCAGCTCATTCTCCAGGCCGGCGCCTTGGCCAGGGGCGGGGGAGAGATCTTCCTGCTGGATATGGGCACCCCGGTGCGCATCGACGACATGGCCCGGGACCTGATCCGCCACTACGGCTTCGAGCCGGACAGGGACATCCGCATCGAGTACACCGGGTTGCGGCCGGGGGAGAAGCTTTTCGAGGAACTGGTCACCGAGGGGGAGGGGATCCTGCCCACCAGCCACCAAAAGATCATGGTTCTCAAGGCGAGCGGCGGCCGTGGCGAGGGACTGGAGGACGTTCTGGCGGACCTGGCCCGGCTGGCCGAGGCCCAGGACGCCGCGGGCATCAAGCGCCGCCTGGCCGAGATCGTGCCCGATTACACGCCTTATGGCACGGCGTAGAGCCACCACCGGAACTTTACTCAATCACTGAGCA
>DQXI01000021.1 GCA_011042305.1 Desulfobacteraceae bacterium
GCCTTTGGTACCAGGTGGATGAAAGGGATGCCGATGCCGCTTCTTTTTTTTACTTCATGGGGCTTGCGGCCAGGAAGGCCGCGCCGCGCTACCGGCGGCCGCTGCCGCTGCTGACCCCGGAATACGGCTTCGGCGTCGCCACCTTTGCCCGCAGCTACTTCGAAACCCTTTACGCCCGTCTCAAGCCGCCCTGCGTCCTGGTGTTCGACAACTACCAGGAAATTCCGTCCGATTCGTCCGTCCACGACGCCATTCGCATCGCCCTGTCGGTTCTTCCCGAAAACCTGACCGCCATGATCATCAGCCGCACCGGGCCGCCGGCGGCTCTCGCAACCCTTCACGCCGAAAACAGGCTGCACCTCATCGACTGGAGCGACCTGAAGCTGACTTTCGAGGAATCCAGGGACATCGCCACGATCCAGAAGGTCGGCGCGCTTTCTGACGAACTGTGCCGCCGGCTGCACGAAACCGCCGGCGGGTGGGCGGCGGGGCTGGTGCTGTTGGTGCGGGCGTTGAGGGCGGGGAGCATCAGCCCCAAGGGATTGAAGCTTCTGACGCCGGGGAATGTATTCGACTATTTCGGCAACGAGCTGTTCGACCGGCTGGACCCGCTGCAGCAGGACTTTCTGCTCAAGACCGCCGTTGTGCCCAAGATGACGCCGGCCTTGGCGGAACGCCTGACGGGCAACAGCGCCGCGGCCAAGATTCTGTCGCATCTCAACCGGCGAAACTACTTCACCGAGAAGCGCACCCAGCCCGAAGTGGTGTACCAGTACCATGCCCTGTTCAGGGAGTTTCTTCTGACCCGCGCCGAGAAACAATTCAAACCCGAGGAGATGGCCCGTCTGCGGCTCGATGCGGCCAGGCTGCTGGAGGCCTCGGGGCAGATCGAGGAGGCGGCGGAGCTGTTCCTCCAGGCCGGCGCCTGGAAGGACCTGATGCCGCTGATTCGCGCCAAGGCGCCGGTGCTCATCAGCCAGGGCAGAAGAACGATGGTCGAGCAGTGGATCACCGCGGCGCCGGCCGTGCTGCGTCAGTCCGATCCCTGGGTGAACTACTGGCTGGGAACCTCCCGGTTGGCATCCAATCCCACAGAAAGCCGCGTGCTGTTTGAACGCGCCTTTGAATTGTTTGCCGAGGTTGGGGATGAAACCGGCACCTTTCTGGCCTGGTCGGGCGCGGTGCAGGCCTATTTCTACATTTTCGACGAATTCAGCACATTGGACCGGTGGATCGCCTGGCTGGACCAAAAAGGCGGCAAGGACGCGGCGTTTCCCTCCCCGGAGATCGCGCTCATCGTGGCCGCCGGCATGATCAGGGCCCTGAGCTGGCGCAACCCCGTTCACCCCCAGATGCAAGACTGGGTGGACAAGGGGTTCGCGCTGGCCAGAGGCAGCACGGACGTCGAAACTTGCGCCCGGGTTTTCACTAATGCCGCGGTGCACTGCATCTGGAAAGGGATGTTCGACGAGTGCCGCCTGCTGATCGGCGAAATGGAAAGAATGATTACCGATCAAGCGGTATCTCCGCTCCGGGCCCTGGTGATGAAGCACACGGAGGCCATGTGCTACAACGCCTTGGCCGAATTCAAGCCCCAGGCGCGGCAGGCGGTATCCGAAGGGCTGGAAATGGCCAACGGCTCCGGGGTGTTTGCCATCAATCCCCTGTTTTACAACCAGGGCGTGATCAGTTCCCTGAACGATGCTGAAGTGGAACTTGCCGGGGAGTTCCTCGCCCGGCTGGAAAAGACCCTGCGGCCCGGCAGCCGCGCCCACGCCGGCAACTTCCACTATCTGTCGGCCTGCCATTTTCTGCAAAAGCGAAAAGTGCCTCAAGCGCTGGCAGCGGCGCAGAAAAGCCTGGCGCTGGCGCAGGAAACCGGGGTTCCCGTTTCCGAGGTGCTGGCACGGCTGGCCCTGGTTCAGGCCCTTTACGAGTCGAACGCCCTGAACGAGGCCGAAAGAGAACTGGCCACGGCCAAGCAGGCCATCCTGCGCACGGGCAGCCTATACTTTGAATACCTTCATGGCCTGGCCGAGGCCAGTTTCCAGTACGCCCTGAAAAACGAAGACGCGGGGCGGGCGTGCCTGCGCCGAGCGTTGACCCTCGGCCGGCAGCAGGGGTATACCACGCTTCTCTATTTCTGGCGGCCGCAGGTCATGAGCCGCCTTTGCGCCAAGGCGTTGGCGGCCGGGATCGAGACCGAATATGCCCAGGATCTCATCCGCAAACTGCACCTGGCTCCGGATCTGGAGGCATTGGCGCTGGAAAACTGGCCCTGGCCGGTAAAGATTCATCTGCTGGGCGGGTTTCAAATCTTCATCGACGGAAAGCCGGTGCGATTCTCCGGTAAGGTCCAAAAGAAGCCCCTGCTTCTGCTCAAGGCCCTGGTGGCCCTCAAGGACGGCGAGGCCCAGGCCGAGCAGCTCGAAGACGTGCTGTGGCCGGACGTCGAGGGAGACGTGGCCCGCCGCGCCTTTGAAACCACCCTCCACCGCCTGCGCAAGTGGATCGGATACCCCGACGCCCTGCGTTTCAGCAACGGGCTGGCGGAGATGGACCGCGCCTTATGCTGGACGGATGTCTGGGCCTTCGAGCGGCTGGTGGAGGAAGCCGGTTCAGAGGAACGGCGGGGAAGAGCGGAGCGCGCCCTTGAACTGACCGGGCAGGCCGTCATCCTCTACAAGGGGGCGCTGCTGCCCGGGGATGCCAACGAGCCCTGGACCATGTCGCCCCGCGAGCGGCTGAGAAGAAGGTTTTTGCGCTGCATCATCTGGCTGGGCCGCCGCCGGGAAGCGGCCGGAGAGTGGCAAAAAGCCGTGGCCTGCTATCAGCGCGGCCTGGAAGTCGACGACATTTGCGAGGAATTCTACCAGCGGTCCATGGTCTGCTACCAGCGCATGGGCCGGATCGCCGAAGCCCTGGCGGTCTACGAACGCTGCCGCAGGGTGCTTCCCGCCGTGCTCGGGGTCAAGCCATCGCCCAATACGTTGGCTGTTTAC
>DQXI01000219.1 GCA_011042305.1 Desulfobacteraceae bacterium
AATGCAGGTCAGTGCCGGGATGACGATGCTGGCCATGGTGCTCGACACCCTCTCGGGACGCAGTCCACTGTATCGACTGCAAAGTTTCTTCGAAGACAAGGACACCGAACTGCTGTTGGGCGAGGCGCTCGAGCCGGCCTCTTTTGCCGATC
This sequence comes from Desulfobacteraceae bacterium, assembly GCA_011042305.1. Lineage (GTDB taxonomy): Bacteria > Desulfobacterota > Desulfobacteria > Desulfobacterales > UBA2174 > UBA2174. The sequence goes on from DQXI01000219.1 coordinate 153, forward strand.
ACAACGTATCGCGGGTTCTCGACAGCCTCTACGATGCCGGCACGGGCCGGATCTTTTCCCAGACCGCCCAGAACGCCATCGGCGCCTTTGCCCTGGATACTTGCCTGCGTGCATTACGACACCACCTCACATGGCATCTTTTGGCACAAAATCCGCTTACCCGCTGATGCGGCTGTCGGCCGCACGCCGGTGCCTGTCTTGCGGTGATGTCTTGATCGGCCGGCGGCGCAAGTACTGCTCGGTGGACTGCCGCCAGCGGCTGCGCCGGCGCCTCGACCAGCGCACCGGGCTGCTGGTGGCGCTCAATGCCCGCTACGCCAGCTTTTACTTCACCCAGCGGGTGGTGGTGCTGGACGTGGTCATCGGCGAGGAGACCGCGGTACACAGTTTCATGTACCCGCGCAGCGCCGGCCTGGTGCCGGCGGAGGATTTCAGCCGCATGGCCGACAGCCTGGGCCGGCTGTGGTGGGACGCCCGCCGCCGCACCCGGCGCCGCTACCTGGCCTCGCGCAGCGTTCTGGCCGAGGCGGTGCGCAAGCGCAACGGGCGTTCGGCGGTGGTGCCCCTGATGGTCTGCCAGGCCTCGGTACGCCAGGGCGCGCTCACCTGTCTCAACATCGACCGGGAAAGCCTGGCCGGCCCCGACCTTGAAGGACGGATCAAGCGTGCCTTCCGGCACCGGGCCATGCAGTGCCACCCCGACACGGGCGGCGACGGCGAAGGTTTCCGCAGGTTGCGACGGGCTTACGAGGAACTGCTCGAATGGGCCGAGGCCCCCAGTTTCATCCTGCGGCGGGGATTTGCCGACAAGTGGTTCTACGACGCCCGCCGCAACGCCTGGGTGCAGCCGCTGCCGGGGGGGCAGGCGAAGTTTTGATTTTTTTGAACCGCCCGCTCGCTGCGTTCGCTCAAGACCGCAAAAAGCGCAAAGAAAGACACAAAGGGTTGTTTTTGGCCCTTTGAGCCAACAAAAACCGGTTTTTCTTCGCGTCCTTGGCGGCCTTGGCGGTTCAGTATTTTTTTCGCCGCTCTCCAGTGTCATTCCGAACGAATGTGAGGAATCTGCAGTTGAGAAGACGGCGGGAAGTGGTGACAATTGCCGAGAGATCCCTCGTCGCTGGTGCTCCTCGGGATGCCAGGGGGGCGCTCCTCTGGATGACGGACGGGAAGGCGTTTCTCGCAATGAAAAAGGGGGCGAACGGGAATTTACAGGACAGGAGGGGCCCCGGAACGGCCGGCACTTGATTCCCGAAAGAAAAACACACGGGCCGGGCCAAGAAATTCATTACGGTTATTTTGGAGGTGACGATGCCATGACCACCGAACCGGTAATCCATTCGCTCAGTATTCCGCCTTTCGACGTCAACACCTACCTGGTGGTATGCCCGGAGACGAAGGAAGCGGCGGTGATCGACCCGGCCGGGCAGCCGGAGCGGATCCTGGCGCTGGCCGAGGAGGTGGGCGCGCGGGTGGTGATGATTCTCGACACCCACGGCCATGCCGACCACGTGCAGGCCAACGCGGCCCTGCGCCAAATCTGCGGGGCGCCGGTGTACATGCATGCCGACGATGACCGCTTTTTCAGCGACCCTCAAACCCGCGCGATTGTCGAGCGGGAGCTGGGGCTGCCGGGGGCGCCGCCGGCGGACCGCCTGCTGGCCGATGGCGACATCCTGAAACTGGGCAGCCTGGCAATCGAGGTGCTGCACACCCCGGGGCATACCCCGGGGTCGGTATGCTTTCGCGTCGGCGGCAACCTGTTCACCGGCGACACCCTTTTCGTGGGCGACGTGGGGCGCTGCGACCTGACGGGCGGCTCGCTGGACCGGCTGCTGGAATCGCTGGCGGCGAAAATTATCGACTTGCCCCCGGAAACGGTGGTATGGCCGGGCCACGACTACGGCGAGACGCCCACGTCAACCATCGGACGCGAGAGGGTGGAGAACCCCTACATCACGGATTTCCTGCTGGACCCATGAGCCACGGAGCGCCGCGGCGGGTTGGTCTGCAGGGCCAAAACGACGAGAGAGGCAAAAGGGAAAAGGACGCGAGGACCTTTTCCGGGAGGAAGCAATGTTGATTTCGGTGCTCAAGAGCAAGTTGCACCAGGCGCGGGTGACGGACAAGAACATCGCCTACGTCGGCTCCATCACCATTGACGCGACGCTGATGCGGCTGGCCGGGCTGCGGGCCAACGAGCGGGTGGAGGTCTACAACATCGAGAACGGCGAGCGCCTGGCCACCTATGTGTTGGAGGGCGAGGCGGGCAGCGGCTGCATCGTGCTCAACGGGGCCGCGGCCCGCAAGGTGGAAATCGGAGACCGGGTGATCGTGGCCGCCTACGGCCTGGTGACCCCGGACGAGCCGGTGGCAGAGCCGAAGGTGGTGTTGCTGGAAGAGGGCAACCGGGTGGCGGCAGCGTCCGGGCAGTAGAGCGGGTTTCAAGATGCCCCCGGGGGATAGCCGGGGGCATCTTTTTACTGCGGATTCAGATCGAAGGCGATCAGGCTGCTCTTGGCGCTGGTGAAGGCGATGGCCCCCTCTTTGGCCACCACGGCGATGACCAGCTCGTCCATGCCGTCGTTGTCGAAATCGCCAACAGTGAAATCGCTGGCGCGGCCCGAGAAGGTGCGGGTTTTCCAGACGGGAACCAGGCCAAGGCCGTCCCAGCCCAGGGACTCGATGCGCGCCTTGCTGAAAGAGCGAAAATCTTTCAGCATGTTCCTGGCCAGCTCGTCGTGGCGGGCGATGAGGATTTCGGGCTTTCCGTCCCGGTTGATGTCGGTGGTGCGCACGCGAAGCGGAAAGTATTGATAATTGGCTTCGCC
>DQXI01000084.1 GCA_011042305.1 Desulfobacteraceae bacterium
CGATTGGAAAACAAAAAAAATCACTCGCATACAAATTTCATGGCTGTTTGCTATCCGACGCCAAAATTGTTTACGGATAAGGCTTTCTTTTGCCAGGGGTTACCGGGGCAGAACGGTCCGACCGGCGTTTTGCCCCGCAATCCGTCCAAACACAAGGCAATCGGTGATGGCGCAGCTTCCAAGGCGGCAGGCGCCATGGATGCCGCCGGCAACTTCACCGGCGGCGTACAACCCTTCAATCGGCGCCCGTTGGAGGTCAAGGACCCGCGCCCGGGTATCGATGAGAACCCCGCCCATGGTGTGATGAACCTTGGGAAAGGTGCGCATGGCGTAAAAGGGCGGGGTTTCCAGGGGCCCGGCGCCGGCCAGGATCGGCTTGCCGAAAAGGCCGTCCTCCCTCTTGGCCGCCCCCTGATTGAACGCTCGTACCGTGTCCAGGAACGCATCCCGCGGCATATCGTAATAGGCTGCCAGCGCTTCCAGGCTTTCAAAGGACTGAACGACCCCCCGCCTCAGGCAGTGACCGATTTCATGGCCGGAGTGCACAACGCCATTTTGGTCGGTCATGCTAATGCAAGGATGGCCGACAGCCAGAATGGCGTCCGCCCGGGTCTTGCGATCGGCCAATTCGTTGACGATCCGTCGCCCGGTGTCGGGGTTTACGAGGATACCGTAGGGGAAAGCAACATAGCTGGCAAAATCGGGCCCCACGCCGTACATCTTTTCATCCGGGCAAGCCCAGGGGCCGAGCTGGATCCAGGAAAGATGAACCGGCATGGCGCCGATACGCATGGCCTCCCTCAAGGCTTCGGCCGTAGTGCACGTCTTGTTGGTGCTGCCCACCGCTGCGCTCAAGCGTGGATCCTGAGCCGTCCTGAACGCGATGTCGTTGGCAAATCCGCCGGTAGCAAGCACCACGGCCCGCCGGGCCCGGATCCATACCCGTTCGCCGGGACCGGCATCGGAAGTGCTGCGCCCTTGGCGCACCGCCACCCCGCACACCCGGCCGTCAGTATCGCGCACGATGGTTTCCAGACAGGTACGGGTCCGTATGGCGGCCCCCAATTGAGCGGCCTTGTCGAGCATGGGCCGGATGTATTGGGAGCCGCTGCGCCGCAGAGGCGTATAGCAACGCGGCACCGAGTGACCGCCGAACTGGTCGACCCGCTTTTGGTAGGTCATGCCCAAAAAGTCGATGGTCCACCGGAATGCTTCCACGGACCGTTGCGCCACCGTGTGCACCAAATCCGCCTGGTTGAGCCCGAGGCCGGCCCGCCGCATGTCTTCAGCCATCCGGTCCGCGGAATCGACGATACCGGCTCTCCTTTGCAGCGCTGTGCCGGCGGCGGCCATCACGCCGTCGCTGATGGCCGAATTGCCGCCGTACCCTTTCATTTTTTCCAGCACCAGGACGTCGCTGCCAGCGATCCGGGCCTCAATGGCGGCCGCCAGGCCGGCTAAACCGCTGCCCACGACGACCACATCGGTTTGCCTGTCCCATCTTTTAACCGTTGTAACCCGCGTCATTGTTGCGCTCCGCTGAGATTGAGGCCCACCACCCCTGCAATAATCAGTAAGATGCTGATAAATTTTAGGGCTGTGGCCGTTTCCCGAAAAAAGAGGACGCCGATGGCGGCGATCAGCGCGGTACCGACGCCGGACCATACCGCGTAGGCGATGCTGACTTCAATTTTTTTCAACGCAAAGTTCAGCGCCGCGAAAGAACCGGCATAAAAGACAAACAACAATACGGACGGGAAAAGTTTCGTAAACCCTTGCGACAGTTTCATCGACGTCGTGCCCGCCACCTCAAGCGCGATGGCACCGGCGAGAAAAAACCAGGATTGCATCGAAGCCCTCCTTGCGTAATTTGGAGTGGAGCCGGTAGCGGAACCCGGGCGTATTCACGGCGCCACACATTGAACCTGACTCAGGCACGCCCGTTTCAGCCCGCGGCGCTCAACCCTTTTTTCAGATCCGCGATGAGGTCCGCCGGGTCCTCGAGGCCGATGTTCAGGCGGATCACCGTCTTGCCGGCGTACCTGGAGCCGGCCGGCCGCCGGTACTGCCCGGCGGTGACCAGGCTCTTGAAACCGCCCCAGCTGAAGCCGATGCCGAAGAGATCCAGCGCATCGACAAAGGCCCCGATGCGCGCCGGGGTCCAATCTTTCTTGAAGGTGAAGGCAAACAGGCCGGAAGCGCCTGAAAAATCCCGCCGCCAGAGACGGTGCTGGGGATGGGACGGCAGGGCGGGATGCATCACCTCTTCCACGGCATCGCAGGTTTCCAGCCACCGGGCGATCTGCAGGGCGGACGCCTCGTGACGTTTGAGGCGCACCGGCAACGTCTTCAGCCCCCTCAGGGCGAGGTAGCAGTCGTTGGGAGACGCAAAGATTTCCAGGGTCTTGTAGTAATTGGCGAACGACTCGGCGCACCGCCGGTTAACGGTCACCGCCCCCAGCAGCACGTCCGAATGGCCGGAGATGTACTTGGTCACCGACTGGATGGAAACGTCCACCCCCAGGGCGAAAGGCTTCAGATACAACGGTGTGGCCCAGGTGTTGTCGATGACGGTGACGATGCCCTTTTCCCGGGCGATTTCTGCAATGGCGGGAATATCCTGGATCTCGAAGGTGTTGGAGCCGGGTGATTCGAGAAAGATCAACCGGGTCTCCGGTCGCATGAAATCCGTGATGTCGGCGCCCACGGCCGAGGGCACGTAGGTGGCCTGGACGTTGAACTTCGACAGGACCCGGTCGCAGAACCGGGCCGTGGGGCCGTAAACGTTCTCGCACACCAGGATGTGGTCCCCGCTGCGGGTGAACGCCATCAAGGTATGGGTGATGGCGCTGATGCCCGATTGGAACGCACGGGTGAGATGGCCGCCCTCGACGTCCCGGAGCGCTTCTTCGAAAGATCGCTGGGTCGGCAGGCGGTCGGTGCCGTAGGTGATACCGCCGTA
>DQXI01000262.1 GCA_011042305.1 Desulfobacteraceae bacterium
GAGATGCCGCAGTCGACGGTTACCAGCAACTGGGTGCCCTGCCGGATCACCTGCTGCACGGCGTCGCTGTTCAGCCCATAACCCTCTTCCAGGCGCGAGGGTATGTAGTAATCCACGGTGAATCCCAGCCGGCGCAGAAACAACAGCAACAGCGACACCGAGGTGACCCCGTCGACGTCGTAGTCACCCCAGATGGTGATCCGCTCTCCCTGCCGGCCGGCCTGGAGCAGGCGCTCGACGGCGGCGTCCATGCCCTTCATGGCAGAGGGATCGGCCAGGTCGGCCAGGCGGGGGAGAAGAAAGGCCCGTGCTTGCTCCAGATCGCTCAGGCCCCGGGCGACCAGCAAGCGGGCCAGCATTTCGGGAAGGGACAGTTCTCGAGAAAGCCGGCTGACGGCCTGGGGATCGGCGGGCCGGATTTCCCATTCCCGCTTCATGCCCTCAGGCCCGCATCTTCTTCATCATCTTGTCCAGGTAGAGAGTGAGCGAACTGGCCACGTAGACGGAGGAATAGGTACCCACGACCACCCCGAAGGTCATGGCGATGGCGAAGTCGCGGATCTCGCCGAAGCCCATTACCAGCAGTCCCAGCAGGGCCAGCAGGGTGGTGACCGAGGTCAACACGGTGCGGTTGAGCACCTCGTTGAGGGAGGTGTTGACCACCTCTTCCAGGGGCTTGGAGCGGATGCGGGCCATGTTCTCGCGGATACGGTCGTAGATGACGATGGTGTCGTTTACCGAGTAGCCGATGACGGTGAGCACCGCGGCCACGAAGGTGAGGTTGATTTCCAGGCCGGTCAGGGCGAACAGGCCCACGGTGAGCAGGGCATCGTGGGCCAGGGCGATGACCGCGCCGGGGGCGAACTGCAGGTTGAAGCGGAAGGCCACGTAGGCCAGGATGCCCAGGATGGCATAGAGCATGGCCAGGATACCGTCGTTGCGCAGCTTCTCGCCCACCTGGGGACCGACGAACTCGACCTTGCGAATCGTGGGCTGGGCCTCGGGCATCTTTTCCTTGAAGGCCGAATCCAGCTGGGCGGCCACGCCGGTGATCAGGACCAGGTAGCGGTTTTCGTCCTCGCGCCCCTGCTTCTTCACCTTGACCTGTTTCAACTCTCTCCGCCCTATTACATCGGCGGCCTGGCCCACCACCTTGGCAACTTCCGCCTCGGTAACCGGGGCCGAGAAGCGCAGGTCCAGCTGATCGCCGCTGTCGGCATCGAATCCGAAGTAGACCAGCTTGCCGGCAAAGCGCTGCTTCAGTTCCTTCTCCAGCTTGTTGGCATCCTCCCGGGAGAGGATGGCAATGCGCTCTACCCTGATGATGTACTCGGAGTGGTTTTTTTCCTCGCCCAGCGTGGAGCGCTGGATGACGTTTTTCTTGTAACCCAGCCCCTCCACCACCTGGCGTATCTGCTCCGGAGGTATGTCCTTCTGGAACTCGATCTCCACCACGGTGCCGCCGGCGAAGTCGATGCCCCAGTTGATGCCTCCGGCCACGTCTTCGATGAAGATGGCCACCAGGGCCACGACGATGAGTACCAGGGAAAAAACGGCGAAGAACTTCTTCTTGCCGACGAAATCGATGTGGGTTGAACCCGCCTTGAAGAATTCCATGGTGCCTCTCCTTGTCCGCCGGTCAGATGCTCAACTTCTGCACCTTGAGCCTGATGACCAGGTAATCGACCACCAGCCGGGTGACGAAGATGGCAGTGAACATCGAGGCAAAGATACCGATGAACAGGGTTACCGCAAAACCCTGTACCGGGCCGGAACCGTAGGACCACAGCACCACCGCGGCAATCAGGGTGGTGAAGTTGGCATCGAAGATCGTCCAGAAGGCCCGGCCGTAGCCGGCTTCCACGGCTGCCCGGGCCGTCTTGCCCAGGCGCAATTCCTCGCGAATACGCTCGTTGATGATGACGTTGGCGTCCACCGCCATGCCGATGGTGAGGATGATGCCGGCGATGCCGGGCAAGGTCAGGGTGGCCTGCACCGCCGACATCACCGCCAGGATGAACACGGCGTTGAGCAGCAGGGCCAGGTCGGCCACCAGTCCCGCGAGGCGGTAGTAGAGCACCATGAACAGCACCACCAGGGCCATGCCGATGGCCAGCGCGTAGGAGCCCTGGCGGCGGGCGTCTTCACCCATGGTGGGACCCACGGTGCGTTCCTCGAGAATGCGTACCGGCGCCGGCAGGGCCCCGGCCCGCAGCACCGCGGCCAGGTCGTTGGCATCGGCCAGCACCTCGTTGTAGTTGCCGCCGGTACCCATGGTGATACGGGCGCGACCGCCGCCGATGCGCGTCTGGATGACCGGGGCCGAGCTGACCTCGCCCTCCAGCACGATGGCCATGCGCTCGCGCACGTGGGCGCCGGTGAGCTTCTCGAACTTGCGGGCCCCGATGCGGTCGAAGTTCAGTCCCACCTCGGGCCGGCCGGTTTCCGGATCGGGCCGCACGTGGGCATCGGTGATGTAGTCGCCGGTAAGGGACACTTCCTTGAACAGGTAGAAGGTGCGGTACTCGACCTCGAGCTGTTTTTCGGTACGCTTGAAGCCTATCTCGTGATCCTCGGGAACCTTGCCCCGGAGCAGTTTCTCGAAATGAGCCAGCTTGGCCAATGCCTGGGCGTGAGTGTCGGAGGCAGCCTCGGTCTTCTTTTCCTCGACGGTCGCGTCCTTGTCGGCGCCGGCAGCGGCGGCGGTCTTCTCCCCGGCGGCTTTCTCCCCCGTGGATTTTTCTCCACCGGCAGTCTTCTCCCCGGCGGCCTTTTCCCCTCCGGCGGCCTTTTCCGGGGCCGTGGTCTTGTCCGTAACCGCGGCCTTGTCCTCGCTCACCCCGAAGGCTTTACGGGCCAGCTTGATGATCTCCTTGCGCTCCCGCTCGCTGATGCCGGAGCGACACA
>DQXI01000052.1 GCA_011042305.1 Desulfobacteraceae bacterium
GCCGTAAGAAAGCAGAAGCCGACAAAGGCCAGGATCACCACGGCGGGCAACACTTTTTTCAACGCCACCTCCTGTTGCCCCTGAGTCCGGAGGCTTGAACCGCTGCCCGACGGGGTGCCCCCCCTCACCGGGCCGAGGATCCGCGCACTGTCGGTCAAGGGTTTGAAAGTTCGGCCGATTTTATATATTTTCTCACAGAAAAAAACATGTCACCACGGCGTGCTGGCAGCACGTGTACCACAAAACACCACCCGCGGCATAGCCGCCCGAAAGGGTCTCAAGCGACCCACCGAGGATCTCCCATGCATCCAAAGCCCCCGGCATCAACGGCAGACCGCCGCGCGCCCAAACCGGCTTGGCTGCGCAAGCGGCTGCCCAGCGGACCGGCCTACGAGTCGGTGCGACGTCTGCTGGGCAAGGCCGGATTGCACACCGTGTGCCAGTCGGCCCGCTGCCCCAACCAGTTCGAGTGCTTCACCCGCCACACCGCCACCTTCATGATCCTGGGCGATCACTGCACCCGCGACTGCCGCTTCTGCGCGGTGAGCCACGGTCCGCCGGAACCCGTGGACCCGGACGAGCCCCGCCGGGTGGCCGAGGCGGCGGCCCACCTCGGGCTGCGCTACGTAGTGGTCACCTCGGTGACCCGCGACGACCTGCCCGACGGCGGTGCCGATCTTTTCGCCGCCGTCATCCACGCGCTACGGCAGCGGATCCCCGGCGTGCGCGTCGAAGTGCTCATCCCGGATTTCCAGGGCCGCCGCCGGGCCCTGGAGACGGTCCTGGCGGCCGGGCCGGTGGTACTCAACCACAACCTGGAAACCGTCGCCCGCCTCTACCCGGCGGCCCGGCCCCAGGCCGACTACCGCCGCTCCCTGGACCTGCTGGCCCGCAGCCGCCGGGCGGCCCCACGGATTTTGACCAAATCTGGCCTGATGCTCGGCCTGGGGGAAAGCGAAGCCGAGATCCGCACCGCCCTGGCCGACCTGCGTGCGGCAGGGGTCCAGGTCCTGACCCTGGGCCAATACCTTCAGCCCACGGCGGCCCACCTGCCCGTGGCCCGGTATTTAACGCCGGAAACCTTCGAAAGCTGGCGCCGGGAAGCGCTGGCCATGGGCTTTGCCGCCGTTGCCAGCGGCCCCTTCGTGCGCAGCTCCTACCGGGCCGAGGCTCTCTGCGATGACGCCCGTAGCGCCTGAGATGAGACCGACTGTGCCCCTGCTGACCGCGCCGGCCTATCTCACCGGCTTCCGCTGTCTCGGCCCGGCCTTCACAGAGGAACGGGTGGCGCGGTTGATCTGTGCCTTTACCAGGGTGATGGCGCCGGATGCGGCCTTTCGCCGTTTCGCGCCGGGCCTGCTGACGCAGAGCGGCTGCACGGACCTGCTACGGGTGGGGGCTGCCGAGAAACTGACCGACGCTACAGGGCAAGGGCCTCCTGGAGTGTCGGTTCGTGAATTTCTTCCTTCTGGAAGAGCAGGCTCCGGCAGTGCTATATTTATTGTGCCTTCTTTTTTGAGGAAACAGCGCAGGGCCCCAGGGTGTGAAAAGAGTGGAGAAATTCGAAGGGGGCGTTGTTCCCTTGGCACCCCGGTAGGCCGAGGGCCGGGTAGTGCTCGCCTTGCTGCGCCACTTCGGCTGACTGTTCGCCCGGCAGCAGGCGGCTGCCTTGATGACCACCAAGCCGCAACTGAACGCAGCGGCCGTCAAAGGGCGAATTATAAACCCCTGCCCATAACGAATGAATCTCCAACGCGAAGTGTACCGGCCCACGCGGCGCGAATCAGGCTCCCTGAACCGTGGCCACGCCCAGCTGCGCCAGGATCCGGGCGATCTCGGAACGCACCGCGGGGCTGGCCGGCAGGATGGGCGGCCGGGGCATCCCGCCCCTGTAGCCCACAAGCTCCATGGCGGCCTTCATGCCGCCGATGCCGAAGCGACCGGTCACCGCCGCGTTGAGCGGCAGCAGGGCCAACTGCATCCGGCGGGCCGTGGCCATATCCCCCTGCAGGTAGCTTTCCTGAATCCGGACACAGAGGTCGGGCACCACGTTGGCCACCGCCAGGGTGCCGCCCACCCCACCCAGCGCCAGGGTGGCCAGCAGGAAGCTGCCCGAGCCGGCGAAAACCGCAAAGCCTTCCGGAGCCCCGGCGAGCACCTCTGCGATCTGCACGATGTTCCCCCCGCTGTCCTTGATGCCCACGATGTTCGGATGGGTCGCCAGCTTCAGCGTCAGGGGGGCCGAAAGGTTCACCCCGGTGTTGCCGGGCATGTTGTAGAGCATCACCGGAATCGGCGAGGCGTCCGCCAGCCGGATGTAAAACGCCTCCAGGGCCGCCTCGTTCATGTCCTTTTTGTAGTAATGGGGCGTCACCACCAGGGCCGCGTCCGCCCCGGCATCGGCGCAGCGCGCCGTCAAGGCGACGGTCTCCCGCAGCGACTCGCACCCCGTACCGGCGATAATGCGCTTTTGGGCTGGCAAGTGCCGCCGCGCCGCCTCCACCAGCTTGACTTTCTCATCGCCGGAAAGAAGGGCGAACTCGCCGTTGCTGCCCAGCACCACCAGACCGGCGAGCCCGGTGGCGCCGTAGGCGGCCACGTTTTCAGCGAAAGCGTCCAGGTCCAATTCCCCCGCAGCGTCGAAAACAGTGGCAACGGGGGCGAAGATGCCGCGCAGGGGTTCGGGCATGGGGGTTTCCTTTCCTGTAAGCGATGTGCAGTCAACAGGGCACGGGGCCGTAGCGCTCGACCAGGTCGCGGTAGCAAAGCTTCCGGCCGCCGAAGATATCCAGGGCGCTGCCCACGGTGAAGTCGAGGCGGCCCTGCCCCAGGATTTCAATGGCTTCGATGTCGGTCATGGTGCTGATGCCGC
>DQXI01000089.1 GCA_011042305.1 Desulfobacteraceae bacterium
GGTGGTGGTGGTGGACCGCATGGGCTTCTTGCGGCGCCTGTACGCCGCCGCCAGCGTGGCCTACGTGGGCGGCAGCCTCGCCGGGCGCGGGGGGCACAATCCGCTGGAGCCGGCGGCCCTGGCCCGGCCGGTGCTCTACGGGCCGGACATGAGCGATTTCGCCCAGGTGGCCGACGCCCTGGAGCAGGCCGGCGGCGCGGTGCGGGTTGCCGACGCCCGGGCGTTGGAAGATCAGGGCGGGCGCCTGCTGGCCGATCCCGGCCTATGCCGCCGCATGGGCGCAGCGGCCCGCGGCGTGTTCCTGTCCCACCGCGGGGCGGTGGAGCGCACCGTGGCAATGATCGCCCGGCTCCTGTAGAATTGAAATTCGAAACCGGAACCTCGAACTTGGTCCATCCGGTCCACAACGTCCACTTGGTGCTTTAACCCATGAATGCCCAACGCGCCGCCGGCGCCTTCCCCATGCGCCTGCAAAAATTCCTCTCGCGGGCCGGCGTCTGCTCCCGGCGCCGGGGCGAAGCCCTCATCGCCGCCGGCCGGGTGACGGTGAACGGGCAGGTGGTGACGGCTCCGGGGACCATGGTGGATCCCGAAATGGACCGCGTGGCCGTGGACGGTCGCGACGCCGTCCTGGAAACCGAGCTGGTCTATTTGATCCTGCACAAGCCGGTGGGGGTGGTGACCAGTTGCCGGCACCCGGGCCAGCGGGTGGTGACCGACCTGGTGGACCTGCCCCGGCGGGTCTTCCCGGTGGGGCGGCTGGACAAGGATTCCTCCGGGCTGCTGCTGCTCACCAACGACGGGCGGATTCACCACCGGCTGTCGCACCCCTCCTTCGACCATGAAAAAGAGTACATCGTGGAAGTGGACATTCCCGTGTTCGATGATGTGCTGCGACAACTGGCCGAGGGGATCGTCCTGGACGGCCGGCGCACCCGGCCGGCCAAGGTGGTGGGCCTGGGCGCCTCGCGCTTTCGCATCGTGCTCAGGGAGGGGCGCAACCGCCAGATCCGCCGCATGGTGGAAGCGGTGGGGGGGCGGGTGAAAAAATTGAAACGGGTGCGTTTTGCCAACCTGCGGCTGGGAAAGCTGAAACCGGGGCAGTGGCGCTTTCTCACCCCCGGAGAGACGGAGCGCCTCCTGAAGGCGGCGGGCATCTTTGAGAAAACGTTATCCTGAACTCGGCAGGCGATTGAACCTGACGATTGCAAGAAGGCCGGAATCACCGGAAAGCGCATTGAGATTTTTTCTCTGTATGCGCTGTGGCCCGTGGCCCGAAAATCCTTTTTGCAAGTGAATCAGGCTGCTGGACGCGGTGCCCGGCTGCGCCGTTGCCGCGGGCCTGGCCATCGATATCGCGGAAAAAAAGCAGGTCTTGATCGGCCCCGCGGGCAAAAAAACAGCCTTGGCCGTTCTTTGCGTGCGAAGCGAGCGGGCGGTTGATAAAAATGACCGTCCGGCCCACTACGCGAACGGATGACTCACCACGATGGTCTGGTCCCGCCCCGGCCCCACCGAGACGATCTGCACCGGCACACCGGAAAGCTCGGCGATGCGGTCGATGTAGGCGCGGGTGGCCGGCGGAAGGTCCTCGAGGCGCCGGGCCGCCGAGATATCCTCGTTCCACCCGGGCAGGGTTTCGTAGACCGGCGTGCAGCGGGCCTGGCGGTTGAGATCCGCCGGGAAGTCCTCGATGATTTCTTCCCCGTGGCGGTAGGCGGTGCAGATCTTCAGGGGCTCGATGCCGGTGAGCACGTCCAGCTTGGTGATGGCCAGGCCGGTGAGCCCGTTGAGGCGGCGGCTGTTGCGCAGCAGCACGGCGTCCAGCCAGCCGCAGCGGCGCGGGCGGCCCGTGGTGGCGCCGAACTCGGCCCCGGTGGCCTGGAGCCGCCGGCCGATCTCGTCGGTGAGCTCGCACACGAAGGGCCCGGCGCCCACCCTGGTGGTGTAGGCCTTGACGATGCCCAGCACCCCGGTGATGTCCCGGGGGCCGATGCCGGCCCCGGCGCAGGCGTTGCCGGCCACCGTGTTCGAGGAGGTGACAAAGGGGTAGGTGCCGTGGTCGATGTCCAGGTGGGTTCCCTGGGCGCCTTCCAGGAGGACCTGCCGGCCGGCGGCCAGGGCGTCGGCCAGTTCCCGGGACACGTTGGTCACGTGGGGGGCCAGGCGCTGGGCGAAGGCTGTGTAGGCTTCCCGGATCGGGCCGCTGGCCAGGGGGGCGGCGCCGAAGTAGCGCTCCAGGTAGAAGTTTTTCTCGTCCAGGATCGCCTCCAGGCGCTGGGCGAAGACGTCCGCGTCGAGCAGATCCACGAAGCGGATGCCGCGGCGGGTGGCCTTGTCCTCGTAAGCCGGGCCGATGCCCCGGCCGGTGGTGCCGATCTTGCGCTCCCCCTTGTGCTTTTCGCGCTCATGGTCGATCTGCCGGTGGTACGGCATGATCAGGTGAGCCCGCTCGCTGATGCGCAGCCGCTCGGGGCCGATCTCGATGCCCCGGTCGGCGATCTTGTCCAGCTCGCCGATGAGCACCTCCGGGTCCACCACCACGCCGTTGCCGATCATGCAGATCTTGCCCTGGAGGATGCCCGAGGGGATCAGGTGGCTGATGAGCTGCTCTCCGCCCACCACCATGGTGTGGCCGGCGTTGTTGCCGCCCTGGAAACGAACCACGATGTCGGCCCGTTCGGCCAGCATGTCCACGATTTTTCCCTTGCCTTCGTCGCCCCACTGGGTGCCGACGATCACGATGTTGGCCACTTGCCGCTCCTCTGTTACAAACAGGTGTTTTTTTAACCGAACAACCGATAAC
>DQXI01000245.1 GCA_011042305.1 Desulfobacteraceae bacterium
CTGTACATGTCCGGCTACACGGACAACGCCGTCGTCCACCAAGGCGTTCTCGATCCGGGCACACCCTTTATCCAGAAACCGTTCACGCTTCGCGACATTGCCGAAAAAATCCAAGCGGTTTTGCGGGAGGCATGAATGTTCATCAACCGCATCAACCCGGGCCGGCAATTCCGCTGCCCTCCATTGGCGCCGGTTTTGCGCGCTGGGGGATGGCATTTTCATGAAAGGTCAACATGGATTCCATTGAAGCGAAGATAAAATCCCTGGCCTTGCGTCTGGGGGCCGATTTGGTCGGCATCACCACCACAGCCCTCCTGGCAGACGGGCCGCCCTCCGCCGATCCGCGCTACCTTCTGCCATCTGCAAACTCGGTTGTTTCTTTTGCGCTCTCCCTTGACAGGAATATTGTTCAGGACTTCATCAGCAAAAAAAGTTGGCGGCCTCATTGCGAAAACCGAAAAACCATCGCGCAGACCCTTTATACGATCGGCGACAGGCTTGCCGAACAACTACGAACGGAAGGATATGAAGCCGTCAACGTTGACCTCAACAACAACTATCGGCCCGAGAAAGGCGTCACCGATGTAACAGAAATGACCGAGTTTCATCCTGCTTTTTCACACCGTTATGCGGCCCTTGCCGCCGGGATCGGGCGCCTGGGCTGGAGCGGCAATCTGCTCACCAGGGATTACGGCGCGCTGGTTGAGCTAGGGAGCGTTTTAACCTCCGCCGCCTTGACGCCTGACACCCCCATGCCGGATGAAGCGCATCCCTGCGACGGGTGCAAAATGTGCAGCCTGGTCTGCCCCGTTGGAATGATTCACCCCAAGGCTTCGACCCAAGTCACGGTCGCCGGCGTAACGGAAACCATATCCCGCAAGCGGCCCAACACCTGCTGCTGGATCGGCTGCACCGGCTACGAGGGCTTGGCGTCCTCCGGAACCTGGTCGAACTGGAGTCCCTACCGTCTTGGCCGTCCGCTGCCCGAAGACAAGCAAGAATTTGATTCGCTGTGCATCCGCCTTCAGAAGGCGGACCCCCAGATGCAGGCCGCCGATAACAGTTTTAACGACTATCGGCAGGCGGTCTTTGATCCCGACTGGTTTTACTACACCGTATGCGGGTTTTGCCGCAGCGTCTGTGCGCCCTCCCGAGAGGACCGCCTCGCCAACCGCAAATTGATCATCAATTCAGGCACTGCCGCCCTGAAGTTGGACGGGTCTCACGTGGTGGCGGACGATAACGCTGTCGAGGTGCGCACTCCCTTCGGACTGCGCGTGATCGTGCCGCGCGAGGAACTATCCAAAGAACGGGCAATGCCCCGGAACCGGCCTGGCCAATTTCCGCTGGATCGGGAGGTAGTCGAATACTTATGCCGGCATTTAAATTCAGCGGACGCAAAAAACCGCACCCCTGACTAGTGTCCATCCAGAAATGAGAATTTTTGTTCAAGATCAAGGCCTGCGAAAAAAAATAACCGCAGGCATATGGTTGATATTCCGAGGATTATTTTTTGAGCAGAACACAGAGATTGGACAAAAAGGCCATTTATGGACGGACACTGACTAACGGTTTATGCTCAACGGGCCGGCCCGTTTTTGGCGGGCGCCTCAGGAAGGAGGCGCGGCCAAAACGGCGGCGATTTGCTCCAAGGCCCAGTCGACCTCTTGCCGGGTGATGACGAGAGGCGGGGCGAGACGGATCGTATCGGTGTGGGTATCCTTGCACAGCAGGCCGCGGTCCTTCAGGGCAAGGCAATACGGGCGGGCGCCGCCGGCCTCGGGGAAAAACTCCACGGCCAGCATCAATCCCCGGCCGCGGACCTCCTTGATCAGCGGATTGTCGATCCGGCGCAAGCCGTCGAGGAAACGAGCCCCCATCTCGGCGGCGTTTGCCACCATACCCTCCTCCACCAGCACCCGCAGGGCGGTGCGGGCCACGGCGCAGGCCAGGGGGTTACCGCCGAAGGTGGAACCGTGTTCGCCGGGCTTGAGTACCTCCATCACCTCGGAGTTGGACAAAACGGCGGACACCGGGTAGAAGCCGCCCGAAAGAGCCTTGCCGATCAGCGTCAGGTCCGCCTCGATGCCCTCGTGCTCCTCGGCGAGGATCTTGCCGGTACGACCGAGACCGGTCTGGATTTCATCCAGGATGAGGATCACGTTGCGGCGGGTGCAGATCTCGCGCACCTGGCGCAGGTAGCCTTCCGGCGGAATGATCACGCCGGCCTCGCCCTGGATCGGTTCCACCAGGAAGGCCACCGTGCGGTCGGTGATGGCGTCTTCCAGGGCCGCCGCGTCGCCGAAGGGAATGATCTTGAAGCCGGGGGTGAAGGGGCCGAAGCCGCCGCGGGCCGCCGGGTCGGTGCTGAAGCTGACGATGGTGATGGTGCGGCCGTGGAAATTGTTGGCGCAAACGATGATCTCGGCCCGGTCCTCGGGGACCCCCTTGTGCTGATATCCCCACTTGCGCACCGTCTTGATGGCGCTTTCCACCGCCTCGGCGCCGCTGTTCATGGGCAGCACCTTGTGAGAGCGGGTCAGCTGGCACAGCTCCCGGTAGAGCAGCCCGAGCTGGTCGTTGCGAAAGGCCCGGGAAGTGAGGGTGAGCCGGGCGGCCTGGTCCATCATGGCCTGGCGGATCACCGGGTGACAGTGGCCCTGGTTGACCGCGCTGTAAGCCGACAGGCAGTCCATGTAACGACGGCCCTCCACGTCCCACACCCAGACGCGCTCGCCGCGGGTGAGCACCACGTCCAGGGGCTTGTAGTTGTGGGCGCCGAACTGTTCTTCCATCTC
>DQXI01000228.1 GCA_011042305.1 Desulfobacteraceae bacterium
ACATGCATATCAGTAAAATATCGGCCAAAGGGCAGATCACCATTCCGGCCAAGATTCGATCGGCCATGGGGACGCGTCCCGGCGATCTCATCGCCTACGAGTTGGAAGGAAAAACGGTGCGGCTTAAAAAAGTCGAACCGTTTGATGCGGCTTACCACGCCGCCGTGAGTGAGACCCTCGAAGAGTGGAACAGCCCGGAGGACGAAGAGGCGTTCCGTGATCTGTGAGCGCTACGACATGGTCGTCGTACCGTTTCCCTTTTCGGATCGGGCCGCTGCCAAGCGACGGCCGGCGCTGGTGTTGAGTAATCGGCGATTCAACCGTGATGGGCATACGGTGATGGCGATGGTCACCACCAAGAAATCCCCTCCCTGGCCGACCGACACGCCCCTTGTCGATTTTCAAAGTGCCGGCCTGAAAGTGTCCTGCCTTGTGCGACTCAAAATTTTTACCCTGGACAACCGGCTCATCCTGAAAAAGATCGGTCATCTCGCCGAGGGGGATGCCGAAAAGGTCGACGCTCACATCCATGCCGTTCTATGCGATGATTGCGCAAGGAGGTGAAACAATGATTCAAAAATCCGAAGCCTTCGACCGAATCATCGCCGATTACCTGCAACAGATCGCCGGCCTGGATTTGGTTCGGCGGGCGGATCGGCTGGGAATTGCGGTCGAGGGCCGGCAGGCGGTGATCCCTTTTTTCGGCTTCGACCACCGGGTGACCCCCGAGGGGGTGGTCGGCCCCGGCGGCCGCCCGGCGAGCCACGCGGTGAGCGTCATCCTGTTCAAGTACCTG
Source organism: Desulfobacteraceae bacterium (assembly GCA_011042305.1). Taxonomy (GTDB): domain Bacteria; phylum Desulfobacterota; class Desulfobacteria; order Desulfobacterales; family UBA2174; genus UBA2174. Next base: position 797 of record DQXI01000228.1, read on the forward strand.
TTGCTCTGTCCCGACGCGGCGCCCACGGGCGAGGAGTGGGTGACCTACAAGGATTTCAAGGACGCCGCGCCGTTTGTGGAGGGGTTTCTCAACACCGCCGAGCGGCCCGTTGCCAAGGACTTCGCCGGCCGGAGCGGCGAGCTGGAATCCGCCTGCCGCCGCCTGGGGGGGCGGCAGGCGGCGTTGGGGATGACCGCCGATCTTGTGGTGCGCTTTGCGGCCCTGCCCAAGGTGCCCCTGGCGCTGGTGTTCAACGACCTCGACGCGGATTTTCCCGCCGCCTGCACCCTGTTGTTTCAGCGATCCGCCCAGGGATACCTCGACATGGAGTGCCTGGCCATGTGCGCGATGGTGATGGCCCGGTGGCTGCGCCATCATGCCGCCGACCCGCCGCCCTGGGAGAGCGGTGTGGGGTTGCTGTAAAAGGAAATGACGACGCGAGGGCGGGATTTCCGCTGACGCTTGAGCTTTTCAGATTCGAACCTTCCCAAAAAATCCTGGGTAAAGATCAGCCAAGTCCGTACGCTTTCCACCAAAAGAACCGGAACGAAGATGGGCAGTGCGTCTCCGGAAGAACTGGCCAGCATTGTCGAGGGATTGAATGAAATTATCGGAAGTTGACGAGGCGCCGGGGGTAGTGTGCCGTCATTCCGCAGCAGCGTCTGGTGGCAAGGTGGAAGACGGAATCACGTCCAGGGCTTCCGCGATGTGGCGGCAAAACAGGGCGCCGATTTGCGGGCATCGGCCGATGCCCTCGGCCACGGGCTGGACGCTGAAGCCGGCGGCTTCCAGGCGGCGCTGCCAGCATTGCGGGTCGTCTCCGGTCAGATCCCGCAGAAAATGATTGCCGGCGGCCAGCAGCAGCGGGACCAGCCGGACCCGGGCGGCGCCGGCGGCCCTCAGCCCCCTGATAATGTCGTCGATGCCCGGCCGGCCCTCCAGGACGCCGATGAAGGCGGTGGTGGCGCTGCGCTGGCGCAGCAGGCTTTGCAAGAGCGGGTAGGCGGTCCAGGTGGGATGATCCGTGCCGTGGCCGACGAAGACAGCGGCCGCATCCGGTTCGGCCCGCCAGGTGTCGGCCAGCAGGTCGGCGACCGTTTCAAAGTCCGACGGATCGGTGAGCAGGGGCAGGCCCACCGAGACGCGCAAGGGGGCCGCGGCGGCGTCTTGCAGCAGGCGGTGAAACTCGTGGCCGCAGAGCACATGGGTCGATTGGAGCACGGCCCAGCGGTGGCCGGCGGCATGCAGATCGGACAGTACCTGCGCCGGGCCGGGGGGCACCGAAACCCCCTGGCGCGACGCAATGCGGCTTACCACCCGGGATGAAAAGGCCCAGTGCACCGCGTGGCCGGCAAAGGTCTTTCGCACCTGGCGGTCGATCCGGTCGTAGGGGCCGCCGGCGGTCCGGCGGGTGCCGAAGGCCGCCATCACGATGGGCGTTTTCACCCCGATGCCAGTTCCTGCTTCAGCGCTTGAAGCCGCTCCAGGGTTTTTTCGGCCACGGTCTTTTGCTTGGTAAAGTGCTTGATCATGCGCTCAAGGCATTTTTCCCGTTCGTCTTCGCCGCCCAGGTGACGGGCGCAGGCGTCCATGCAGGCCAAGGCCCGGGTGACATTGGCTGCCACCTCTTCGGGAATTTTTTCCCCGTCGTGGCGCACCGCCCCCTGGGGGCAGGCATCGTGGCAGGTGCCGCAACGGATGCAGTCGCGCATGTCGATCACCGCCACCACATCCTCCATCACAATGGCATCCACGGGGCAGGCTTCAACGCAATCCCCGCAGCCGATACAATCTTCTGCCTTGATCCACGGCATACACAACCCTCCTTGCCGGCGCTATCAACAGGGTGTGGTTTTCTCTGCCCGGCTCTTGCTGGAATCGATTTGAATCGCTTTGGCGCTCTCGGCCGGATTGTACGCCCTGTGCTTTA
>DQXI01000173.1 GCA_011042305.1 Desulfobacteraceae bacterium
ATCCGCTCCCATCACCATGTCCACCTCTCCCCGGCGCAGGGCAGCGAGGGACGCCTCGGCCTGTTCGAGCCGCTGCCGCAGTTCGTCGTATGATGGCCTTTGATCGCTCATGGCCGCCCTCCTTTCCCGTGCAGTCCCAGCTCCGCCAGCACCTTGTCCTCATCTGTCATTGAGCCGACAATGGTGCGCACGGGAAGCGGCGCCTCCACGATCAGGGCCGGAACCACGATCACCCCGTGGTCGATGGCGGCCTGGTAGTCCTCGAACACATCCACGATCCGGATTTCACACCGATCTTTCAGATGCTCGTCGCACAGGCGCGACAGGACGGCTTTGGCCTTGAGCGAATTGGGCTCATCGCCGGCAACGAAGAGCCGTAGACGATAAAACGGAAAGCCGGCCTCGTTCTCTTTTGCCGATGTTACCTTGTTCGATTCCATGGCTCATTTCTCCTCACCGCTTCCGGTCGATTCGTGCCGCCGTTTGGAGGATGCCCCTTCGTCCCGCATGGCGGCCCGCCTGGCCACGCCCTCGGCCATCTGGTCGCGCATGAGCTGCAACCGTTTCAACTCCAGCTCCTTGGTCTGGATGTCATACTCGAGCCGCTGGGCCTCGGCCCGGTCTTTGGCCTCCTGCACCTGCCGCGCGGTCCCGGTCAGGACATCACGTTCACCCAGGTACGTATCCATGATTTGGATCCCGTTATCCGTGATGATGTATTCATATTTCTGGTTGGAATGGACCGACCCCCGGGATTTCAGAACATGCAGAAGACGGGTGATTTCCCCGTAATCTTCCCTGTAGGCCAGGCGGACCACCAAGTCCACCATGGATGAGATGCCGATTCCGGAAATCTCGGAGAAATCATCTTTGCCGATGGTCTGGTTCGCCATCAATATGGTGATGCCCCGCTCCCTGCAGGCATTGAGCAGCCGCATCAGGTATTCGAAGGCGGCCTGTCGGCCCCCCATGCGCGCGCAGGCCGAAATGGCGTCCACCACAACGTGCGCCGGGGACAAGCCCCCGATGGCCGCCAGGGCGCGGATATAGTGCTCTTCCGCGCCCATGGCCTCGGGAAAGCTGGCCAGCGTACGTAAATGCCCGGATTCGAGGTGCGGCCCCAGCGCGACGCCCACGCTCAGGACATTTTCCACCAGGGCATCCTCGGATTCCTCGAAACTGATATACAGCACCCGTTCCCCGCGCTCGCAGGCGGCGGCAACGAAGGTGCTGGCTATAATGGTCTTGCCGGCTCCGGGCATGCCGGCAAGCAGGACGCAGGACGCCCGCCGGTACCCACCGGCCAGGATGTCATCCAGGCGCGCGATGCCGGTGCTGATCTTCTCTCCCAGGGGCTTGTGCCGCAGGCCCACGGTGGAAATTGGCGCGGTGCGGATGCCGGAGTTGGTGATGACGTAAGGATATTCGTTGCGGCCGAACCCCGAGCCCCGGTACTTGATCACCCGCAGACGCCGCATGGCGATCTGCTCGGCCACCCGGGCATCCAGCACCATCACGCAGTCGCCCATGGACTCGAAAAAGTCTTCATAGGAGGATGCGCTGGCCAGTTTGGGCGGCCGGACAGTCAGAACCGCCGCCAAACCGGCCTGCTGCAGCCAGTCGTTGAGCAGGTGCATTTCGTTTCGCACCTTCTGCGGCGTATCGAACAGGCGCAGGGCGACCTCCAGGGCGTCGATCACGATGCGTTTGGCGCCCATCTCGCGGGTTTTGCCCGAAGCGGCGGCCAGCAGCCCCTTGAGGCTGAAATCCCCGCTCACCAGCGTGTCCGGCTTGATGTGCCCGCCCAGCAGAACCAGGCGGTTTTCCCGCTCCAGCGCGGACAGGTCCCAGCCCAGGGTGGCCGCGTTCTGCCGCAGATGTTCCACCGGCTCCTCAAAGCCGATAAAGATGCCCGGTTCGCCGGCCAGGGCACCCCGGTAGAGAAACTCCAGGGCCAGCAGGGTCTTGCCCGAACCGGGGTCGCCGTTGATCACCGTGGTGCGCCCCCGCGGCAGTCCTCCCTCCAGAATATCATCCAGCCCCCCAATGTAGGTAGGCGCTTTATCAAGAGGCTGTCTCTTGAAAGAGCCCTCACCGGTTCTACTCTCGTCAGGCATGTTATTTCTCCTTATTTTGATTTTTCGTAATGCGTTATTCTAACCCTCTTTTCCTTGTTTTTGATCGCCGTCCAGGAGATCCTCGATGCGCTGGGTCAGAAGGACCATATCAAACGGTTTTGCCATATAGCCGTCCGCGCCTGCCGTCATGATCCGGTTCTTGTTCGTCTCGCTGTTATGGCCTGTGAGGGCCAGTATTTTGATATGAACGGTATCCGGGTTTTGTTTTATCTGCCGGCAGACCTCAAACCCGTTCATTTCCGGCAGCATCAGGTCTAAAAGGATCAGGCCGGGTTTGAAACTGAAAACCCTGGCCCCTGCCTCAAATCCGTTTGAAGCCGTTTCTGTTTCATACGTGTGAGATTGGAGTGTTCTGGTGAGAAGCCTCCGGATCTGGGGATCGTCATCAACGATAAGGACTTTTTTTCCTGAAGAGAGGTTATGGGCCAGGGGATACATACCCTTTTCAAGGATGTAGGATTCCAGGTCTTTTTTAAGAATTCGGTAGTGTCCGCCGGGTGTGCGAGACGCTTTAATACCACCGGCTTTGACATGCCGAAAAAGCGTTTTCCGGCTTAGGCCGCAATACGCGGCAGCCTGCCCC
>DQXI01000069.1 GCA_011042305.1 Desulfobacteraceae bacterium
CCACAGACCGGGAGGCACTGCCATGGGTTGTTTCAACCCGCCGGCTCAAGGATCGACGAAGCACTGGAACACGGTGGGAAGGTGATTCGGCTTCCCTCGGCCATGGTTTCCGATGGATAAAAAAAGACCCCGGAAAGGGGAGGTTTCCGGGGTCAGGGGTGTCCGCCGGGGTGTCCAATCGGACTTTAAGGCGGACCAGGCAAGCTAACTGCCTGATATAATTGGCGTCCCCAAGGGGATTTGAACCCCTGTCGCCGGCGTGAAAGGCCGGTGTCCTGGACCGGGCTAGACGATGGGGACGGAAACGACCCATGGTGGTGGGCCGTGTTGGACTCGAACCAACGACTCTCTGCTTAAAAGGCAGATACTCTACCAACTGAGTTAACGGCCCAATCCGGTAAAATGCTTCTTTTAGTTGCGATTGCAGGTCTTGTCAAGGAAAAAAAGACGCGCCGACGCGGTTTCCCGGGACAGGCAACCGGCCTTTCTCATAGGCTGTCTTTGGGGGCGTCCTGGCGCTGCCGGCGGCCCCCCGCGCGGGCCGTGTTTCGCCCTTCAGGCTTCGAAGGGCGGGCCTGGTTTTCCCGGTCAGCACAGCACGGCCGCGAGGCTTGCCGCGGCGGCCAGGGCGAGCACGGCGGCGTCGCCGGGGCCGGCGGCCAGGGGCTGGTCCGCGCGGTTCTCGCTGTAGCCCCGGCTGATCATGGCCAGGGCGAGGTGATCGGACTTGAGCAGGGTGCGCCGCATCAGGACGGCGATCCAGAGATAGAGGCGCCGCAAGGGGTTGCGGCAGGCGGCGATGCCCCGGGCCTGCTGGGCTTCGCGCACCAGGGCCGCCTGGTGCAGCACCTCGGGGATGAAGCGTACCACCAGGCCGACCATGGTGGCCACGCGCCGTGCCGGAACACCGGGGACCGGGGTCAACAGCCAGGCCACGGCGGCCCGCAGGGCCCAGGTGCGGGTGGTGGCGGAAAGCAGGATGCCGCCGAAGACCACCACCAGGACCCGCCAGGCGAAAATTGCCCCTTGCACCAGCCCGGGGCGGCTGGCCGGCAGCGGCGGCCAGAGGGGCGGGCCGGGGATGGTGAAGGCGCGCAGCGCGGCCACGGCCGCCAGCATGATCAGCAGGGGGCGAAGATCGGCCAGCAGGCGCCGCGGGGGAAGCCGGGCCGCGCGCAGGCCGGCGAGCATCAGCGCGGACAGGATGGCCAGGCCGACGGGCGCGGCGGATGCGGTGGCCGCCCCGGTGAGCGCCAGGATCACGATCTTGAAGCGCGGATCGAGGCGGTGCAGGCGGCTGCTGCCCGGCCGGAAGGCGATGGCGCTCAGTTCAGCCACGATTCCAGCCTCCCGCCGAAACGATAGCTGCACGGCTGGCGGATGCCGTAGCGCTCGATATCGTCCATGCAGGCCCCCGGCGGGCCGTCGAGCACCAGCCGGCCGTGGGCGAGGACCAGCAGCCGGTCGGCGTGGGCCGCCACCTTGTCCAGGTCGTGGGTGGTGACGATGAGCGTCTTGCCGGCGGCGCGCAGATCGATCATGCGCCGCAGCACCGAGCGAACGCCCGGGTAGTCGAGGTTGGAAAACGGTTCGTCGAAGGCGATGACCGCCGGGTCCATCGCCAGGACCCCGGCGATGGCCAGGCGCCGCTTCTGGCCGCCGGAGAGCAGATGGGGCGGCATGTCGGCCGCGGCGGCCAGGTCCATGGCCTCCAGGGCCGCCGTCACCCTGGCCTCGATGTCGGGGCGGGGCAGACCGAGGTTCTCCGGGCCGAAGGCCGCATCGTCGGCCACGGTTTCTCCCACGATCTGGGTGTCGACATCCTGGAACACCAGCCCCACCCGGCGCCGGGCCCGCTGCGGGTCCCTGGTCACCGGGACCCCGTCGATGTGCACGCTGCCCGCGGTGGGCCGCAACAGCCCGTTGAGGTGGCGTAGCAGGGTCGTCTTGCCCGAGCCGTTGGCGCCGGCAATGAGTACGAAGGCGCCGGCTTCAACGGCTAGGTCGATGTCGTCGAGGGCCAGGGTGCCGTCGGCAAAGCGGTGGGTGAGGTGCCGGATGTCGATCAGGGGCATGGTCAGATTTTTGAAACTGTCTCCAGGTTCACCTTAACTCGCCCCTCCACGATGGGCCGCAGGGTGCGGGCGATGGGCAGGGCGGCGGCGATCTTGAGCGCGTCGCCCGGCAGAAACGGCAGCATGCCGGCGGCCACGGCCGCGCTCCAGCTCATGGCGGTGACCGTCTTGAGCCAGGCGACCCCCAGCGCGTAAACGATGGCCGCCGCCAGGACCAGGGCGCCGATTTCCAGCCAGGCCCGGCGCCCGAGGCGGCTGTGGGTCCAACTGATCAACGCCACCGCCGGCAGGTAGCCCGCCAGGTAACCCCCGGTGGGGCCCAGCAGCCGGCCGATGCCGCCGGTGCCCCCGGCAAAGACCGGCAGGCCGAGGCTTCCGGCCAGCAGGTAGACGGCCACCGCCCCGATGGCCCAGCGCGGCGCCAGGATCAGGCCGGCGATCATCACGAAGAGGTTCTGCAGCACGACGGGAACCGGTCCGAGGGGGATGATGACAAAGGCCCCGGCGGCGATGAGGGCGGCCATCAGGGCGGTGAAGACGGTCATGCGCAAGGTTTCGAAGGTGTCCATGGGGTGGGCTCGTTGGTGATTGTCAGTTGTTGGTTATC
>DQXI01000047.1 GCA_011042305.1 Desulfobacteraceae bacterium
ACCGCGGTGCTGAAAAAGGACGCCTTCACCGTGACCCTGGACCTGGGCCTGGGCCTGGGCCGCGCCGAGATGCTCACTTGCGATTTTTCGGCGGATTACGTCAAGATCAACGCGGATTATCGATCCTGAGGGATCCCGGAACCCCAGAGATGACCCATCGGTGTCCATTATGGCCACTGGTCCCACTTCGTCCACTATCCCAGTGATGATTTCCGACTTTAGGCAAGCTTGCTCCAGAAATTTTAGTAAAATTACAAGGCCGATAGAATGACCGCTCCGCTTCTCCTGGGCCTGCAGGGGCTCTTCCCCGGACATGACCTATGGGTCGATGCCAACAGCGACGGATATCCGGACCGGATTGATGTGCGGATTCAGACAGGGCGCCGCTTGACGGATCCCTCCGTCTGGGCCGGCATCATTAACCTTTGCGCCCGTTTGGCGGCCCAGGTTACCGCCTTGCAGTTTCCGCTGGTGGTCGGGCCGCAGCGGCGGACGGCTTCCGGTTGTCGGCTTTGCATCCACTCGCCAAAGTCGTCCTCCGGCCCTATGGCCGAGATGCGGCGTGTCGATGAGGCCACCGTGCTCGTGACGGGGCGCAACGGGGCGGCCATGGCTAGGTTGTTGACCGCGCTGGCCCTGGCGGTGCCCGAGGCCGCAATGCCGCAAGGCTGGGAACGGGTGGTCTTCCCGGCGCCGCAGTCCCAATGGCAAGTGTGGGGGCATGGCGGCCGCCTGCTCGCGGAGGGAATGTTGGCGGAAGCCGCCCTGAAGCCGCAGGATATTTCTGATTCTACGCCGGAGAGCCCGCTGGATTTAATCGATACCGATGCCCTTTTTTTCGAAACCGTGGCCGGTGCCCCCCGGGCTTCGGCCTTGAAGCTGACGATTCACATCGATACCCCGGCCCTCGACGGGGCCGTGGGCCGCGCCCTGGCCCATCTGGCCGCCCGGGCTTGCCTGGAAAGTACGGATATCCGTTTGCCCCTGGCGGCGATGGACCCGCTGCCCGGCCGGGGAACCCGGATACGGGTGATCGGAGAGGCCCCATTGCCGGGCGCGCCCTCCTTGCAAAGGCGAGGGAACGAGATCGTGGCTCGCGGCAATGGACGACGGCTGGCGGCGGCGCTTGAAAGCTGGCAGCGGCTGGCATTGCCCGCTTTCGGTGAAGAAGGCGGGCGGATGCAACGTCAATCAGCAAAAATTGAACGCACCCGCGGCCTGCTGGAAGCCTCGAGCGCCGAAGGCCGCCTGGCTTGGCAGCTGGCAGCGTCCGCCGCCGGTCAGGGGCCCCTGCCACCGATGACCGGACCCGAGCGCCGAAAAATGCGACGGGCGGTACAAAGTTTGGGCCTGGCATTGCCTCCGGCCTCGCCACGGGAGGCCCTGAGACGCCGTTTTTCCTGGCCGGGGGAAGACGAGCGCCTGACGAAGTTGATCCGGGAGGTTCCGAAGGGCGAGGGGCCCTGCCAGGGGATGATCCTGGTGAGCCGCCCCCTGGAGGTTCGTCAGGCTCTCAAAGGACAGTGGGAAACCATCCTGCGGCAAAAAGGGTATGCCCCGACCCTCAATGTGCTCAACGCCTACAAACCGGGGCTGTCTTGGCTTTTGGAGGTGGTGGCACCGGCATTGGCGGCCCGTGGTGGGGTTGATCGCATCGAGTTGGCGTTTCAACCGTTTCATCCCGGACCTGGTGGACTCGAGATGGAAAGCCGCTGGCTTCAGGAGGCTTTTCCGGGGCCGGACCTGGTCGCCGTCCGGCTCGATCTGGATCCGGCCGCCGTCACCCTGCTGCAGCTGGCGGATTTGCCGGAAACCTACCGGCTGAGGGTCTGGAAGAACCAGCGGCTGGCCGAGGAGATGACGTTCACGCCGCGCTTTTCACGCGTTGCCTACCTGCCCCAGGTCCTGGAAAACCGGTGGGCCCATCCAGCGGCGGCCGGGGTCCTGTTGACCGGCAGCCGCGGGGTATTGTTGGATGTAGATTTGCCGACGGACCGGGAGGTGTTCTGGCGCCGCTTCCAGGAGCGCTGGCTGGCGCAATTGGTCCGTGAGATGGATCGGCGGCGCTTCGCCCTCGCGGCCTCCGGGGCCACCGCCTTCTGGGAGACGCTTTGCCTGGAGCTGACCCTGCCGGAAAGCGACGTTCGGCTTGGGATCGGACGGGAGCGTATCTGCCCGCTGGAAGCGGTTCACGAAGACATTTACTTCGGCCTGCTCGATTTTTATGCGGCCTACCAGCAGAAGCATGGGCTGGGAGAACACCTTCACTTCGGCCCCATCCTGCCCAAAGTCAAATGCCGTCAAGGCGTGCGGCCGAGCGCCCGACTTTTCGCCCGTGCCATGCCTTGCACCGAGGAGGGGACGGTTTTGTTTCCTGGGCAGCCGGCGACGGTCTGGGGTATCGACCATAAGGTAAGGCGGGTGGTGCTTTTTTGGGATGCCCCTGGCATACCTTCCGATCAGGCCGAATTTCTGGCGGTCGTGGCCCGGTCCTGGGGGCTGCCGCTGGCGCCGGCCGCCAATGGTTTTTGCCTCACCATTCCCATGGTGCCGTCCAAGCCAGTTTCGCCGGAGAAGGCCGCCGTGCCGGAGCCGCCGGATGATCGGCGCCTGGATCTTACCGAGGTCGAGGCGTGGATCGGACGGCTGGGCAAGCTGCCTCACC
>DQXI01000164.1 GCA_011042305.1 Desulfobacteraceae bacterium
GCGAGCGCCAGAATTGAGCTTTACGTTTTCGTAGGGCCATTTCAGTCCGAGGCGACGGTATTTGTCGCGACACAGGTTGTTGAAGGCGCAAAGCTCCCAGCGCTGCACGTCGTCACCGATTCGAGCGGTCAAAAACCGCCCGATACCGACAATATTGTTCTCGCCGTCGGTGGCGCCGGGGATGATGGGCGTTCTGATCCAGATCTTTCCCGGCCACCCCTGGCGCTTGGTTGTGGCAATACTTTCCAGGTTGTCCAGAATCAAGCGGTTGTCGCGACCGGTATGCCGCCGGTGACGTTCCGGATCTATCAGCTTGATGTCGAAAAGCACCAGATCGGTGTGGGGCAGGAGCAGCGCGTAGTTTTCCGGCGGTGCCTGGCCACAGGTATCCAGGGCGGTGGCAATGCCCCGCTGCCGGCAAAGACGAAAGACGGCCGACAGAAATTCCGCCTGCAAGGCGGGTTCTCCCCCCGATGCGGTTACTCCGCCGCCGGAGATGTCGAAGTAAACTGCGTCCCTCGCCATTTCTTCAACCAGATCGGCCACCGTCCACAACCGGCCCAACTGCTCCATGGCCCCAGTGGGGCAGGCCGCGGCGCAGTCCCCGCAGCCGTCGCAAAGATGCCGGTCGATGAAAATGCCTGCTGGCCCGGCCGTCAAGGCCCGGTGCGGGCAGGTGGCGATGCAGGCATGGCAGTCGATGCACAGGGTTTCCAGCCACTGGACCTGGGGCCGGGCTTCGATGCCCTCGGGGTTGTGGCACCAGGTGCAGCGCAGCCAGCAGCCCTTGAAAAAGACCGTGGTGCGGATGCCCGGTCCGTCCTCGGTGGAGGCGCGCTGAATGTTAAAGACCATCCCTGTGGGCATCAATGAATCTATTTCTTCCTCTCGCGAGGCATTTCCGCCATTTTCTTCCATTTGCGACTTGGTGCGTGACCCTGGGGAGGGTGGATTTTCAGCCATTGGTGGCCCCTGCTGCGTCACTTCCCGCTTCCCGTCGGCCACACCCGCGCGGCTTCCTCGGCCATGCCGCAGGCGCAAAGGGCGTCCTTGGTGGGAATGCCGCGCCGGGAATCGAGGCCCATGCGTCGGTAAAATTCGGCCTTCATGCTGTCGAGGGCGATTTCAATCCCCTCCGGCTCGCCGTCGCGCGCCGGCTCGCGAAGGCGGGGGGGAAGATCATCGTCGGCTGCTGTCAGGCCGAAAGCTTTGTTGAGCAGGCGTTTGAGATAGAAGACCCGCCGGCCGGCGGTCATCATCGCCCTGGCGTCCCAGTCGTAGCCGGCTACAGTATTGAACAGGTCCACCCACTGGTCGATGGTCATGTCGCGGTCGGCGAACTGGCAAAAACAGGCGCTGTTTTCAATGGCCCCCAGTTCGGCGGCGATGACCGCCGCTTCTGCCTTGTGCATATCGGTGAGGGGCTCCAGCTCATGGGTGAATCCGATTTCCGGGTAGTAGCAGGCCCCGGATTCCATGGGCAGCATGCTGGTGGCCACATGGCAGGCCCCCCGTGGGCTGACGGCATAAGCCAGGGCCAGGCCATGGCCCCCGCCGCGCGGGTCGTGCATGGGCGCTTCCAATCCTTTGCTCTGGGCGGTGAACGCTTCGGTGCCCTTGCCGATGCGGTGTCCCGCGGCCCGGCTTCCAAGGGAGAGCAATTCCCCCAAGGGCCCCCGGCGATAAGCAATGGCAGGCAGGACAAGATCCACCACGGTTTGCATGTCACCCCATTCGAGGGTGATGCCTCCGGTATCCGCCGGGGTCAGGGCCTTTTTTTCGAAAGCCTCCATGGCCCAGGCGATGGTGGCGCCGGCGGAGATGCTGTCCAGGCCCATCTGGTTGCAGATCCGCCCGGCTTTGCAGGCGGCGGCCAGGTCTGCTGAGCCGAGCAGGGGGCCGAAGGCGGCGATGGTCTCATACTCTGGTCCGGCCCCGCGAGGCACGGCAAAGGGGCCCTCATCGATCTGCACCACCCGCTTGCAGGCGATGCGGCAGTAGGCGCAGGAGCGCCTGGCGACCAGATAGGTTTCGGCCAGGGTGCTGCCGGTGAGCGCCTCTCCCATCTCCGGCCAGATGTTGGAAGTCCAGTTGCGAATCGGAACATCCCCGCACAGGGCTTGATATTCGAGCTTAGCGGCAGTGCCCAGCTCGCCGAGGACCTGCCCGGTGACCGATTGACGAATTTGCTCCCGGAGAGTTTGCCGCAAGACCTCATAGCGCTCAGGGTCGGCCAGGGTCATCTGCTGCTGCTGCTGCTGCTGAGTGGCCACCACTATGGCCTTGAGATGCTTGGCGCCCATCACGGCGCCGAACCCCGCCCGACCGAAAGCGTGATGGGCTTCATTCAAAATGCAGGCAAACGGCACCTGGTTTTCTCCGGCCGGCCCGATGACCAGGGTGCGACAGGCGCGACCGCCATCGACCTTAAGGTGTTTTTCGGCTTCCTCGATACCAAGGCCCCACATGCCCTGAGCGCTTTTAAGGGTGGCATCCGCGTCGGTGATGTGCAGCCATGCCGGCTCAGGAGACCGGCCGGTGATCACGATTCCGTCGTAGCCGACGTAACGGAGGGCCGGGGCGAACCAACCCCCGCAGGAAGCATCGGCCCAGGCACCGGTCAAGGGCGACCGGCCGGCCACGC
>DQXI01000017.1 GCA_011042305.1 Desulfobacteraceae bacterium
GGCGCCCGCCTCACCCGAATGACCCCGGAACAGGCCGCCTACATCGGCGTGCCGGTGGAAGGCCCATACAAACCGGACCATTACCGGTATTGATCTGGTTTTCGGCGGGTTTTTCAAGGAAGCAGCGACAAGGTCGAGGCCTTCTTGGGCAAGGGCACGGTGCCGTCGAGCCGCAAAAGGCGCCGGGGCAGATGGGGAACCGGGTCGCGGGCCGCGATCAGTTCGGCGCGCAGGGATGGATCCAGGCGGGCATTGGCCAGTGATTGGGTTTTCAGCAACTGCCCCACCGTCACCTGGGTGTTTTTGAGGCGGGCTGCGCGAAACGAAGCGCCCTCGAGCTTGGCGTCCTCCAGCCGGGCATTGGCCAACAGGCACGCGTCCAGGCACGCGCCGCGCAAGTCGGCCTCGCGCAGGTCGGCGCCGCGCAGGTCGGCACGGCTAAAATCCGCACCGCGCAAGTTGGCACGGTAGAGAAAAGCTTCTCTGAAATCAGTTTCAGCGAGACGGGCACCGCGCAGATCGGCTCCGGTCAGACCGACTTCGCGCAAATCCGCTGCCCGAAGGTCGGCACCCCGCATCCGGGCGTCGTAGAGCCTGGTACGGCTCAGGTCCGCTCCCTGGAGCCGGCAGCAGGTTAGGTCCACCGACGTCACGCCGCACCGGTTCAAGGCCATGATCAAATGCCTGATGGCGCCAGGCGCCGCCGGATCGGCAGATCCTTTCAGCGCGTCGATCTGTTTCTGGTAACCTTGGCATCTATTTTGACGCTCAATGCGCTGCCGCCGGAGCAGCAAAAACGTTCCCGCTGCCATCAGGGCGATGCCGCCCGACAGGAGCCGGACCGTCCCATTGGCCACCGGGTTCGGTCCCACCGCGTCCACGCCGAAGGCGGCCACCGCCAGAGCCAGGAGAAAGAGCCCCATCACGAGGCGGGCCCGCCCCTTGCCGGCCATAAAACTGTGCCGCAGCCAACCCCATAAGCGCCCCCCCGTGACTTGATGTGCTGAGACCAGAGCGGCTGCAATCACCACGGTTTCTACGAAGATAATCGCCCAGGAATCGTGAATTTGGATCATGGCTGGTTTCCGAAAACTGGAAGTTGGCGCTCTCGCGAAAAGTTTTTTCTAGGTCTCACGGACAGCCCGGTGGCAACGATAAAAAAATAAATTGAGTCACGCCGAATGATGCGGACCGCAGCCAGCGCTGCCCATCAAATCTTGGCGCCGGTTTGCGGTCCGCGACCGGTTCTCTGCCTGTTTTTAACCAGCGTCCGATCAAGGCCCGGCGTTGATGCGGAATCCCTGGTAGGCCAACCCCGGCGCATAGACCGGCGCGCCGGTATCCTTTTCCGGGGCCTCGGTGCCCACCGCCATCACCGCACTGACGATCAACAGGCTGGCGGCCATGATGTAGGCGGCATGGGAGGAGCCGGTATAAGCCACGATCATCTGCGCGACGCGTGGCAGGATGAAGCCGGCCGCCCCCCAGGCGGAAAAAACCAGGCCGTAGTTGACGCCGAAATTCTTGAGCCCGTAGTAGTCCTTGGTGGCCGAGGGAAACAGGGAGAGGTTGGTGCCGTAGTTGAACCCGATGAGGGTGGCGGCGGCCACGATCAAAAGTCCCTGGGTGCCGCTGATGAACAGCAGGGAAAGGATGATGCAGGCCTGAAAAATCATGGTCAAAAGCAGGGTCTGGGTGCGCCCGATGCGATCGGAGAGGACCCCGGCGGCCACCCGGCCGCTGGCGTTGCCGATGGCCATCAGGGCCACCACCACCCAGGCCAGTTCGCCCATACTCTGGCGGGCCATGCCGGCCACCGACCCGATGATGATCAAGCCGGCACCGGAACCGGCAAAAAACATGAACCACAGCTTGTAAAACGCCCCGGTGCGCATCATTTCTGGAGGGCTGAAATCTTCCACCGGCTTCGCCGCCGGTCGCTTCGCCGTGACGGGCTTGGCCTGGGGAACGTAGCCCTTGGGCGGATTGACCAGCATCATGGCCAGGCCACAGACCACGACCAGAAAAGCGAGGCCAAAAATCATCATGGCCTGGTGAATGCCGAAACGGCCGATGAGAAAGTTGGCCAGGGGAGCGATGTACACCGATGCCAGGCCGAAACCGGCCACCACGATACCGGCGATCATGCCGGTGCGCGCGGCAGGAAACCACTTGATGGCCGGTGGCGTGGCCGAGGCATAGCCGAACCCCAGGCCGGCGCCGGTGAGCACCCCGAATCCCAGAATCCATATCACCAGGGACGAGGAAGCGGAAACCAGCATCAGTCCCGCGCCGGTGAGAATACCGCCGATGATGGCGGTAAGCCGCGGGCTGAGACGATCCTGAATCCGCCCGGCCAGGATCATGGTGAAGGCAAACATGAGGCAGCAAACGGCATAGGGATCATTCAGCGCGGCGACATCCCAATTGAAAGCGCCGGTGCCGGAATCAATGGCCTCTTTGATCGCCAGCCGGAAGATGCTCCAGGTATAGAGAATTCCCAGCGCCAGGTTGATTCCCAGGCCGGCCATGGTGACTTGCCATCCGCGATTTTTGATCGGTTCCATTCCCGCCCCC
>DQXI01000025.1 GCA_011042305.1 Desulfobacteraceae bacterium
CAGAAGGTCGAGCTGCGGCTGCTGCGCCGCCTGTTCACCCAAGACGAAGCCGAGTTTTTCCTTCAGATGAGCCCCATGCTGGAAACCCCGGCCCAGGTGGCCGGGCGGCTCGAGCGGCCCGAGGACGAGGTGGCCGAGCGGATGGAAGCCATGGCCAAGAAGGGGCTCTTGTTTCGGCTGCGTCGCCCCGATACGGTCAAGTACGCCGCCATTCCTTATGTGGTGGGCATTTTCGAGTTCCAGCTGCCGCGCATCGACGCCGAGCTTGCCCGGGACATGGAGACCTACTACCAGCTCGCCTTCGGCCGCACCATCCAGGCCCACAAGACCCCGGTGATGCGCACCGTACCGGTCAACCGCGAACTGGTGTCCAAGTGGCCCGTGGCCCCCTACGAAGACGTGCTCAAGATCCTCGAGGACCAGAAGACCATAGCCCTGGCCGATTGCATCTGCCGCAAGACGGCGCGCCTTGCCGGCCGCGGCTGCGACAAGCCGTTGGAGACCTGCCTGGTCTTCGGCTCCCATGCCGACTACTACGTGGAAAACGGCATGGGGCGCTACATCACGGTGGAGGAGGCCAAGGCCGTGGCCCGGCGCAGCGAGGAGGCCGGGCTGGTGATGCAGCCGTTCAACTCCCAGAAGGTGGGCGGGATGTGCTCCTGCTGCGGGGACTGCTGCGGGGTGCTGCGCTCGCTCAAGCTCCAGCCGAAACCGGCCGAGGCGGTGCAGAGCAACTACTTCGCCGTGGTGGATGAAGAGCTGTGCGCCGGCTGCGAGACCTGCGTGGAACGCTGCCAGATGGAGGCGGTGGCCGTTGCCGAGGACGTGGCGGTCATCGACCTGGACCGCTGTATCGGCTGCGGCCTGTGCGTGACCACCTGCCCCACCGAGGCCATGCGCCTGGAGCGCAAGCCGGAGGAGGAGCTTTACGTGCCGCCCAAAAGCGGCATGGAGACTTACCTCAACATCGCCATCGAGCGTGGCAAGCTATAGCCCCCGAGAAAAAACGCCCGGGTTCCCTTGCAGATCCCTGGTGTTTGGAATGACACGGGAATGGGGCTTTGCCCAACATCGATCAACCCGCTGGATGAAGGTTGCCGCGGCCGAAAGCGGGGCTCGCCCCGGATAGGTCCGGGAGCCGATCAGGGAATTTCAAAAGCCGCCCTTTCAGAAGCGGTAACGGATGCCGACGCCCAGGGCGTTGGACGCATCGCGGACCCCGTTGTAGAGACCGAAGACGCCGGACCGATGGTGGACTCGAATGACGGCCTCCCATTGGGGGCGGGAGGGGGCGGCGAAGGCCAGCTCCAGCAGGATGTAGTTCAACCACTGCTGCCCCTTGTTTTCCAGGGACGGGTCGGTGGTGGCGTAGGAAACCCCCTCGCCCACGGCGAAACTGGTGTCCAGGAAGCGGTCCCAGGGAAAAGGCAGCCAGCGGGCCACGATGAGGGCGTTGAGCTCCTCGTTGTCCTGGTCACCGAAATGTTTTACCGCCTGGCCTTCCACTTCGAAGCCGATGAGGTCTTTGTAGGTGCCTATTTTGCGGGAGAGGCCCAGCCCGACAAGGTGGGAATCCTCGTAGCGCGCTTCCCCGAACAGCGTGTCGCCGAAGGAGTTGATGGTCAACCGGGCACCGAACAGGGTCGCGCCCCATTGAGTCTTCGCCGAAGCGGCGACCGGGAGCAGGAGCATGCTTGCGATCAGAAAGGCGATCCAGTGCCACGCGGCTCTCTCGTCGCCGCGGCCTTCCTTGGGCCGGGCGCTGCCAGGAAAGCACCTTTTCTTCATGTCGATTCTTGAATCCAGTTGAAACGGGTTGTTGTGGTCAAGTAAAAACGGTCAGGTGAAGCGATTTGTTATGTCAAAATCCCCAAACTTTTTCCATGTCTTCAATTTCTGGATCATCATATCTGTCCATAGTTGCAAGCCATTCCGGCATATCTTCTTTTATCGTCTCTTTCAAGGCTGAAAAAGCCTCTTCAGACACCTTGCCGGCTTCATATAAATACTGATAAAATTTTTTCAGGCTTGCGGCATTTTCCTTAATCGTCGTCTTGTTGGCCCACATTGCCTTTTTAATAAACCAATATCCTAAAAACATACCTATTTCTCCAACTCCATCCTTGGCTTCGACAGCGTCTTCATACAACAGAAACTCATTTACATAAAAATCTACATTTGAAGTATGTTTATCAATTGTTTTTGGTGATAGACCTTTACCGGAGAGCCAAGTCTCAAAACCAGAGATGAGTTTTTTATTTTCTTCTCTTATTCGTTTACATTCTTTCTCATATTTTTTGTAATTCATGGCATATCCTTTTTTTGTGACATAACGGCGGGCATCAGTAGCCGTGGCTGTTTGCGGTCTGCTGAATGCCCTGGTTGGCCTATTCATATATACAAGCATCTAATATTGAAAGTACTTCAGACAACAGTTCGTCGTTCCGCCGCTCAATACGTTTAACACGGCGAGCTCGGAAATCAACTGATTTTACTTGCTCAACCATGACGAAACCGGTCAACTTGCTTGCCTCTGGTATTGGTACGTGAAAGGGAAAGTCACGGTCAGTATTTGTA
>DQXI01000197.1 GCA_011042305.1 Desulfobacteraceae bacterium
ATCAACGACCTGCTCAAAAACTATTACGGTCAACGGGTCGACCCGGTGCCCATGCCGGCCGAGGCGCCGCTGTTTTTGATGTACACCAGCGGCACCACCGGGAAGCCCAAGGGCTGCCAGCACAGCACGGGCGGGTACCTGGCCTACGTCACCGGCACCAGCAAGTACGTCCAGGACATCCATCCCGAGGACGTCTACTGGTGCATGGCCGACATCGGCTGGATCACGGGGCACAGCTACATCGTCTACGGTCCGCTGGCGCTGTGCGCTTCCAGCGTGATCTACGAGGGCATTCCCAACTACCCGGATCCCGGCCGGCCCTGGCGCATCGCCCAGGACCTGGGGGTCAACATTTTCCACACCGCCCCCACCGCCATCCGGGCCCTGCGCAAGATCGGCCCGGATGAACCGGCCAAGTACACCTACCACTTCAAACACATGACCACCGTGGGCGAACCCATCGAGCCCGAGGTCTGGAAATGGTACTACGAGGTGGTGGGCAAGGGGAAGGCGGCCATCGTGGATACCTGGTGGCAAACCGAGACCGGCGGCTTCCTCTGCTCGACCCTGCCGGCCATCACCCCCATGAAACCGGGCAGCGCCGGACCCGGCGTACCGGGGATCCATCCCATCATCTACGATGAAGACGGCAAGGAACTGCCACGGGGGGCGGGCAAGGCGGGTAACATCTGCATCAAGAACCCCTGGCCGGGAATGTTCCAGACCATCTGGGGCGACCGCGACCGCTTCGTGCACCAGTACTTCAAACGCTACTGCAAGAACCCCGAGAGCAAGGATTGGCGCGACTGGCCGTATCTCACCGGCGACGCTGCCGTGCAGTCTCCCGACGGCTACTACCGCATCCTGGGGCGCATCGACGACGTGATCAACGTCTCCGGCCACCGCCTGGGCACAAAGGAGCTGGAATCGGCCGCCCTGGTGGTGCCCGAGGTGGCCGAGGCCGCCGTGGTGCCGGTGAAAGACGATATCAAGGGCGTGGTACCCGACATGTACGTCTCGCTCAAGCCCGGCTACGAGGCGAGCGACGAGCTGGCCCAGGCCGTGGTCAAGGCGCTGGTCGACCAGATCGGCCCCATCGCCAAGCCCCACAAGGTCTGGATCGTGCCCGACATGCCCAAGACCCGTTCGGGCAAGATCATGCGCCGCGTACTGGGGGCTATCTCCAACAAGGCCGATGTCGGCGACGTGATGACCCTGGCCAACCCCGAGGTGGTGGAGGCCATCACCAAGATGGTCCAGGGCTGAGCCTTGTGATCAATGGGACCGGTGGTTGAAAAGCACCCCGCGGCCCGCCGCCGGTCCCGCCACCGAAACCTGGCCTGATGAATGCGGGCAAGTTTTTGGTCAATTCATTCGAGCCGTGCGGAAAGGAGGTGATACCGTCATCCACAATGGCCCGGAAGGAGGGAGGGCTTCTTTCCGGTTTTCCGCGCAACCTGCTGAGAATTCTCACAGGAGGGAAAGATGAGTGGTAAAACCTGGGTTTTTATCATGCTCGGCATTTACATCGTCTATTGCTTCTACTGGGGGCTGAAAGGCTACTTCACCGAAAAGACCTCGTCGGGCTACGCCATCGCCGGCCGGTCGATCCCGTTCTTCGCCTTTCTTCTGGCCGCCACGGCCGCCTCCTTTTCCGGATGGACCTTCATCGGGCATCCCGGCCTGATCTGGCGTGACGGCCTGGCCTATGCCTTCGCTTCGTTCTACGTGCTGACCATTCCCATCACCGGCGCCTTCTTCAGCAAGCGCACCTGGCTGCTGGGCAAACGCTACGGGTTCATCACCCCGGCGGACATGTACTGCTACTACTTCAACACCGAGGCCCTGCGCTGGCTGGTGGTGCTCACCGCCTTCCTCTACTCGATGTTCTACTCGGCGGTGCAGCTCATGGCCTCGGCGGCCCTGTTCCACATCATCGCCGGCGTGCCGGTGACCTTCGGCGCCATCTTCATGGCCTTCATTGTCTGGTTCTATGTCTGCACCGGCGGCCTGAAGGCCTCCACCTGGGTCGGCGTGATCCAGTTCTTGCTCCTGGTCGGTGGCATCGTCGCCCTGGGCTACTACACCATCACGGCGCCGATCTTCGGCGGCTGGAGCGGTTTTTCCGCCTCGGTGGCCCAGCTCGACACCAAATTCCTCGAGGTGCCGCGGGTGATCAACCTGGTGGACTATCTCGGCGGGGCTCCCGGCGAGACCGCCTGGACCTCGGTGATGGTGCTCACCTACATGTTCGCCCTGATGGGCATCCAGAGCTCGCCGGCCTTCACCATGTGGACCTTCGGCATCAAGAGTCCCAAGCCGCTGGCCTGGCAGCAGGCCTTCATGAGCACCTTCGTGGTCGGCTTCGCCCTGTTCTTCTTCACCGCCTTCCAGGGGATGGGCGCAAAAGTGCTGGAACTCGCGGGTGAGCCCGCTTTCCAGGGGTTGGGTAACGCCACCGTGGTGCCGACCCTGATGAACCAGTTTCTCCCCCCCGTCATGCTCGGCTTCGTCTTCATGGGGGCCATCGCGGCGATTCACTCCACCGCGGCGCCGTACATCGGCACCGGCGG
>DQXI01000049.1 GCA_011042305.1 Desulfobacteraceae bacterium
GGCGGCCGTGGGCGCGGCCGTTGCGGCATTGCCCGGCCTGGTGGTTCACCGGACCACGGTGTGGACCACCGACGCCGTCTTCCGCGAAACCCCGCGCCGGATGGCCCATTTCGTCGACACCTATCAGGCCCGGGCGGTGGAGATGGAGGTTTCCGCCTTGTGCGCCGCCGCCGCTTTGCTGGGGGTGGAGGTGGCTGCCGTTCTGGCGGTTTCCGACAGCCTGTCCGGTAATCGCTGGCGCCCGGGGTTTGCCACGCCACGGTTTCTCGAAACGCGAAAGACGCTGGCGGAGTGTATCGGCGCCCTGATGCAGGCGCAGCAGTGGAACGGCGGATGAGGCGGCCAGCGGGGGGCGAGCCAAAGACGGCGGCCCCAAGACGCCCCTTCGACGTTTTGGCGGCCCTGGTTTGGGCCTCGCTGCCGGCGATATGTCTTTTTATCGGAGTGCCGCAAGTGACCACCGAAACCTTGCCCGAGGAGTTGACCCGCCTTACGGCCGATGAGCTGGCCGAACAGCTGGAAGCCTTCAACGAAGCCTACCGCAGCGGGAAACCGCTGATTCCCGACGCCGAGTATGACGCGCTGGTGGAACACCTGCGCACCGTTGCCCCGGATCATCCCTACCTGAAGTCGGTGGAACCGGAAGTCTTTTCCGCCAAGCGCCAGGTGCGGCATCCAATGCCGATGCTTTCCACGGAAAAGGCCTACGTGGTGGAGGGGCTGAGACAGTTCGTGGCGCGCGTCCACAAAAAAGCCGCCGAGATGGGGATCGACGCGGTCGAGTTCCGGGTGACCCCCAAGCTGGACGGCCTGGCCGCCCGCGACGACGGCCAGGCGTTGGCCTCGCGGGGAGATGGCCTGTTCGGCTACGACATCACCAGCGCCTTCGACAAAGGCGTGGTGGCTGTGGGCGGACGTGGCGAGGGGCTCGGGGAGATCGTGGTCTCCTTTTCCTACTTTGAAGAGCATCTGGCCGACGCTTTCGAGCATCCGCGCAACCTAGTGGTGGGCATCGTCTCCTCGGACACGGTCAACGAGGCGGCGCGCCAGGCCCTGGCCGACGGCGCGGTGCGCTTCGTGCCGTACCGGTCCCTGCCCGACTGGACGGGATCCGGAGAAGATCTTCTTGCCAATGTCGAAGAACTCTACGCCGAGTTGACCGCCGTGGATTATCCCACCGACGGTCTGGTCATCGAGGTCGTAGACGAACGTTTACGCGAGGCCTTGGGGGCCACGAGCCACCACTACCGCTGGCAGATTGCCTACAAGCGCCGCGGCGATACTGCCGTTACCCGGGTGGATGCGGTCACTTGGCAGGTGGGGCGCACCGGGGTGCTGACCCCGGTGATGGAGGTGGTCCCTGTTTCCCTGTCCGGAGCCACGATCCGACGGGTGACGGCCCACAACGCCGAGCGGGTGGAAAAGGACGGCATCGGACCGGGGGCGCGCATCGAAATCATCCGCAGCGGCGAGGTGATCCCCAAGATCGAGCAGGTTTTGACGCCCAGCGAGCAGGTGGCGCTGCCCCAGCGCTGCCCCTCCTGCGGGACACCGCTGGAGCGGGAGGGGCCGTTTCTGCGCTGCCCCAACAGCGCCGGCTGCCACGACCAGCTCGTGCAGCGCCTTCACCACTGGTTTCACACCATCGGCAACGCCGACTGGTTCGGCATCAAGACCGTGGATCGGCTGGTGGACCAGGGGGCCAGTGCGCTGGCCAAGGTCTACGACCTCACGGTGGAAGACTACCGGGCCATGGGCTTTGGTCCGGGGCAGGCGGCCAACCTAGCCGAGGCGGTGCGGCTCAGCCGCAGCCAGCGCCTGGAGGACTGGCGCTTTCTGGCGGCCTTTGGATTGCCCCACCTGGGCACCGGGGACAGCCGGCGGCTTTTGCAGGTGATCCCCTTGGAGCTTCTCTTCGAGGCGTCCGCCGGGCAGATCGCGCGCATCTACGGGTTTGCCGAGCGCACCAGCGGCGACATCGCCGCCGAGATCGCCGCCCAGGCCGACCAGATCGTCGCCCTGTGGCAGCGGGGCTTCAACCTGGAGCGTACCCCTCCCGTGGCGGTGGATTTTCTCGTGTCGCTGGGAATCTGCGAGGATGTCGCCAACGACGGCGGTGCCCGGACAAAGAAGGAAAAAATCGAACGTCAGAAGGTTCTGGCAACCGCTCTGCTGCGGCGCTGGCCCCTGGGAGATATCGGCTTGATTACGCCGGCCCAGATCCAGGAGCTGCCCGTGGACATGGACATAAAGGCGTATTCGGGGCGGATCTGCGAAAAGGCGGCCCGGCACCAGGCCCTGCTGCAGCGCGCGGCCAGCCTCGACCTCGATTGGCGCTATCCGCCGACAACCCCTGCCGGCGTTGCCTCGGTGCTGGCCGGCAAACGGATCGTGTTCACCGGCAAAATGACCGGCGGCAGCCGCGAAGAAATGCAGGAAGAGGCCCGGCGCCTCGGCGCGGTGGTCCAGACGGCCGTCAGCCAGGCCACGGACTACCTGGTCTGCGGTGAAAAAGTGGGCGCTGCCAAGACGGCCAGAGCCCGCGCCC
>DQXI01000090.1 GCA_011042305.1 Desulfobacteraceae bacterium
CGGCATTCCGGCTACCGTGGAGAACCTGGTCTTCCTGGTGCAGACCGCCCGCCAGCAGATCGGCGATTTCCAGTGGTCGGTGTGCGCAGCCGGCCGAACGCAGCTTGCTATGACCACCCACGCCCTGCTCATGGGCGGTCATGCCCGCGTAGGCCTGGAGGACAACCTTTACCTGGAAAAGGGCATCCTGGCAAAAAGCAGCGGCGAACAGGTGGCCAAGCTCAAACGCATTGCCGGAGAACTGGGCGTGGAAACGGCTACCCCTGAAGAAGCCAGGAAAATATTGGGACTGAAGGGATTGGACGAGGTTAATTTTTAAAACAAGCCCCGCCGCCGGCCGCTGCGCGGCCTGATTGATCGTATAGGAAACTTTTCCTTGAGCCTCGGGCGAATCTGGCTTTATGAGCATGACTGAGTTTTGGAACGGCAGCGGCCAAGGCCCCTGTTACAATGGAGCGATCCTGCCCCTAAAACAAGCATGGCCCCGGGTTGCCAATGATCAATGACGAGGCATACGCTCTCTCCCAGACGAGAATCACACATGCGCCACCCCGGGCTGTCGTTCCTGCACCTCAGCCAGGAGGAAGGCGATTATGGCCCGTAAGAAAAAGCCGTCGAAAAAGGTCCCAAACCGTTCCAGTCGGTCGCTCAAGGCGATTCAACCCAATGCCGCAGGCATTGACCTGGGCTCGAATGAACACTGGGTTGCGGGCCCGCTAGCCAATGACGACAAGCCCAATGTCCAATGCTTCGGCACCACGACCCCGGAGCTATACCGTCTCGCCGACTGGCTCCATGAGCAGGATGTCAAGACCGTGGCGATGGAAAGCACCGGTGTGTACTGGATCCCGTTGTTCTGTTCGAGGTTCTCGATAGCCGCGGCTTTGAGGTGGCGCTGGCCAATGCCCGGCAAATCAGCAACGTGCCGGGTCGCAAGACCGACGTCCTCGACTGCCGGTGGATTCAACTGCTGCACGCCTGCGGGTTGCTGCGCGGTTCCTTTCGGCCTTCGGACGACATTTGCCGCCTGAGGGCGCTGATGCGCGAACGCGCCACGATGGTCGATGAACGCGCGGACTGGATTCGACGGATGCAAAAGCACTTGGATCAAATGAATATCCGTGTCCATCGGGCCGTTTCCGATATCACAGGGGTAACCGGCATGGCGATCATCCGTGCGATTGTTGACGGCGAGCGCGATCCGCATGCGCTGGCCAAACTGCGCGATCCACGTTGCCGTAAATCCAAGGAGCAAATCGCCGATGAGTTGACCGGCAACTGGCGCCTGGAGCATTTGTTCAATCTTTGCCAGGCACTGAAGATGTACGATCAACTCAGCGCCGTCATCGATGACTACGACCGCGAGATCCTATCATGCATCGCCGAACTGATCCCCGATGACACCCCTCTGCCGCCTCACCGTTCAAAATCAAAGGCCCGCAGCATCGCCAAGAAAGGTCAGGAGCCCTTGCGCCAAGCCTTTTATCGCATGTGCGGCTGTGACCTGACCAGCATCGATGGGATTTCGGTGGACACGGCCGCGGTGATCGTCAGCGAACTGGGGCTGGACTACAAAGGCTTCCCGGACGAAGGCCACTTCGTATCCTATCTGCGTCTGGCCCCGAACGTCGCGATCAGTGGTGGCAAGAAGGTACCCAAGAAGTTCAAGGCCACCACCTGTACGCGTGTCGCGGCTGCCCTGCGCATGTCGGCATCGACGCTCCACAAGTCCAAAAGTGTCCTGGGTGGATATTATCGCCGCGTGGCGTACCGCAATGGTGCCTCGATCGCTGTATTTGCCACCGCCCGCAAACTGGCTCGACTGATCTACCGCCTGGTCTGCTATGGCCAGGTCTATGTCGATCTTGGTGCCGAGGCCTAAGCATTAAAAAAGTATGGGTTTTAAGGTCGAATCAATGGCAACAATGGAGCCCGTTACAGCATAAAGTTTCAGACGAGGAGGCAACGTGAACGATCCGAAAATGCTCTGGCAGCCATCGGCGGCCTTTACCAAGAAGTCCAACATGGTGCGCTTCATGAACGAGGTCAACCGGCGCTACGGCCTTTCCCTTTCCACCTACGGAGATCTGTGGAAATGGTCCGTGGACCACATCCCCGCGTTCTGGGGCCTTTTCTGGGAGTTTGCCGGCATCATCGCCAGCAAGCCCTATGACCAGGTGGTGGATGATCCCGGAAAGATGCCCGGGGCCAAATGGTTTGCCGGCGCCGAACTGAATTTTGCTGAGAACCTGCTGCGCTTTCGGGACGACGAAACGGCCCTGATTTTCCAGGGTGAGGGCCAGTCTTTGGCCTCGTATACCTACAGGCAGTTGTACGACGAGGTCAGCCGCATGGCCCAGGCCCTTGCGGCGGCCGGCGTCCAGAAGGGTGACCGGGTGGCCGGATTCATGCCCAACATGCCCCAGACCATCATCGCCATGTTGGCCGCGGTGAGCCTGGGTGCCATCTGGTCGTCCTCCTCGCCGGATTTCGGCATCAAGGGCGTGCTGGACCGCTTCGGCCAGATCGAACCCAAA
>DQXI01000261.1 GCA_011042305.1 Desulfobacteraceae bacterium
CCGACGCGGGCGCCGGTTTTCTCTTCGCTTGCCGCGGTCGCCGCGGCGGCGGTCGTGTCGCTCGAATGCATCTTGTCAGCCATTTCCCGGTGTTTTCGTCTCGGTCGGCAGGCCGGCCTGCCGCCACAAGGTCCACCCGTTGACGAAGACCCGCACGTTGCCAAAGCCCATGTCGGTTAGAAACCGGGCCAGATCGTGGCTCAGCGTGCAGGTTTCACCGTCGCAGTAGGTGATGATCACCCGGGCGGCATCCAGCCGGTCGGCAACGTGGATGAACTCGGTTTCCGCCTGCGGCCAGGAAAGATTCAAGGCGCCGCGGATGTGGCCCTCGGCATACTGGGAGGCCGGGCGGGCGTCAAGAAACAAGGCTTCTTCAAGGTCAAAGAGCCTGCGGGCTTCGGCCAGGTCTATCGCCGGCTCATCGACCCCGTTTCCCGGGCCGAGACTGGCTATTGCCGCCGGTTCGCCCACCAGCGCCAATCTGTCGCTGCGCCACTGGTTGACTCCCATGCCGATGGCCAGGGCGAGCAGGACCAGCAGGGGGGCCTGCCATAGCGCTTTTTTTGCACTGCGGGATATCAACTTCGCTTCCTCCTGGATGGGACCCGTCGCCGGCGTCCGCCGGTCTGCACATCAAGCAGTCAAAATAATAATGCACCGGAAAAGTTTTGGCCACCCCCTGCCCGCGTTCCCGGACACCGTCCCCGTCACCGCAGAGCCGGGTCACAGTATCCAGCGGCGCTGGATGTTCCACAGGCTGGCGGCAAACAGGGCGACGCAGAAGGCGCCGAGGACAGTCAGGTCTACGGCAAAAGGCAGGAGGTGGTTTCCGTGGACGGCCCCGTGGAGCACGTCGGCCCCGTAGGTCAAGGGAAACGCGTAGGAGAGCGGCTGCAGAAACAGCGGCAGCCGCTCGATGGGAAAGAAGAGCCCGCAGAGAAAAATCATCGGGAAACGGAAGAAGTTGGAAAAGGTCTGGGCTTCGAAGACCTCGCTGACCGCCACGGCGATGAACAGGGCCAGGAAGGTGGAGGCCACCGAAATCATGAAAGCTGCCGGCACGAACACCTCCCAGGCCACCTGGGACAGGTCGACGAAAAAAGCCGCCATGAGCACCGGGATGAACCCGTTGATGGTGCCGATGAGAATCGCCCCGGCCGTCTTGGCGATCATCAGCAGCTCCAGGGGGATGGGCGCCAGCAGGAGGCGCTCGAAGGAGCGCTGTTTTTTTTCGAAAGTCACCGCCACCGCCAGCATGGAGGTGGTGCCGAAGAGAATCGAGACCGCCACCACCCCGGGCAAAACGGCGGGGATGCTGTTCAGACCGCTACCGGACTTGATGAAAAACATCCCGGTCCAGGCCAGGGGGAAGATGATGCCCCAACTGATGTTGGGGGGCTTGAGGTAATAGGTGCGCATGTCCTTGGCGAGGATGCTCCAGAAGGCGATCCACCGTTTCATTGTCCGCCCCCCTTCTTTTCCTTTTCGCGGCGCATGGCGTCCGCCTCGATGCCGGTGATCTGCACGAAGATATCCTCCAGGGAGGGCCGCATGACCCGGGCTTCGGTGACCTCGGCGCCGCGATCCTCCAGAAAGCGGATCAAGGGGCCGACCCGCACCGGGGCGTCGCTTTCGACGCGAATGGCGCCGTTGCGGGGGATGGAGAAATCGAGCCCGGCAAAGGCGGCGGCCAGCTCGCTTTCTATGCCCTGGAGCGGGTTGGCGCAGGTAATGCGCACCACGTATTTTTCCTGGATCGGCTGCAGGAGGTCGGCAACGGTGTCGATGCGCACCACCCGGCCGGAAACGATGAAGGCGATGCGGTCGCAGAGCCGTTGTGCTTCCTCGATGTAATGGGTCGTCAGAAAAACGGTGGTTCCGGTGCGGTGCAGTTCCTCGACGATTTGCCGCAATCTGCGGGCGCTGGCCACATCGATGCCGGTGGTCGGCTCGTCGAGAAACAGAATTTCGGGGGCGTGGATGATGCCGGCGGCAATGGTCAGCTTGCGCTTCATCCCCTTGGAGTAGCCGGCGAATTTCCGGTCGGCCGCGTCTGCCAGGCCGAAGGTGTCCAGGAGCTGGCGCGCTCTTTCCCGGCGCTGGGCCCTGCCGATGCCGTAGAGCGCGGCACAGAAGCAGAGATTCTCGAAGCCGGTCAGCTCCGGGTAGAGGTTGCTCTCGTCGGGCACCACGCCGATGAGGTGCTGGGTGGCCCTGGGGTTTTTGACGCAATCGATACCGCCGATGCGAATCGACCCGGCATCCGGCCGCGCCAATCCGGTGAGCATGTTGATGGTGGTGGTCTTGCCGGCGCCGTTGGGGCCGAGAAAGCCGAACAGCTCGCCGGCGCCCACCGTGAAGTCAACACCGGTTAACGCCTGCACCTCGCCGAAGCGCTTGGTGAGTCCCTCGACCTCGATGGCTGGGTTGGGTTGGGTTTCCATTCGGTTCACGTCGCTTTCGCATTTGTTCGATGCGGGGCTGCCGGGGTGGCGGATAATTTATCGGAC